>NZ_CP049107.1:2669166-3030000 GCF_011044255.1 Rhizorhabdus phycosphaerae
TGATGCGAAAGGCGATCGGCGCCTCGACGCCCATGGCGGAGGCGACCTCCGACAGCATTTCCGCCTCGGGCTCGGACTCGACGTTAAACTGGAAGATGCCTTCCGACAGAGCGAGGCGCATCTCGTCGGCGGTCTTGCCGACACCGGAAAAGACAATCTTGTCGGCGGGGATCCCGGCGGCCCGGGCGCGCAGCAGCTCGCCGCCCGACACGACATCCGCCCCCAGGCCCAGCCCCGCGAGCGTCGCCAGCACGGCCTTGTTCGGGTTGGCCTTCACAGCAAAGGCGATCAGGGGCCCCTCGGGACCCGATTCGACCTGGGCAAGCGCCTCGCGGAACACCTCGACATGGCGGGCGATCGTTGCGGAGGAATAGACATAGACCGGCGTGCCCACGGCTTGCGCAATCTCCGGCAGCGGCACGCCCTCGGCATGCATGACGCCGTTCTTCAGCTCGAAATGGTCCATCTCGTCCCCATGGTCACGCGGGCAGGCCGAGCCCGCAATGTGCCGCACGCCCCGATCGGCCGGCGCGGGCTGTTTGGATATTGTCTGCCGGAGTTGCTATCAGCCCGGCGGCGGCAGGTTGAAGCGGTCGTCGGGCCGCTCCTCGGAGCGGCGCAGCACGTCGTCGCTGCGCACGGGCCGCGATTCGACCGGCGGCGTCAGCAGATCCTGCACCGTCGGCTGGGTCGCCGCGGTTGCGGGCTTGGCCGGCAAGGCCTTGCCCTCGGGCGGGCGCAGCGCGTCACGCTTGCCGCAACCGCCTAGCAGCAGAAGGGCGGCGACCGCTGCACCGACGGCATAGCGGCGGGCGTTCATGCTTCGATCCCCAGGCGGTTTTTGGCCTCTGCGATGCGCTGGCGAACCTGCGACGGCGCGGTGCCGCCATGGCTGGCGCGGCTTTCGACCGACGCGTCGACCGACAGCGCCTGATAGACGCGCTCGTCGATCCGCTCGTCGATCGACTTGAGCGCCTCGATCGGCAGCTTGTCGAGCGCCAGCCCCTCGCGCTCGGCGAGCTTCACGGCGGTCCCCGTGATGTGGTGCGCCTCGCGGAAGGGGATGTCGGCGACGCGGACCAGCCAGTCGGCCAGGTCGGTCGCGGTAGAGAAGCCCTGCTCGGCGGCCTGGCGCAGGCGCGGTGCGACGAAGGTCGCGGTCTCGATCATCCCGGTCATCGCCGCGATCGACAGAGCGAGCAGGTCGTGCGCCTCGAAAACCGGCGGCTTGTCGTCCTGCATGTCCTTCGAATAGGCGAGCGGCAGGCCCTTCATCGTCATCACCAGCGCGGTCATGCAGCCGGCGATGCGCCCCGAATGGCCGCGTACCAGCTCGGCCGCGTCGGGATTGCGCTTCTGCGGCATGATCGACGAGCCGGTCGAATAGCTGTCGGGCAGCTTGACGAAGGCATAGGGCTGGCTGGCCCAGATGATGAACTCCTCGGCCAGCCGCGACAGATGCAGGCTCAACTGAGTGGCGGCCATCAGATAGTCGAGCGCGAAATCGCGGTCGCTGACGGAATCGAGGCTGTTGTCGGTCGGCGCGTCGAAGCCCAGCGCCTCGGCGGTCCTGTGCCGGTCGATCGGGAAGCCGGTACCCGCTAGCGCGGCCGCACCCAGCGGGCAGCGGTTCAGCCGCTTGCGCGCATCGGCGAAGCGGCTGCGGTCGCGGCCGATCATCTCATAATAGGCCATCAGATGGTGGCCGAGCGTCACCGGCTGGGCGACCTGCAGATGGGTGAAGCCGGGCATCACGCTGGCGGCATGTTCGTCGGCGCGTGTGACCAGCGCGACCTGCAATGCGTGCAGGCCGGCATCGACCGCATCGATCGCGTCGCGGACCCACAGCTTGAAGTCGGTCGCGACCTGGTCGTTGCGGGAGCGGGCGGTGTGCAGCCGTCCGGCGGGCGCGCCGATCAGCTCGGCCAGCCGGCCCTCGGTCGCCATGTGGATGTCTTCGAGGGCGAGGTCGACCGGCACACCCTTCTCGGCATATTCGGCGGCGACCGCGTCCAGCCCGCGCGTGATCTCGGCGGCATCGGCCTCGGTCACGATCTTCTGCGCGGCCAACATCGCAACATGCGCCTTGGAGCCGGCGATGTCCTGCTGCCAAAGCCGCTTGTCGAACGGGATCGAGGCGTTAATCTCACGCATGACTGCGGCGGGCCCCTCTGCGAAGCGCCCTCCCCACATCTTGTTGGAGTTGTTCGTGCGGCCGTTGATTGCCTGTCTCCTCGCTCTGGCGCTGGCCGCCTGCGATAGTAAACCCAAGGACGCCCCGCAAGGCGGCGTACCCGCCGAATCCGTGGGCCGCGTCGATATTTCGCAACGCGGCAAGGAAATGCCGGCCATACCCTTTGCCGACGAAAAGGGTGGCCCCGCGACGCTCACCCAGTTTCGCGGCAAGCCGCTGATGGTCAATCTGTGGGCGACCTGGTGCGCGCCCTGCGTCGCCGAGATGCCGGCGCTCGACCGCATGGCACAGGAGGAGGAGCGTTTCCGCCTGATTACGGTCAGCCAGGACCTGGAAGGTGCGAAGGTCATCGGCCCCTTTTTCGAGCAGAAGGGATTCAAGGCCCTCACCCGTCATTCGGACCAGCAGAATGTGCTGATGCAGGCATTGGGAACCGAAACCCTGCCGACGACCGTTTTCTATGATGCGCAGGGCAAGGAACTGTGGCGCGTCTATGGCGCGATGGACTGGAACGGCGCCCCGGCGAAGAAGCTGATTGCGGACGCCATCTCGCCGGCCGGCTGATTCTTGCCGGGCCGGCGGTCGTGGCACCGCCTCCCCACAAGGCGGGATTCACCCGCTCGATCCGCCCACAAATTCGGGTGGCGATGGAACCGTCACGAATCCCGTGGCATTTTGCACGCAGCGGGACGATGGCCGCCTGGTGGCGCCGTCAGTGTGGGAGTTGAAGAATGGACGCGGGGGACCAGAAACCGATACGCTATGAGCAGGGCTCGTTCCTGGTGATCGTGCTGCTCGCGACGGTGGGGTTCGCGGTCGTCATCGCCCCATTGTTCGGCGCGATCCTGTGGGCCCTCGTCCTCACCATCCTCTTCTACCCGGTCAACAAGGCGCTGCAGGACCGTATGCCCGGCAAGCCGGGAAGTGCTGCCTTCCTGACCCTGTTGCTGATCACTGTGATCGTCGTCTTGCCCGCGCTCTTCCTTGCTTCGGCACTGATCGACGAGCTGCTGAGCTTCTACGCGAAGCTGCAGTCCGGCCAGATCGACATCGCCCAGCTGTTCGGGCAGATGACCGCAGCGCTCCCCGACTGGGCCGAAACCATGCTTCGCCGGTCCGGCTGGACCGATTTCGACCAGGCGCGTCGCCAGTTGACCGACGCCCTCAGCGGAAGCTTCGGCGCGCTGGCCAGCCAGGCGCTGCTGGTGGGGCAACAGGCGCTGCACTTCACGCTGGTCATCGGCGTCATGCTGTACCTGGCCTTCTTCCTGCTGCGCGACGGCGAAGGGCTGGGCAAGGCGGTGGTCGAGTCGGTCCCGCTGGAGCCGCATCAGCGCAATGCGCTGGTCCGCAATTTCATCGTCGTCACCCGCGCCACGATCAAGGGCAGCATGGTGGTCGCGATCGTGCAGGGCGCTCTGGGGGGCGTGGCGATCTGGGCCCTGGGCGTTCAGGGCGCTCTGCTGCTCGGTACGATGATGGGCATCGCCTCGCTGATCCCCGCTGTCGGTGCAGGACTGGTCTGGGTTCCCGTCGCGCTCTACCTGCTCGCCACGGGCGCGGTCGTGAAGGCGATCATCCTCGTCGGCGTGGGCGTGCTGGTGATCGGCATGGTCGACAATATCCTGCGCCCGGTGCTGGTCGGTCGCGACACGCGCCTGCCCGATTATGTGGTTCTCATCACCACGCTCGGCGGCCTCGAGGTGTTCGGCATCCATGGCCTCGTCGTGGGGCCGGTGATCGCCGCCATGTTCATCAGCGTCTGGACGATCTTCGCCGACGCGCGTGCCCGCGAAGCCTGAAAACTTGGTGGGACAAGCCCCGGCGCGTGATGCGCCGGGGCCGATTCGTCATCCCATCCGGTGCAGGGCGCAGAGCTTGTTGCCGGCGGGATCGCGCAGATAGGCGAGATAGAGATCGCCCATGCTGCTCGGACGGACGCCCGGAGGATCCTCGCAGGCGCTGCCGCCCGCGGCCAGGCCGGCGGCGTGCCAGGCATCGGCCTGCTCGGGCCCCGACACCGAAAAGCCGATCGTGCTGCCATTGCCGGGACCGGCCGGCTCGCCGTTGATCGGCTTGGTGATCGCGAAGATGCCGGTCGGCGTCATCCAGAACACCCGGTCGTCGCCGCCCGCGCCGGGAGCGACGCCGAGGACACCCAGAATCGCGTCGTAGAATTTCTTCGATGCCGCGATGTCGTTCGCACCGAGCATGATGTGGCTGAACATGGAACGTCTCTCCTTGTACCGACGACCCCCCGGCCGTCGCGCGGCAAGGATTGGCACGGACTTCGTGGCGTGTCGATGATGCCCCCCGGGGAATGTCCGGACCCCTCCCTTGCAATGATCCGCGCGTCGCCCGATCTTGTCCGCATGACGATGCCCAGTCTCTACATCCCGCACGGTGGCGGACCCTGTTTCTTCATGGACGATCCCCAGGGAATGTGGACCGGCATGGAGCATTTCCTGCGCAGCCTCCCCAATATCCTGCCGGAACGGCCGCGCGCGATCCTGATCGTCACCGGCCATTGGGAAACGGACGGCTTCCGGCTGACAGGCGCGGCGCGGCCCGATCTCCTTTTCGACTATTACGGCTTTCCCGAGCATACCTATCGCCTGCGATACCCGGTTCCCGGCGACCCGGCGCTTGCCGAGCGCGCGGCCGGGCTATTGCGCAGCGCGGGACTGGATGGCGCCGTCGATGGGGATCGCGGCCTCGACCATGGGGCGTTCGTCCCGCTGATGGTCGCCTTTCCCGACGCGGACGTTCCGGTGGTCGAGATGTCGCTCGATCGCAGCCTCGATCCGCTGCTCGCCGCACGGGCGGGCGGCGCGCTGCAGCCCTTGCGCGACGAGGGCGTGCTGATCGTCGGCGCGGGCATGAGTTTCCACAATATGCAGGCCTATCGACAATCCACGGCAGCGGAGCCGTCGCGGCTGTTCGACGACTGGCTCGTCGAGTCCGTCGAAGCGGCGCCCGAAGGACGCGCCGAACGGCTGGCGGGCTGGGCCGAAGCGCCTGCCGGCCGTTACGCCCATCCGCGCGAGGAGCACCTGCTGCCGCTGATGGTGGCGGCGGGCGCCTCGCAGGGGCGCGGGAATAGAATTTATGGAGAAACCGTATTGGGAACGATGATCTCCGGCTTCCGCTTCGATTGAGCGGCGCGTCCCGGCGCCATCGAAGTTTCTCTTGCGGCCGGCGAAGAAGAACTGACCCGGCCATGTCTTGTCGATTAATTTGATTGAGATAAGGACGGGACATCGCGAGGGTGGCATTCGGCCCATCGTCGACGGGGGAGAAAAGCTGCCATGTTCGTGTTGCCCGAACTGACGATGGAGCAAGTCCAGTCGATCCTGCCCTTCATCGGGGTCGGCTTCGTCGCCCAGCTTGTCGATGGTGCCCTGGGCATGGCGTTCGGCGTCATCACCAACACGCTGCTGGTGAGCGTGATGGGCGTGGCCCCGGCCCGCGCCTCGGCCAGCGTCCATCTGGTGGAGACCTTCACCACCGCCGCCTCGGCGATCAGCCATGTCTATCATCGCAACATCGACTGGAAGCTTTTCTCCCGGCTCGTCGTTCCTGGCATGCTCGGTGGAATCACCGGGGCCTATATCCTGTCGAACATCGACGGATCGGTCGCTCGTCCCTTCGTCATGGCCTATCTGACGGGGATCGGCTTCTATCTGCTGTGGCGGGCGTGGCGGATGAATCACGGCGGCGAGTATAAGCCGGCGAAAGTCGTCGAACCGCTGGGTCTGGCGGGGGGCTTCCTCGATGCGGCGGGCGGCGGCGGCTGGGGGCCGGTCGTGACGTCCAACCTGCTCGTCCAGGGGACCGAGCCGCGTTACACGATCGGCACGGTCAACACCGCCGAGTTCTTCCTGACGACGACGATCTCGCTGACCTTCATCCTGACCCTGGGTCTGGAAGCCTTCTCGATCGCTGCGGTCGGCCTGATCATCGGTGGGCTGATGGCCGCCCCGCTGGGTGCGATTCTCGCGAAGAGGATCGAGGCCAGGCGCCTCATGCTGCTCGTGGGTATCGTCCTGAGCGTCACCAGCCTCTACAGCCTGTGGCGCGCGCTGCACTGAGTGCGGCGGACGGTTACGCTATGCTACAAGTACCGGATCGCTGGCGGCGCCCCATTCGCGGTCGCGCGCCGGCCTGAGCGCCATTCGCGAAAGGGGCTCGGGACTTAAGCCGCCAGGATCAAATGCAATTCCTGCGGGCCGAGCGGCTGCGCGAACTTGACGCCGATCGACCGGCCCTCCGCCCACATCACCCGGCCGAGCCGTTCCAGACGCGGCCAGTGCAGCCAGACGAGGTCGCGGATGTTCTGCGGCTCGGGCAACTCGATCCGGGCGCCGCCGCGCGACAGATCGAGTACGCGCACGGGCACCATCTGGCCGCCCGACATGACCGTTCCGAAGATCAGCGTCTCGTTGCGCTCGCTGCGCCGCCGATCGCCATCGTTCGCTTCCGACTGGCCGGTGATCCGGGCCAGGGCGTGGCGGGAAAAATCCTTCAACCGTTCGAGCATCCGTCTCAATCCTCGCGGATATCGTAGATCCGCCGCTGTCGTTCCTGTTGATGCTCCAATCGCATGAGGCCGGCTCGAAGCGCTATTCGGGGTTACCCGCAATCCTTTGCGGATTGTACGGAGGCTGTGTCCTCGGCGCCGTCGCATCCATGGAAAGCGGATGAGGGCGCCGCGCTGCGGTCTTGCTGAGCGTGCCTCCGCGGCACCACGCTCCGACAGAAGAACCTGCCGGTTGGAATCGCCTCCTATAGTGAGAAACCGCCCAAAAACGGGGGGCAAGGCCTAAGCCGAGGTCTCACCGGTAGCGGCATTGCGCCTCGGCTATGGTCTGATATGTTCCCGTCTTGTTCCAGGTGCGACTCGGGGGAAGGCCATGGCCGAGGACGACAGCTACGATCCGCATCATGCCATCGTGGGCGGGCACCGGATTCCGCTGCCGGTGCTCGGCATCCTGCGCGACAATGCGCTCTGTTATTTCGACGACGCCTGGCTGCTGCGCGAATTTCCCGAATATGTCGCGGCAGACGACATCCTGACCGGGATGGAGATGTTCGACGACGATGGCGGCCATTGGCGGGTGCGCGCGGTCCGGCGGGCGTCGCCGGCGCCCGGCCCGCGCCGCTGGTGGCAATTCTGGCCGTTCTGGAAAGCGCCCAATGCGATCCTGGAGTTCGATCTCGACCGCCTCGACCAGATTGGTTTCCCGGCGGTGCGCGACCGGATCATCAAGCTTACCAAGGTCGCGATGGCGGACGACGATCCCGAGGATCGCAAGGAAGTGCTAGCCAATCTGCGCCGCGCGGAGGACCTCAAGGATCTCGCCGAGGAACTGGGCCTGCCAGATCACATGGGTTTCTTCGACTGACGGGCGCCGTGGACCGCCTCTGGCGGTTGCCCGATGGCCCGCACGCCCCTACATCGGGCCGTGACGCCATGTGGGTCATTCGCGAAGGGGCTTAGATGCTGGTTCTCCTGCTGCAGATCGTGGACATGCTGCTGGGTGTGTTCACCTGGATCGTGATCATCCAGGGGATCATGTCCTGGCTCGTCGCGTTCAACGTGATCAACACCTATAACGACTTCGTCCGGCAGGTGCTGTTCGCGCTCCAGAAGATCACCGAGCCCGTCTACCGCCCCGTCCAGCGTATCATGCCCGATTTCGGCCAGATCGATCTGTCGCCGCTCGTCGTCCTGCTGCTGATCTACATCGCGCGGATGGTAATAGGTTACGGCATCGTCCAGGCCGCTGCGGCGGGCGTCTGACGGCCTGGACACCGGCGCCGGACGGCCTGAAGCTCGCCGTCCGCGTCACCCCGCGCGCCGGTCGTGATGCGATCGAAGGCGTCGTGCGTGGAGATGACGGCCGCAACTGGCTCTCCGTCAAGCTCTGCGCGGCGCCGACCGACGGTGCGGCCAACGACGCGCTCATAAGGTTGCTCACCAAGACGCTGGGCGTTGCGCGCCGGGACGTGACTCTGGCCAGCGGCGCCACATCGCGTCTAAAGAGGCTCGACATACAGGGTGAACCGGCGCGTCTCGCGGCCGCACTCGAAATCATCGTCAGGGACAAGGCATGAGCGCGGACATCATCGACGGCAAGGCATTCGCGGCAGGGCTCCGCGGGCGGGTGGCGGCGCTGGTCGGCCCGTTTCGCGAGACGACGGGCCGTGCGCCCGGCCTCGCGGTCGTGCTTGTCGGCGAGGATCCGGCCAGCCAGGTCTATGTCCGCTCGAAGCACAAGGCGACCGTCGAGGCGGGGATGGAGAGCTTCGAGCATCGCTTGCCCGCCGATGCGACGCAGGACCAGCTTCTGGCGCTCGTGCGCCAGCTCAACGAAGACGACCGCGTCGACGGTATCCTCGTCCAGCTGCCTTTGCCCGCACCGCTCGACGAGCAACAGGTGATCGCGACGATCGATCCCGACAAGGATGTCGACGGTTTCCACGTCGTCAATGCCGGCCGGCTGGCGGTCGGACAGCCGGGCTATGTCCCCTGCACCCCGCTTGGATGCCTGATGCTGCTCAAGGATCGGCTCGGCGACCTGTCGGGCCTGAATGCCGTCGTCATCGGGCGTTCGAACATCGTCGGCAAGCCGATGGCACAGCTCCTGCTGGCCGAAAGCTGCACCGTCACCGTCGCCCACAGCCGTACCCGCGACCTGCCCGAGGTCGTCCGGCGCGCGGACATCGTCGTCGCGGCAGTCGGCCGTCCCGAAATGGTGCGCGGAGACTGGATCAAGCCGGGCGCGGTGGTGATCGACGTCGGCATCAACCGCGTCCCCGGTGCCGAGGCCGGCAAGACCCGGCTGGTCGGCGACGTCGCCTATGACGAGGCCGCTGCCGTGGCCTCGGCCGTCACCCCGGTGCCCGGCGGGGTCGGCCCGATGACGATCGCCGTCCTGCTCCGCAACACGCTGGTCGCCGCGCATCGTCGCGCGGGGATCGCGCTCGCCCCGGACGCGATCTGAATGTCCCTGTTCGAGCCCGATATGCTCGCGCTGTTCCTATCGGCCTTCGTGACCCTGTTCGTGGTCATCGATCCGCCGGGCTGCGCGCCGATCTTCGCCAGCCTCACGCGCGACGCGCCCCATGGGCAGCGGCGCTCGATGGCGATCCGTTCGACCGTGATCGCGACCATCCTGCTGCTGGTGTTCGCACTGGTCGGCGAGAAATTGCTGGCGACGCTGGGCATCAGCCTCGACGCCTTCCGCATCGCCGGCGGCATCATGCTGTTCCTGATCGCGCTGGAAATGGTGTTCGAGAAGCGCACCGAACGGCGCGAGGGCCGTGCCGACGAGATCAGCCGCAAGGCGGCGGAAGAACGCCGCCCGATCGAGGATATCTCGGTCTTCCCGATGGCGATCCCGATGATAGCGGGGCCCGGATCGATCGCGACCGTGATGCTGCTCGTCTCGCGCAGCCATGGTCTCCAGCAGACCTTCATCGTGCTGGCTGCGCTTGCGGCGGTCCTGACGCTCACTCTCGCCGCGCTGCTCGCCGCGGGCCCGCTGATGCGCGTGCTCGGGCCGAAGCTGGAGGCGATGATCACCCGCGTGCTCGGCGTGCTGCTGGCGGCGCTCGCCGCGCAGTTCGTGATCGACGGGATCAGGACGTCGTTCGGCGTCGCCTGAGCGGCGCGATCAGCCGACTCTCTTCCACAGGCGGAAGGGTGAATTGGCGGGAAGCTCCACCGGCTGCAGCCAGTCGGGAACCTGCCCATCGACCAGCTGGCTGTAGAAGCCCTGCGGCGCGCGGGCGCGGTAGATGGTCGATTCCGCCATGCCGGGACATAGCAGCAGCATCGTCGCGCCACGCCGCCGCATGACTTCATGCGCCACCTCGGGCGAGGTCGCGCGGAAGGCGTGGTGGACGTCGAGGATCGCAGCACCATTGCGGTGATAGGGGCCGGCTACGGCGCTATGCTTCGTGATCGCGATCAGGCGCGGACCGAGGTCGACGAAGGTCAGCATGGTCGCGGGCGGAAGCCGGTCGAGCTGGGCCAGCGCCGGCAGCGTCACGCAGCGGCGCGGCTTGCCTTCGGCCCGGTTGACGACCTTTTCACGCCGCTGCTCCTTGTTCGACTTGGGCAGCATCGCTGCGAACTGCGCAAGCTGTCCCGACAGCGCGAAGAAGACGAGCAAGGTCCCGCCGACGCGAACCAGCGAGGAGCCCGAATCGAGCAGCCGCGGCAAGAGCTGCCAGCCCAGCCAGGTCGCACCGAAGACCGCCAGCAGCTGGGCCTGCGGGCCGAAGCGCGATTGCCAGGCAAGGCCGGCGGTCGCCAGCAGGCTGAGCAGAGCCAGCGTCGCCCAGACCGGACCGGCGGCGGTTCCGCGCGCGCGCCACGCGGCGATCAGCGCGCCGACCGCGCCGATGAGGGGCAGCCAGCTGGTCTGCAACGCGTCACGCCAGGGCTTGGCATAGATCGGCTTGACCTCGCGGATGTGCGAGAACCACAGTCGCTCGAGCTCGGGCGAAATCGCCTCGGGGCGGCCCAGGCATTGGGGGAAGCTGACCGCGTAGAAGCCGGCGATGGCCGCACCGGCGAGGAACAGCAGCGCGAGCCTGAGCATCCGGCGGTCGCCGCGCAGGAAGCTGAGGGCGGTCATCAGTGCCGATGTCAGCAGCAGCGTCGACAGATAGACGGGCGACAGCACGTCGCAGACCATCGCGCGATTGTCGTTGGAGGCGAAGGCTGCGAAGCCGATCGCACAGCCGCCGCCCAGCGAGACGGCGTAGCTTCGCAGCCGCTGCGCGTCGTCCGGCGCGCCCGCAATGGCCCAGCGCAGCGCAACCGATGCACCTGCCACCGCCATCAGCGGAATGAGTTCGAGACCGATGCTCAGCGAGAAGGCGGTCGCGGCCCCGGCGAGAACCCCGCCGCGTCGCGCGCGCGGATCGGCGAGGCCGGCAACGACCACCATCAGCGATGCCAGCTGCCAGCCATGATGGTCGATGCGCAGCGGCATCCACATGAACAAGGTCGTCTGCGCGCACATCAGGATCGCGAAGGCGACCGGATAGGCGCGGGGATGGACGACCCGGCGAATGGTGAGGACGAGCGCCCAGAGCGCGGGTGCCAGCGCGAGCATCGGTGCGACCGCGACCGCGATGCGGTCGGCCGTGAAATCCCCGAACAGCGGGCGGAACAGGAGGAGCAGCCCGGCGATCGGCAGGTCCACGATACGCGACCAGTGGACGTTCAGCCCCTCGGGCGGGGCCAGCCGATACTGGCGGAGATCGAACCATCCCTGCCCGCCCAGCCAGGCCTTGACCTCGGCCAGACGCAGATTGTCGTCGGTGTCGCTCAGCGCGAGCCAGCGTATCTGGCCCCATTTATAATAGACGAAATAAGCGCAGGTGCCGGCGAACAGCAGCCAGATGGCGATCCGCCACTGGCGTTCGATCCACGCCATCATGCGATCTTCGAAAGCGGTGTCTGGGGGCGCCTGCATCGCGTCCGCTTAGGGCGAGCTTGCACGGGCCGCAACGGCCTTGGCTGTCAGGCGCAAGGGTCGTTACGCAGTCGTTAGGCTGGCGTTCAGCTTCAAAATGCTGTGATCCCTCGCATCCGGAAACGGACACGCGGGGATCGGACTGGCAATTTCCACCCCACGGGAGGCGCTCCTTCGGGGTTCCCTTGCCCCGGGGAGCGTGTTCCTCCGCGAGATGCCCCCACTTGCGGACCGCTTGTCGCTCCGGCGCTTTTGTGGAAAAGCGCGGCCGATGTCCGACTTCCCGATCCTGACCCGCGAGCGCATGGCCCTGCTCGGTCAATTGCTGCGCTACGGCGTCACCGGCGCGCTGGCCTCGGTCGTCAATATCGGCATCTATCATGCGCTCGTCCGGCTCGGCGGGATGGATCCCAATCTTGCCTGGACCTGCGGCTTCGTCGGTGCGGCCGCGACCGGCTATGTCATTCACGGCAAATGGAGCTTTCGCGGCCATGGCTCGCGCGACCGGCAGACGGTCCGCATCCTGCGCTTCGCGATCGTCTCGCTGATCAGCTTCGCGCTGAACAGCCTGTGGGTCTGGCTGCTGGTCCAGCATATGGACCTTCCGATCTGGGCCCCCTATCCCCTTGTCCTATGCGTGACCCCGCTTCTCGTCTTCTGGCTGAACCGCCAATGGGTGTTCGAATGAGCGACCCGCACCTTTCGGTGCCGCTCTTGTCCGTAATCGTCCCGGTGAAGGACGAGGAGGACGCGATCGCGCCCTTCGTCACCCGCATGTCGCGCGTGCTCGATGCGCTCGCCGATCCGGAAGGGCGTCCGATCGCCTGGGAAATCCTATTCGTCGACGACGGCAGCAGCGACCGGACGATGGCCGCGATCCTGCTCGCGCATGAGGCCGATGCCCGGATCTCGGCGCTGTCGCTGTCGCGCAACTTCGGCAAGGAAGCGGCGCTGTCGGCTGGCATCGACAATGCCCGCGGCCAGCTGGTGATCCCGATCGACGTCGACATGCAGGACCCGCCCGAGGTGATCGGCGAGATGATCGCCAAATGGCGCGAGGGCTATGACGTCGTTTACGGCGTGCGGCGCAACCGCATGACTGACAGCCTGCCCAAGCGCCTCACCGCCGATCTCTATTATCGGGCGCACAACTGGCTCTCGAAGGACAAGATCCCCGAACATGCGGGCGACTTCCGCCTGCTCGACCGGCGTGTGGTGGAGGTGATCAAGCGGATGCCCGAGCGCAACCGCTTCATGAAGGGCCTGTTCGCCTGGTCGGGCTTCCGCCAAACGGCGGTCGAATATGACCGGGCCGAGCGCGCCGTCGGCACCACCAAGTTCAACTATTGGAAGCTGTGGCAGCTGGCGATCGACGGCATCACCTCGGCCTCGACCGCACCGCTCCGGGTCTGGTCCTATGTCGGTGCGCTGATCGCGGTGATCGCCCTGGTCTATGCGGTCTTCATCGGCGTCCGCACGCTGATCTACGGCGCCGACGTCGCGGGCTATCCCTCGCTGATGGTCGCCACTCTCTTCCTCGGCGGCGTCCAGCTGCTGTCGCTCGGCATTCTCGGTGAATATGTCGGGCGGATCCTCGTCGAAACCAAGAAGCGGCCGATCTACATCGTTCGCGACCGGATCGGTTGCCCCGATCCCGAAGCCAGGGACCTTGCCTGATGGACCGCGCCGCCTATGACCGGATGGCCGAGATCGACAAGGACCATTGGTGGTTCGTTGCGCGCCGCAAGATCATCGCCGCCCTGATCGAACACCATCGTCCCAAGGCGGGACCGCTGCGCATCCTCGAGGTCGGCGCCGGCACGGGCTCGAACCTCGCCTTGCTCCAGCGCTTCGGGACAGTGGACGCGATCGAGCCCGACGACGATGCGCGCGCCTTTGCCGAGCAGCGCAGCGGCCTCTCGATCAAGGGCGGCTATCTGCCCCATGTGCCGCTCGACGACGGGGCCTATGACCTGATCGTCCTGCTCGACGTGCTCGAACATATTCCGCAGGACGTCGAGGCGCTGGCCTATCTGCGGACCAAGCTGGCGCCGGGCGGGCGCATTCTCGTCACCGTGCCGGGCGCGCCCTGGATGTGGAGCGCGCATGACGTGGCTCACCATCACCAGCGCCGCTACACCGGTCGGCAGCTGCGCGAGGTGTTCGAGCGCGCCGGCCTCGCGCCGCGCTTCCTGTCGCATTTCAACACGCTGCTCTTCCCGCTGATCGCGCTGGTGCGCCTCGTCGGCAAGATCACGGGCAAGGAAGGCGGCGACGATGCGATGCCGTCGCGTCCCGTCAATGCCGTGCTGACCGCCCTGTTCGGGGCGGAACGTCACTGGGTGGCGAGCTTGAGCATGCCCTTCGGGGTGTCCATCGCGATGGTTGCCGCACCGACGATGCGATAGAGCGCGCCGCGCTCGCCGCCGTCCCAGACCAGCTTCAGGGTCGGGTCGTTGACCGGCCAATGCTCGCGCGAGGCGTTGATCAGCCAGAGATAATCGAACGCCTGACGCGGGAACAGCGCGAGCGAGCTCTCGATGCTGCGGGCCCAGCGCGCGCGGCAATGGCGCGGCCGCATCACCTGCGTCGGATCCTCGGCATAGCCCTTGGCCGGGGCATAGGCGATGCTCAGAAGCTGCGCGCCGGGCATCGTCCACTGCCCGTTGACGAAGGCCTCGCGCCGCACGATCGCCATTGCGCCGAGATGCTCGAGGCGCGGCGATTCCCAGCGCGAAAGGCAGGGCAGCTCGACGAGGGCGAACACGCGGCTGTGGCGTTCGACATGGTCGAGCGCCTTGAGCTGGCTCTCCTGAAAGTCGGAGAAGGCGGCGAAGCGGTCGGTCGACTGCCATACCCGCACGCCGAAGATCAGGAGGGCTAGGATCGCGATCGCGTTCAACGCCTTGCGGTTGGTGAAGCGCGGAACGAGGCCGATCACGCCGACCGCGATCACATAGGGGGCGAGCCGCATATCGGCATAGGCCGACCCGATCACGATCCGCGGCATCAGCACATAGGCGATCACGAGGACCAGCGTCGCCACGCCCAGCGTCCGGCGCATGTCGAAGCCGATCTGCCGCCAGCCGATCGTGGTCAGGCCGAACATCACCAGCAGGATCAGCGCGCTGACCAGCGTGATGTCGAAATGCATCCAGTGGTTGCGCAGCGACGAGATCAGATAGACGTATTTCGCCTTCCAGTTGAACCAGTCGGTCGTCTGTCCCTGCACATCGCCCGAGCGCCAGGCGATCATCAGCAGCATCGGCGGCGCGAGCGGCAGGCAGTGAAGGCTGCCCCGCCACAGCGATTCAAAGAAGCTTCGGCCCTCGACGTCGCGCATGCGCACGATTTCGGCGGCGAAGGCCAGCAGGCCCAGCACGCCCCAGGCAAAGCCGTGCGCCAGCCAGATCAGGCAGCCGAGCGGCAGGAAGATGATCGCGCGCAGCCGGATCCGGCTCATCCGCGCGAGATAGAGCCACAGCGCGAAGGCGTTGAGCGCCAGCGCCATGGCGAAGACATAGTTGATGAAGCCCCACTGGAAGGGCCAGCAATAAGCGAAGGGCAGGACGAGCCCGGCGGTCGCCGGCAGCCGGCCATGGACTTCGCGCGCGACCAGCAGCAGGCCGGTGATGGTCAGCGCGGGTACCGACATCACGATCAGCTTCACGCCCAGTTCGAGCCCGAACAGTTTCGACATCGGGATGATCAGCAGGTCGACGCCGAGATTGCCCATCAGCGCCCAGCGGAAGCGGTAATATTCGGTGAGAAGCGGAGAGGCGGGATCGGCGAGTTCGACCCGGTAACGGCCCATATGGCCCATCAGGTCCACCAGCGGCGGCACCGGCGGGTGGATGAGCGGCACCACCGACAGCAGCGCCACGAGGACGATGTACCAGCTGCTCGTCCACCAGCCGGACGGAGGCGTTACAGGTGGAGTGGACCGAAACATCGCGATCCGCGCCTTATGTCGCGCCGCGGGCGACGGCAAGGGGCAGCGTGGTGCGAGTGCCGGCAACGCGCCTCAGTCGGTGCGCCGCCAAAGCTTGAGCGTGCTGCCGGGAAGCGGCACGGGGCGGAGCCAGGAGGGCGCGCGCCCCGCCAGCAGCATTGCCATCAATCCATTGGGTGACGCTTTCGCATAGATTCCGGCCTCGCTGCCCGCCGGGTCGATCAGCAACAAGGTCATCGACCGCTCGATCATCAGACGGTGTGCGGCTTCGGGCGGTTGCGTGAAGGCGTCGATGACCCGGCGCATGGCGGGGGCCCCGCGGTGGTGGCCGCTCGCAGCATAGCTGTGCCGCGTCAGAAGGAGCAGGCGCGGGGTCAGGTCGAGGCCAGTCAGGATTCGGCTGGGCGGCAGTTGCGCCAGGACCGACAGGCCGGAGCAGGGCGCGAAGCAGGTTCGGCTTGGCGTAGCATGCGCTACATCGGGTTTCTCGGTCGGCCGGCCCCGGAGCATCAGCAGGCTTTCCCCAGCGACCATGGCCCCGATCGGCGACAGCGCCATGATCGAGAGCGCGCTGCCGGCGATGCGGACAAAGGACAGGCCGTGCCGCCCGACCCGATCGAGCGCCTGTCCCAGCAGCCATGCCGCACCGGGCAAGGCGCAGGCCTGTGCGAAGCCGCCCGTCCGCTGGACGAGCATCGACAGCAGGAACGAGCCCACGGCCAGCGCCATCATCGTTGCCCAGTCCCGCGCGGGGGTATCCGCTTGCCGTGCAGCACGCCAGGCAAGCAGGCTGCCCGTCAGGCCCACCAGCGGGAACAGCAACAACAGCATCGCGTTGCCCGCCGCCTGCCGCCAGATGGGCAGGCCTTCGGGGACATTTTCGTACCAGAAGCGGTGCACCACCCGATCGAGCTGGCCGAAAGGGCCGGACAGGCAAATGGGGGCCGTCATCATCAGCAGGGCCGCGCCCACCGCTGCTGCTGCGGCGAGGAGTGAAAGCTTGGCCATGGGGCCTTTTTCATCCAGTCGCCGCGCACCGAGCCCTGCCAGGAGCGGGGTCGCCGCCAGTGGTCCAAGCCAGGCGGGGCTCATCGCGTCGCACCATGGACGCGACCAGGCGGCCGGATCATGTGTTGCAGCGAACAGTGCCAGCGTGCCGGCGCCCAGCGCGGTAGCGAAACCGCGAAAGCGGCTGCCATCCTCGCCCATTATCCAGCGCAGTGCGAGCAGCAGGCCCAGCAGCCCGGCCATGGGCAGCGCTTCGAGCGACACGGCAAGCCAGAGCGCGGCAGCGATCCCCGACAGCGCTCCGCCGCGCGCCGGTCTCGGATCGAAGGCGGCAGCGATGGCAGTCATGCCCAGCATCGTCTGCCAGCCATGATGGTCGATCCGCAGTGGCAGCAGGTGGAACAGCATCAGCGGTGCCGTCGTGCCCAGCATGGCAGCGAGCAGGGCGGTGCGGCGGTCGGCCAGTCGGGCGGTGAGGAGGGCGATCGCACCCAGCAGTCCGCCCAATGTGACGAGCGGTACGACGACCGAAGCGAGCCGTTCCGCAGCATCGATCCCGATCAGCGGCTGGGTCAGCAGGATGATCGCCGCCAGCGGCAGGTCGACGAGCCGCGACCAGTGCATCGGCACGCCCCCGGGCGGATCGATCCGATATTGGGTGACGTCGAAAAAGCTCTGCCCGCCGAGCCAGTCGCGGACCTGCTGGAGCCGCAGATAATCGTCGGGATCCCACATTTCGAGCGGACCGACGTGCGGCCAGGCCATGGCCGTGAGAATCGAACAGGCCAGCAGCCAAAGCGCGGTCACGCCAAGAATCAGCCTCGATCGCGTCAGGGCATCCTTCGCCCCGTCACCATCCGCGAGGGCCGACATGGCGGTGCGGCCGCGATCAGGCGGCCTTGCGGCCGGCAAGACGTGTGGGCACCTGCCGTTCCGAACCGAGCGCGGCCTTCACGCCGGCCGCATCCGCCAGAGCCTCCTCGCCCTCGCGTCCGGCCTCGTGATATTCGGCATCCTCGTTGACCGACCACACGTCATGACGGCGTGTGCCGGCGGCGATGTTCCGCGCGGTCAGCATCGCCGTCATCATCGCATGGTCCTGATTATTGTAGCGATGCATGCCGTTGCGGCCGACGAAGTGCAACGTCGGATAGCGGCTCTCCAGTTCGGTGCGAACGGCCGCGACATTGTCGGCATAGGCATCGTCATAGACTGGATAGGCCTTCTCCTGGCGTACCACTGCGCCCCCGACGACCTGCTGCGGTTCGCACAGGCCCAGTTCGGCCAGCTCGCGCTTCGCCAGTTCGACCAGTGCCTCGTCGGACGAGGACCAAAGGCCGTCGCCTTCGAAGCAGAAATATTCGAGGCCGACGCAGGCGAGCGCAGGGTCGGGCACCATCTCGGGCGACCAGCTGCGGAAATTCTGGATGCGGCCGACCTTCACCCGGTCGTCATGAATGTAGATCCAGTTGTCGGGGAACAGATCCTCGGACCGGATCATCAGAGCCACCGTCAGGAAGTCGCGATAGTTCAGCGACATTGCCTGCGGCAGGCTCTCGGGCAGCGGGTGGAGGCGCGTGGCGAGCTCGCGCATCGGGGCCGAGCTGATCACATGGTCGGCGGTCATCAGGCTCAGTCGTCCGGCTTCGTCCATGGCGGCGATGCGCCAGAGGCCGGCGGTCTCGTCCCAGGACAGCTGGTGCAGCCTGTGCCCCATCAACAGGCAATTGCCCTGCTCCAGGATGCGGTCGCGCGCGGCGTCCCACATCATGCCCGGGCCCTTGCGCGGATAGCGGAAGCTTTCGAGGAGCGTCTTCGCCTGCATCCCATCATTCGGTCTGCGGTTCAGGCCCAGCGAGCGGCGGATGCCGTCGAGCACGGCCTTGCCGAGGCTCAGGCCCTTGATGCGTTGCGCCGCCCAGTCGGCCGACATCTCGCTGCAGGGCATGCCCCAGACCTTCTCGGTGTAGGTCTTGAAGAAGATGCCGAACAGCCGCGAACCGAACTGGTTCACCACCCATTGCTCGAAGCTGCGCACCTCGCGGTGCGGAAACAGTTTCCAGCGGAAGAAGCTCGCCATGCACAAGGTCGACTGGATCAGGCCCAGATTGCGCAGCGCCTCGAATGCGCGCAGCGGATAGCTGTAGAATTTGCCGCGATAGAAGATGCGGCTCATCCGCGGCCGCTCGATGAAGTCGTCGGGCAGCAGTTCGTTCCAGAGGTCCACCACTTCGCGCGACTTGGAAAAGAAGCGGTGGCCGCCGATGTCGAAGCGAAAGCCGCGATGCTCGACGGTGCGGCTGATCCCGCCCACCTGATGCGGATCCTTTTCGACGAGGGTAACGGTGAAGCCCTGCTTGCCGAGCAGATAGCCCGCCGTCAGGCCCGCCGGCCCCGCTCCTATGATCGCGACGTCGACATGATTGGTGGCGCGGGCCATCGTCTATCCCCAGCTTCGGTTCGCCCGGTCATGCCCGCAACGGGTTAGAGGATGGTTAATGATCGGTTTTCGGGATGGTCGTTCCGCAAGTAGTATCCGCAAAGCGAATTCCCCGTGCACAGCCGCAACGCCAACCAGGGATTAACGACCGTTAGGCATAAGGGGCCTGCTCTCGGACAGCGGATGGAACACCGCGATGCTCAGCACACAAGTCTCGTCGGCACGTCGTCTCCTGGTCGCCCTGGTCATCGGCGCCCTGCTCCTGATCGGCGTCGTCATCGCGCAAATCCGACTCGGCGGGCCGATGTCGCGCGCCAATTCGCTGCAGGACGAGATGCTGGCGGATATCCTGCCGCCGCCCGCCTTCGTGGTGGAGCCCTATCTGGTCGCCACGCTCATGGCGGACGATCCCGTGGATACAAGGGAGCAGCTGTCTCGCCTCTCCACGCTGCGCGCCGAGTTCCTGGCCCGGAAGGCCTATTGGCACGACGCGCCCGTGCCGGAGGAACTGCGTCCGGCGCTCGACGAAACGATTCGCAGGGCCGACCTTTTCTGGATGGCGGTGGACCGCCAGTTCCTGCCTGCCTTGGCCCGCCGCGACAGCGCCGCCCTCATCGCCTTGCAGAAGGGGCCGCTCACCGAGGCCTATCGACGGCAGAATGCGGAGGTTCTGCGGCTGGTCGATCTGTCCAAGACATACCGGGCTGCCAGCGATCGGCGGCATGGCATCATTGTGGCCCTTGCGCTGCTTGTCGTCGCACTTCTCTCCGGAGCGGTCATCATCGCCATTCTGCGCGCTTCCGGCTTTGTCCAGAACCGGATCATCGACCCGATCAACGATGCCGCCCAGGCGATGCGGATGATGGCAGGCGGCGACTTCGGCGTGACGATGGATGCCTATCTCGATCGGGGCGACGAGATCGGTATCATGGCCGAGGCGACCGAGGGATTTCGCACGTCCGGCCTGGACCGGCGCCGGGCCGAGCAGGAACGCGCGGTCGTCGTCGATTCGCTGTCCGTGGGGCTCTCGCACCTCGCCCGACGCGACCTCGAGCATAAGCTCTCCGAGCCTTTCCCCGTCGAATATGAGGAATTGCGGCACAATTATAACCGGGCGGTCGATGGGCTGGCCGAGGCGATGCGGGCGGTAAGGGCCGGCGCCTCGTCGGTGATGCGCAACCTGTCGGAACTCAGCACCGCCTCCAGCGATCTCGCCAACCGCAACGAGCGGCAGGCGACGAGCCTCGCGGAGACGGCCTCGACCATGGAGCAGTTGAGCGGCAATGTCCGCCAGACGGCGGTCAGCGCGGCGACAGCGCAGAGCAGCGTGACACTGGCGTGCGCAAAGGTCGACGAGGGGGAGGCCGTCGTCGGCAGTGCGATCGAGGCGATGAGCGCGATCGAATCGTCCTCCCGACAGATCGCCGCGATCGCCGAGATGATCGACGGAATCGCCTTCCAGACCAATCTCCTAGCGCTGAATGCCGGGGTCGAAGCGGCGCGGGCGGGCAGTGCCGGTGCCGGCTTCGCCGTGGTCGCGAACGAGGTTCGTGCCCTGGCGCAACGCTCGGCCGATGCCGCCAGCAAGGTGAAGATATTGATCGATACCGGCTCGGAGCATGTTGGGCGTGGCGTCGAATTGGTCGGCGAGACCGGCGTACGCCTGAAGAATATCGAGGATCAGATGACCGCGATCCGGCGGCTCGTGTCCGAGATCGCCGACGCCGCGGACGAGCAGGCCAGCCATCTCCAGCATCTGACCCAGGGCATGCAGCTGATGGACCAGATGACCCAGCAGAACGCCGCGATGGTGGAACAGTCCACGGCCGCCACGACCAGCCTTGCCGGCGACGCGACCGCGCTCAAGGAACTAGTCTCGACGTTCCGGACCCGCAATGTCGAGACCCGCCCGCTGACCGGGGCGCATCCCGCCGCAGCCCGGCAGGAGGCGATCCCAAGGTCCGATGATCCCGATCTGGCCTTCGCGCTCGCCAGCTAATCCGTGTTGCGGGGTCAGCCGACTCCGGTCGGCCCGTCCATGACGATTCGCACCTTGGTCGCGAGCTCCGAGCGCCGATAGGGCTTGTTGAGGATATCGAACTCGTCGGCCCTGACGTCGATCCGCTCCATGGCAGTCTCGGCATAGCCGGTGGTCAGCAGGACCTTGATGTGTTGACGCCGGCGCCGCGCTTCGCGGGCCAGCTGAACCCCGTTGAGCCGTCCCGGCATGATCAGGTCGGTGAACAGCATGTCGATGTCCTCGGTGCCCTCGAGGATCTGAAGTGCCTCCACCCCGTTGGACGCGCGCAAAATCTGGTAGCCGAACTCCTCCAGTACGTCCTGAGCATAGGCCGCCACGTCGGACTGGTCCTCGACCAGCAGGATCGTTTCGGCGCCGCGTGACCGCTCGCCGCGCCGCGCTGGCCGGGTACCCTCGGGCTCGACAGGCCCGTCCTCGCAGGGGAAGAGAAGCCGAACCTTGGTGCCGGAGCCTTCGTCCGACTCGACGAGCAGGGCGCCGCCCGACTGGCGCGCGAAACCGTAGACCATCGACAGGCCGAGCCCGGTTCCCTTGCCCTGCTCCTTGGTGGTGAAGAACGGCTCGGTCACCCGCTCGAGGATATCGGGGCTCATGCCGGTGCCGGTGTCGCTGATCGTCACCTGCGCATAATGGCCCGGCGGCAGCTGGGCCAGCGTGACGCTGCCGTCGCGGATGGCCACTGTCGCCGTCTCGATGGAAATCTTACCGCCAGCCGGCATGGCGTCGCGCGCATTGATCACGACGTTCAATAGCGCCAGCTCGGCCTGGGTGGTGTCGATGCGCGCGTTGCAAGCATGGTCGGACAGCCGGCGTTCGACCGAGATCTGGTCGGGCAGCGTGCGCTCGATGACGGGCATCAGCTGCTCGATCATCTCGTTGACGTTGATGATCCTGCCCTCGAGGCGCTGCTTGCGCGCGAAGGCGAGCATCTGCTGGGTGAGCGAACTACCGCGTTCGGCCGCCTGCGAAATGGCCTCCACCTGACGGCGCGCCCTGGAAAAGTCGAAGCCGTCGGGCTGTTCGAGCCGGTTCTTCAATATGTCGGAGAAGCCCTGGATGACCGTCAGCAGATTGTTGAAGTCATGCGCGATCCCGCCGCTGAGCTGGCCGATCGCCTCCATCTTCTGCGCCTGCCGCAGCGCATCCTCGGCGTCGCGACGACGGCTGACGTCGAGTTGCGAGCCGAAATAGTAGATGAGCTTGCCGTCGCGGTCGAACACGGGCGACACGAACAGCGCGTTCCAGAAGCTCGCGCCGCTCTTCTTGTAGTTGAGAATTTCGACGGCGGTTTCACGGCGTTCGGCGATCGCGCGGCGTACTTCGGCGACGGTATCCCGATCGGTGTCCGGGCCCTGCATCAGCCGGCAATTTTTCCCAAGCAACTCCTCCGGCGTGTAGCCGGTCATGTTGAGGAAGGCCGGGTTGGCGAAGACGATCGGATGGTCCGGCGCATGCGGGTCGGTGACGATCATCGGCATGCGCGTCGCCCGCACGGCGGCGAAGAAGATCGCGTTATGCTCGTCGCGCATGTCCGGATTGGCGCCCGCGCTCTGCAGCGGGGCAGGGCTGCCGGGGGGCATGTCCGAACGATCGTGCGTCACATATCCTCGCTGCATAACAAGGCCATAAGGGCTGGCGCGGTCTGAACGCGCGATCGCGGCGTTGGTTCAGCGCCTTGTCCTGCCCAAAGGAACAGTTAGTGTCTCGGCACGGCACGGCCGGAACCCGCCGGCGGCGCGGCCGGTTCAGCCGTCGTCCCCGACCGAGGGAGGGGCTCTCTCATGCGGCGGTCTGCCGCCCGACGAAGGACCAGGTTCGACATGGAGAAGGAAATCCGTCCCGGTGCGCTCAACCCCCTCGTCGCCGTGGAGTATCGGGGCGCCGTCGGCGGCTGGGGTTCGGTACGGGGCATGATCGGGACGCTGAAGACGTCCGGTGCCGGGCTGGCGGCGCTCGACACGCTCGCCGGGCTCAACAAACCGGGGGGGACGATGTGCACCTCCTGCGCCTGGACCAAGGTGCCCAATCCCGGGCTCGTGGAATTTTGCGAGAATGGTGCGAAAGCCACCCTCTGGGACCTCACCACCGATCGCTGCACCCCCGCCTTCTTCGCGGCTCATCCGGTCGCGGAGCTGGCGCGCTGGTCGGACTATGATCTCGAGCGGGTGGGCCGGCTCACCCATCCGATGCGCTATGATGCGGCCACCGACCGCTATGTCGAGACCGATTGGGACGAGGCCTTTTCCGCGATCGGGGCCGAGCTGCGGCGGCTGGAGCCCCGGTCCGCGACCTTTTACGCGTCGGGAAAGGCTGCGCTCGAAGCCTCCTACCTCTACGCATTGTTTGCCCGTCTCTATGGGCACAATAATCTGCCCGACAGCTCGAACATGTGCCACGAGACGACGTCGGTGGCGCTCAAGACGGTGCTGGGGACCCCGGTGGGCACCTGCACCTTCGACGACCTCGCCCATTGCGACGCGATCTTCTACGTGGGCCAGAACCCCGGCACCAATTCGCCGCGCATCCTGCATCCCCTGAAGGATGCGGTGGACCGCGGCTGTCGCATCGTCGCGTTCAATCCGCTCAAGGAAAAGGGCCTGATCGCCTTCGCCGATCCCCAGAGCCCGGTCGACATGGCGCTCGGCCGATCGACGCCGATCGCGAGTCATTATGTGCAGGTCCGCCCGGGCGGCGACATTGCCGCGTTGACCGGCGTCGCCAAGCATGTGCTCGCGCTCGACGCAGAGGATCGCGCGCGGGGCGGTCCCGGTGTGCTCGACCGGGCCTTTCTGGAAGAGCATTGCCATGGTCTCGCCGACTGGCTCCGCTTCGTCGAACAGAGCGACTGGGCCGAGCTGGAAAGGCAGTCGGGGGTCGGTCGCGCCGAGCTGGAGACGGCCGGCGCGATCTATGCCGCGTCCGAGCGGGTTATCGGCATCTATGGCATGGGCCTTACCCAGCATGTCCATGGGTCGGATGCCATCGGCGCCCTCGTCAACCTGCTCCTGTTGCGTGGCAATATCGGCCGCAAGGGCGCAGGCTGTCAGCCGATCCGGGGGCATAGCAACGTCCAGGGGCAGCGCACGGTCGGAATTACCGAGAAGCCAGAACTGGCCCCCAACGACGCCTATCGGGAGCTGTTCGGGTTCGAAGCCCCGATGCAGAAGGGTCACAACACAGTCGAGTTTCTCGAAGCGCTGCTGGCCGGCGAGGCCAAGGCCTTCATCGGTCTCGGCGGCAATCTGGTACGGGCGGTGCCGGATCAGGACCGGGTGGCCCGGGCGTGGGGAGGGATGGAGCTCACCGTCCATGTCGCAACCCGGCTCAATCGCACCCATCTGATACCTGGACGATCCAGCTGGCTTCTGCCCTGTCTCGTGCGGGCAGAGGAAGACATACAGGCCGGCGGACCGCAACAGGTGAGCATGGAGGACAGTTTCAGCCATATTCACGGTTCGATCGGGCGGCGGACCCCGGCCAGCCCCCATCTACTTTCCGAGGTCGCGATCGTCGCCGGCCTGGCCAAGGCGACGCTGGAGCCGCGCGACACGCTGCCATGGGATGCGTGGGTCGCAGATTATGGCCGCATCCGCGACCTGATCGCGCGCACCTGGCCCGATCAGTTCGCCGACATGAACCGGCGCATGAACGAGCCCGGCGGCTTTTATCGCGGTAACAGCGCGCATGACCGGATCTGGAAGACCGAGAGCGGCAAGGCGCAGTTCACCATCCCCGGCTCGCTTGATGCTGCCGACCTCGTCGACCGGCCCGGCCGCTTCCGGCTGATCACGCTGCGCTCGAACGACCAGTTCAACACCACGGTCTATGGCATGTCTGACCGGTTGCGCGGCATAGAGGGCGATCGCATGATCGTGATGATGGCACCTGCCGATATGGCGGCGCTGGGCCTGAAGAAGGGGCAGCGGGTAGCCCTGGTCGGCGATGCGGCGGACGGAATCGCCCGCTCGGTCGAGGGGCTCGCCGTCATCCCCTATGATCTGCCGCGCGGTGCCATCGCGGGCTATTTCCCCGAGCTCAATCCGCTCTCGCCGCTGTCGCGCCATGACGGTGCCTCGGGGACGCCTGCGTCCAAAGCGATCCCGGTCCGCATTCTCGCCTGATCCGTGCCTCAGCCCGCCCGGTCAGCCATGATCTCCTGAATCCGGGCGGCGAGCATGTCCATCGGGAAGGGCTTGGTGAGCAGGGCCATGTTCGGGGCCAGCTGGCCATTGCCGATCACGGCATTCTCGGCATATCCGGTCATGAACAGCACCCGGAGATCGGGACGGAGCACCAGCGCGGCGTCCGCCACCTGCCGACCGTTCATCCCGCCGGGAAGCCCGACATCGGTGATGAGCAGGTCGATATGCGGGGTGGCGTGGACGGCTGCCAGCGCGCCGGCGCCGTCGGCCGCCTCGACGACATTGTAGCCGAGCTCCTCGACCACTTCGACGACCAGCATTCGCACGGTCGGTTCGTCGTCGACCACCAGCACGCATCCCGCTCCGCGCTCGGCTTCAGCCAGCGGCGCGGTAGGTTGCGGTGCGACGTCGCCATCGGCAGGCGCGGCTTCCGCATGCCGCGGCAGGTAGATGCACATCGTCGTGCCCAACCCGATCTCGGTGTAGATGCGGACCTGTCCTCCCGACTGTCGCGCGAAGCCATAGATCATCGAAAGGCCGAGCCCGGTCCCCTCCCCCATGGGTTTGGTGGTGAAGAAGGGATCGAAGGCGCGCGCCGCAATGTCCGGAGCCATGCCCGTGCCGGTATCCGTCACGCAGATCGAAACATACTGCCCGGCTTCCAGGTCGCGCTCGCGGGCGGCGCGCTCGTCGAGCCACTTGTTGGCGGTCTCTATCGTGATCCGTCCCCCCTGCGGCATCGCGTCGCGCGCGTTGATGCAGAGATTGATGATCGCGTTCTCGAGCTGGTTGGGGTCCACCAGGGTCGTCCACAGACCCGCCTTGCCGACCGTCTCGACGGCAACAGCCGGCCCGACCGTGCGCCGGATCAGGTCCTCCAGGTCGAAGATCAGCCGGTTCACGTCGGTCGGTTTGGGATCGAGCGTCTGTCGCCGCGAGAAGGCGAGCAGGCGGTGCGTTAGAGCGGCCGCGCGCTTGACCGCGCCCTGCGCGGCGATCGAATATTTCTCCAGCTCGTAGACGCGGCCCTGGGCGATGCGGATTTGCATCATCTCCAGCGCACCGGAGATACCGGTCAGCAGATTGTTGAAATCATGCGCGAGGCCTCCCGTCAGCTGTCCGACCGCCTCCATCTTCTGTGACTGGCGCAACGCCTCCTCGGCGCGGTCGCGCTCGGCCGCCGTCGCCGCGACCTCGGCCTGCAGTCCGATCTTTTCGCGGTGAAGCTGACGCTCGACGGCCTTGCGCGCCGAGACGTCCTGCATGGCGCCCACCATGCGGATCGGCGTTCCCGCAGCGTCGCGGAGAACATATCCGCGATCGAGCACGTCGGCATAGCTGCCATCGGCGCGGGCGAAGCGATATTCGTCGCTCCAGTCGGTGCCCGAGGAATCGATCACCGCATGGATGCTGCGGTCGATCCGGTCCCGGTCCTCGGGGTGGATGCTTCCCAGCCACCATTCCCCGGTCGGTTCTACTTCGGTCAGCCTGTGTCCATAGGCGCGCTCGAGCGCCTCGTTCCAGATCACCATGTTCGTCCGGAAATCCCAGTCCCAGACCGCGTCGTTGGTGGCGCGCCCGGCAAGGCGCAGGCGCTCTTCCACCTCGCGCATCGCGGCATTGGCCAGCCGGTCGCGGGTGATGTCCTGCACCGTTCCGATCAGACGGACCGGCCTTCGGCCGTCGAAGAACGCCAGGCCATGCGCGGCGATGTGGCGCAACTTGCCGTCTTCGATGCCGATGGTCCGATACTCGACCTCGAACTCGTGGTTGCCGTCGGGATCGAGCGACGCGACGACGGCGGCATGTGCCCTCTCGCGGTCCTCCGGATGGAGCCCTCCCAGAAAGGTCGATTCATAGGACACGGCGGCACCCGGCGGCAGGCCGAACAATTCCCGGCAGCGGTCATCCCACTTCAGCGTCTGCTCGACCGGGCGATAGTCGAACCGGCCGAGGCGGGCTGCCTTCGTGGCCAGTTCCAGTTCCTCGCGGCTGCGCTCCAGCGCGCGTTCCGTGTGCCGCCGCTCGGTGATGTCGTAGAACAGCACTGCCACATGATGTTTCGCCGGATCGTCGATCCGGTAGGCGCTGACAAGATACCATCGGTCCTCAAGCGCCTTGGCCGGAAGCTCCAGCCGCGCGGTCTTGCCGGAGCGCGCCACCTCTCCATAGAGGTCGAACCAATGTTGCTCGTGGTTCGGTGCGATCTCCCGCATCGATCGGCCCGCAGCATTGGCTACGCCGGTATAATGCTCGAAGGATTCGTTCACCTCGAGGAAGCGATAGTCGAGCGCCTCGCCGCGGTCGCCGAATATGACCTCGATGACGCAGAAGCCGGCATCGATCGAATTGAACAGGCTGCGATAGCGATGCTCGCTCATCCGCAGCGCCTCTTCGCTGCGCACGCGGTCGGCAGCTTCGCGGATCCGCAGCGCAACGTCCTCGACCAGGGAAACTTCGACGGTTTCCCAGGCCCGGGGCCGCTGCATGTTCACATAAAGCAGGCTGTCGAGCTGTCCGTTGCGCATGATCGGGCAAATGATCGCTGCGCGCGTGTCGATGGCCGCCCAGCTTTCGTCATGACCGGCGCTCAGCGGATGGGTCGTAACATCGTCGAGGATCAGAGTGCGCCCGACCCGAAGTTCGGCCATCAGAGCCTCGCCATAGCCCTCCATCGGCCGGAGCCGCCCCTGGAGATTTTCCAGCCGCCCTCCCGAATCGGCGTCAATCCGGCTGAGGCCGCCGTCCACAGCCAGCGAAGCGAAGCCGCAGCGGTCGGCGCCCAGCCTGTCCGCCAGCATCCGCGAGGCCGTGTCGAGAATAGCCTGTGCGTCGTTGATCTCGCGCAGCGTGTCGAGGAAGGCGAGCTGGAAAGCCTGCCGTTCAAGCAGCTGTTCGCGGCTCAACTGTTCCGATCTCGGCATGCTTCCCCCAACGACGTCAGCCCATGACAGGTCTGCGCCGGCGGCTTAGCCGCAGCGGACCGATCATGGGAGCCAGCATATATACCGGCTTCAGCCGCGCCACCGGGGAGCGGATTGGAAAAGAATGTCCAGAATGATCGATAGTTCCGCGACCGGGATGAGAAGGGCCGCCCCCGCAAGCGGAAGCGGCCCTCGGTCTCCGACTGGTCGCCGATCAGAATTCGGCGGTCAGCCTCGCGCCCCATGTCCGGGGCCGGTTGAAGATCGCCGTCGCCAGCGATCCGAAGTCGGTCGCGAAGCTATAGTAACGGTTGTTGGTCAGATTCTCGCCGAACAGCTGGGCGGTCAGCTTCACATTATCGCCAGCGGGGATGTCGGACAGGATCACCCGTGCGGACAGTTCTTTCTGAGTTCCGGTCCGGAACCCCTGCAGGGTTGGAGCCAGTGAGTCGATCACCGCCAGACGCGCGCTGCTCTTGGTCGAATAATCGACGCGGAACGTCGCCACTCCCATCGGCATGGGCGAGGTCTTTACCTGCGCGCCGACATGGGTCGACCATTTGCTGAGATAGGCGAAATGGGCGGTCGAGCCGACATTGGTCACCACGCCGCCGACGATCTGGTTATATTCCTTATATTTCGGATCGACATAGCCGACATTGCCGTCCAGCTGGACATGTTCGCCCAGCAGCAGCGCGCCTTCGAGTTCGAAGCCGCGGTAGCGCGCCTTGGCCGCGTTGACGATGAAGTTGGTGCGGGTCACGCTGTTGAACTGGTTGACCTGCAGATTGTCGTAATCGATCTGGAAGACGTTGCCGTCCAGCCGCAGATGGCGGTTGAGTGCGGTCAGCTTCCAGCCCAGTTCGTAGGTGATCGCTTTTTCGGGATCCCAGCCTGGCGATCCTGGTGCGAGGGCGTTGAAACCGCCCGCGCGGAAGCTCGAGGCGATCCGGCCATAGGTCATGAAGCCAGGAACCCAGCGATAGCTGATCGATCCGCTATAGCCGAAATTGCTCCAGTCATTCTTGCCGACCTGGTTGGTGGTCGTGGTGGTGGTCGTCGTCTGGACGATGCCGGTGGCGATGTCGCGCTTGTCCTTGGTGTAGCGGCCGCCGACGGTCACCTCGAGCTTCTCGTCGAGCGAAGCGGGCTTCCACTTCACCTCGCCGAAGGCCGCGTAGGACTTGGTGGTCTGCTCATAGGTCACGCTGCGGTCGAGACGGATCCACGCCGCGCCCACCGGTGAGTTGAGGACTGTGGTGACGTTCTCGTTCACCTTCTCCCACCAATAATAGAGACCCAGCACATATTCGAAGTCGGCGAGGTCGCCCGCAACCTGGACCTCCTGGCTGAGCTGCTTCTGCGTGCCGGGGTTGGTCGGCGCCGCATGGACGCTGATGGGCTCGACCCGCTGGGCAGGGTTGCGCGGGTTGAGGACCGTGCCGAGAATATAGCTGCCACCCAGATAATTGCGCAGATGCTGATCGATCTCGGCATAGTTGGTGATCGACTTGAACTGCGCGGTCTCCGCGATCGGATAGGTCAGCGTCAGCGTGTCGCCCCAGCTCTTGATCACCGCATTGCCCTGAATGCGCGGGTCGCGATAGCTGAGGTCGAGCGCTTTGGGGCTGAGCACCAGCGGCGGACCCGACGGATTGGCCGCCGCCGAATTGGTGTAGGCCGTAATCGCCGCCGGCGTGCCGCCGATCGCCTGCCAGGCGGTGAAGGAGACATTGCGCGCATAGCGGAAGCGGTTGTCGATCTCGAGATCGCCGAACGAGCCAGCGAGCGCAGCGGTTAGGCCCAGATCCTTCTCGTTGCCGCCCCAGTCGGATTTCGACAGGCCGGGCGTGCGCACCCAACCATCGCGCTGGCGCCAGTTGGCGCCCAGCTTCAGGCGCCAGTCGGACTGGCCGATCGCGCCGGTCTGAAGCACGGCGGAGAGCATCTTGTCGTCATAGCGACCATAGCCGATCGAGACCTTGGCGCTCGGTTCGTCGGTGGGTGCCTGGGTTACCAGCATGATCGCGCCGCCGGTCGTGTTGCGTCCGAACAGCGTGCCCTGCGGACCGCGCAGCACTTCGACGCGCTCCAGGTCGGGAAGGTCGAAGGCCGCACTTGTCGCGCGCGGCGTGTAGACCCCGTCGACATAGAGGGCGACGGCCGGCTCGGTGTAGAGTGTGGTCGACAGCGTGCCGATGCCGCGAATGAACACGACGGGGGCGTTGGCGCTGCCCGATCCCTGCGTGATTTTGAGGTTCGGGGCGAGATCGGCGAGCGCACTGAGCCGGGTGAGCACCCGTTGCTCGATATCCTTGCCCCCGATCGCGGTGATCGGCAGCGGCGCAGTTTCGGCCCGCTCCGCGCGCCGGCGCGCAGTGACGATGATATCGGCGAGGCCACCCTGGCTTGCGACCGGATCGGCCTGCTCCTCGGCGAACGCCGGCGCAGAAACGAGTCCGACGAAGGCCACCGACAATGCGGTGCCTCCGCGCAAGACGGACGTGATTCGACTCCTCATTGCTTTCATCTTCCCCTCCTATGGACGCGCCCTGAAGGACGTCGTCTTTCTCCTGTGCCGGCAGCCCCGCCGGCCGTTCTTCACACCGCTTCTGTCCGGTCTCTCGCCGCCGTCGGTGATCTGTCGATTGACAACCTATCAATCATGGTAATCTTATCAAGAATAAACATAGCAGCGACGAGAGGACGGCATGAAGGATTTCAAAGGGCGCGTGGCGGTGATCACTGGAGCGGCCAACGGCATTGGCCGGGCACTGGCCGAACAGCTTGCGGCCGAGGGCGCGCGGCTGGCGATCATGGACATCGAGGCCGACACGCTCGAGGCGCTGCGCGCCGAACTTGCCGGACGCGGCATCGACGTGTTCGCGCGCGCCTTCGATATTGGCGACTGGGATGCCAGCGAGGCCTTTGCCCGGGATGTGCTGAACCATTTCGGCACCGTCAATCTGGTGATCGCCAATGCCGGGGTAACCACGGTCGGCCGCCCCGCCACGACGCTGTCGATCAATGACTGGCGCTGGGTATTGGGCACGAACCTCTACGGCGTGATCCATGCGATCCAGCCTTTCCTGCCGACCCTGATGGGACAGGCCGATTCGCATATCGCGGTCACCGCGTCGGGCGTCTGCTCGTTTACCGGAGTGGCGCTCAACGGCCCCTATTGCGCCAGCAAGGCGGCGGTCATCTCCTATGCCGAGACGCTGTACCGGGAACTGGCGGCGGCGAATCCGCCGGTCGGGGTGACCGCTATCTGTCCCGGAACCACGCTGGCAACCTTCCAGCGCTCCGAGGAGCGGCGGCCGGCCCATCTTCCCGACCTGGCCGAGAGCGACCCGATTCCGCCGGTGTTCCGCGAGATGCTGGCGAAGATCCGCGCCGATGGCCTCACCTCCGAGGAGGTCGCACGCCAGTCGCTCGAAGCGATCCGCGAAAATCGTTTCTACGTCATCACCCATCCGGAAAACGGACATATAGCCGCCGCGCGGGGCAATGACGCCGCGGCGGCGCGCAATCCGTCGATCGGATTGCCGGCGGCCTGAAGGCCGGTTCGGGCGGGGCGTCGCGATCAGGCGACACCCGCCGGGGCCGGGGTCGCCGCCCTCGACCGGAGGCCGGCGACGAGGGCGAGAGCGCAGCCGGCGAGGGTGAGGATGCCCACCCAGGCGATGGCGGTGCGCAGGCCGAACAGGATGATCACCGGACCCAGGATTAGCGGATTGATCGCATCGGCCAGGAACTGGCAGCTGACGACCAGTCCGGCCGCCTGCCCGCGGAGGTCCGGACGTGCCCGCTGGAGCAGCAAATTGCTCTGATAGGGAAAGAGCAGACCGTTGCCGATTCCGAGCAGCGCCAGCCCGATCGCGGCGGTCGCCATGTCGTGCGCCCGCGCGAACAGCAGCAGGCCGCCGCCGATGATCCCCAATATGACGAACGGGAGCATGCCCATGCCGATCAGGCGGCGCGCGACCGGAAAGAGGATCGCGGTGGCGAAGATCAGCGCCTGGTTGATGCCCATCATCTGCGCGCGCCCCTGCGCGCTGTCGACGCCGATCTCGGCCAGCAGGAAGCTCGACTGGGAGTTGGTCGTGAACGCCGTCATGTTGACCAGCACCACGAAGACGAAGACCGGCCAGAGGGCTGCGAGCCCCCGCCAGTCGCGCGCGCCGACGGTCGTCTCCCTTATGGTGGCCGGTGAGGGCGAGGAGCAGGTAGCGACCAGCGCGAACATCAGCCCGCCGATGACGGGAAAGAGAAGGAAGGACGTGCGCCAGCCATAGGCGTCGGCGATCCTGCCCGAGGCGATCATGGCGAGTATCCCCAAAGCTGCGGCTCCCGCCACCGACCAGCCGAGCACGCGCGGGCGCAGCCTTTCGGGTACCCGCTCGCCGACCAGTGCCGTCGAAGCGGCGGCGATGACGGCGGCGACGATGCCGATCAGCAGGCGTGAGCCGATAAGCAGCGGCAGGCTCAGCCCGAATCCCGCCACGCCGATCAGTCCATAAGCGACGAGCCCGCCGAGAAAGACGGTGCGTGGCTGAAAGCGGCGAAAGAGAAACCCTGCCCCGAATCCGCCGAGAACCAGGCCCAGCATCGGCATGGCGATGAGCATCTGCACCGCCACCGCGACGTCGCCCCCGCCCATCTCGCGGGCGATATTGGGCAGCACCGGGATCACCACGGTCAGCATGGCCCCGACGAGGAAGGAGCCCAGGGACAGGATCGCCAGCCCGATGATGGTACGCAGCGACAGCGGTTCGGCCGGTGCCGGCTGTTCGTCGGGCGGAATGGCCACCATCGACACCCCCTCCAATAGTCTGTCGGCCGTCTGGCGCGGCTCGGTAACAGCGATGACATGCGGACCCGGGGCGCACCCGCCCAATATGGGCATTGTTCCGATCTCAGGACGCGAACGGCGTCTGCCACTGGCGCGGGCGGGCATGACTGGCCTATGCGCCGAAGAATGACGCTACCGGCTTTCGCCCGCCTCCTCTTCTGGCCGCTTGTCTCGGCCGCGGTCCTGCTTGCGCTCTGGGCGCGTGGCTGGGGTATCTGGCTCGAGCCGATGTGGCTGGACGAGGCCTATAGCGCCTATGCCGCCGCGCAGGGCTGGGATTTTCTGTGGCACATCGTGCCGCGCTATGAGACGCATCCACCCTTCTATTATTCGCTGCTGCGCGGCTGGACCCTGCTGGCCGGAGAGGGCCTCGTCGCGCACCGACTGCTCGGTCTGGCCTGCGGGATGCTCAGCCTGCCGCTGATCGGTGTGGCCGCCGCCCGTCTGGCGCGGATCGCAGGCGTGGATCGCAGGGTTGTAGTGCTTGCTACACTGCTGGTCGTCGCGGTCTCGCCGGTGGTCGTCGAAATGACCCGCGAGATTCGCCCCTATCCAGCGATGATCCTGACCTATGCCGGGGCCTGCCTCGCCCTGCTCCATGTCGCCGAACGGCGCCAGGCGGGCCGGCCGCTCCTCGGTCGGGCCTATCTGGCCTATCTCGGCTGCACCGCTCTGATCCTGTGGCTGCACAATCTGGGGCCGCTCTACGCAGCCGCCCTCGGCCTCGCCCTGATCTGCGTGATCCGCCTCCGCGCTATGACGAAAGCCGATTGGCTGTGGCTGGCGGCAGGAGGGCTTCTCGTCATCGCCGTCTGGCTCCCGGCGCTGTTCATCCTGCTCGATCAGGCGCCCGAATGGATCAAGGCGACCTGGCTCCACTTCTCGACCCGCGACCTGTGGCGCCGCGCGACGATGCTTTACACGGGACCGCGCGATGACATGCGCGTGGCGGCGGCCATCCTGCTGCTTCTGGGCGCATCGCTCCTGTGGCGTATGCCGCGCGGGCGACCGCTGCTGGCTGCGCTGGCGATCCTTGCCTTCCTGCCGCTGATCCTGTCGCTGCTGATCTCGGCGACGATCACCCCGGTGTTCATCGTTCGGACGATGGCTGCGCTTGCCACCCCGGCGCTCCTGCTGATGGGGCTGGGCATAGGCTGGACCCATGGCAGGTTGGGATGGCTGCTGCCGACCGCCGCGCTGGTCTGGCTGCTGATTGCCCAGTTCGGCATGGTCGCCGTGACGCGCGCGCACCCGCAGCGCGACTGGTACCGTGCCGTCGAATGGCTCCAGCCGCGCTTTTCGGCGGGCGACCGCCTCTTCGCCTATCCGAACGAGGGTGCCCTGCCCTTCGACCGCGCCGTGCTCGACCGGGGGCTAGCGATGCCCAGTCGGCCGATCCCGACCGCCATTCCGACTCTGAACCCGCCGCCGGGCAGCTGGTATGTCAGCGGATCGCGCGGCGTTCCGTCTCTCGACCGAGATCATCTGCGCGCAATCGCGCAGGAGCCGGCGACCCGCGCGGTGCCGACGATCTGGCTGCTCCGTCTGGGCCCCTGGGCCTATGACAAGGGTGACGTCTTCCTGGAGGAATTGTCGCGTGGTCGGGTCGAGGTTGGGCGCTATCGAGAAGGCCCGATCGACATCATCGGGCTGCGCCGGACGGATCTCGCGCCGGAGTAGAATGGACCCAGAGGGTCGGCGGCGCCCGGAAGCGCCGCTCAATGGGTGTCAGCGACCGTCCCGGCGGCCGAGCAGGCGGAGCCTGAGCGCGTTGAGCTTGATGAAGCCGGCGGCATCGCGCTGGTCATAGGCGCCCGCGTCGTCCTCGAAGGTGACGACCTTCTCCGAATAGAGCGTGTTCGGCGACTTGCGGCCGACGACATAGACGCCGCCCTTGTACAGCTTGAGCCGGACCGTCCCGGTCACCTTCTCCTGGCTGTGGTCGATCGCGGCCTGAAGCATCTCGCGCTCGGGCGAGAACCAGAAGCCGTTGTAGATCAGCTCGGCATAGCGCGGCGCCAGCTCGTCCTTGAGATGCGCGGCGCCGCGATCCAGCGTGATCTGCTCGATGCCGCGATGGGCGAGGTGATAGATGGTGCCGCCCGGCGTTTCGTACATACCGCGCGACTTCATGCCGACGAAGCGGTTTTCGACCAGGTCGAGGCGGCCGATGCCATGCTTGCGGCCATAGTCGTTGAGCGTCTCGAGCAGGGTCGCCGGGCTCATGCCGACGCCGTTGATCGCCACGCCGTCGCCACGCTCGAAATCGATCGTGATGAACTCGGGCGCGTCGGGGGCGTCCTCGGGATTGACCGTGCGCGAATAGACATAGTCCGGCACCTCCTCCCACGGATCCTCGAGCACCTTACCCTCGGACGAGGTGTGGAGCATGTTGGCGTCGGTGGAGAAGGGCGACTCGCCGCGCTTGTCCTTGGGCACCGGAATCTGGTGCGCCTCGGCGAAGGCGATCAGCGCGGTTCGGCTGGTCAGGTCCCATTCGCGCCACGGCGCGATCACGCGGATGTCGGGGGCAAGGCCATAGTAGCCGAGCTCGAAGCGGACCTGGTCGTTGCCCTTGCCGGTCGCGCCATGGCTGACCGCGTCGGCGCCGACCTGCCGGGCGATCTCGATCTGGCGCTTGGCGATCAGCGGGCGCGCGATCGAGGTGCCGAGCAGATACAGGCCTTCATACAGGGCGTTGGAGCGCATCATCGGGAAGACATAGTCCCGCACGAATTCCTCGCGCAGGTCGTCGATGAAGATGTGATGATCGGGCACGCCCATCAGCTTGGCCTTCGCGCGCGCCGGCTCGAGCTCTTCGCCCTGGCCGAGATCGGCGGTGAAGGTGACGACCTCGCACTGGTAGGTCTGCTGCAGCCATTTCAGGATGACGCTCGTGTCGAGTCCCCCAGAAAAGGCCAGAACCACCCGCTTCACGTCGCTCATCATCGTCTCCATGCCGCATCAAAGGCGCGGCGCCCTTGCCATGCGGGGCGCTGCCATTCAAGCTGATAGCGTCCTTCCATGGCGGAGCGGTTGCGGGTGTCCACTCTTCGGTTGCGGTTGTCGGTACTGGCGGGAGCGCTGGTCGCGATGACCCCGTCCCAGGCGCAGCAGTTGCCGATGACGCGCGAGGGGCTCGACAGCGCCGTCGGGCAATATTTCGCCGGTGCCGACCGGAACGGCGATGGTCGGCTCGACCGGATCGAGACGGCCGATGCGCTCGGGCTTGCCCGAGGGCTGCTAACCGCCCGCCGCGATCCCGAGCCTTTCATGATGGAGGAGGCGTCCGACGGACGCGTGCGGCTGTCTCTCAACGCCAACGGGCCGCTCAGCCAGGGTGGAATAGCCGATATCGTCTATCGCGCCGCCGATCGAGACGGGGACGGCGCCTTGTCCTTGGCCGAGGTGCGCGCGGTCGCCCGTGCCCGCTTCGACTCGGTCGATCGCGACCATGACGGCATACTCGACGAAAAGGAGCGCGCCGCGGCAGAAGAGCAAATGGGCCTCGCCCAGTGGCTATTGGGCAGGTTTTCCTGAACAGATGTTCAGACAAGCGCCGTCGAACATGCGAATATTTCAACGACGACATTTGTATTTCAGCCAAGAACTATGGCTGCAAGTTTCGCCCTCCAGAAGGCATCACAGGACGGACCGGCATCTCCCCCCTGTTCATGCCGGTTCGTCTGCCCTTTTCCCGTCTTCGGACGTTTGGATCGCAGGAAGGATGCAGGACATGACCAGGACAAGATTGATCGGCGCTACGGCGCTTGCTTCCATGCTCGTGGCGGGGGTGGCGGTTGCCGCCCCCGGCCGCGACGGGCCGCCACCGCCCCCCACCACCCGCGCAGAAGCGCAGACGCGCGTCGCCGAAATGTTCAAGCGCCTCGACAGCAATGGCGATGGCTTCGTCACCAAGGCGGAGATGGACGCCGCCCGGACCAAGATGCGCGAAGCGTTCGCCGAGCGTCGCGAGGAGCGGCGTGGTGAAAAGTTCGCCAAGCTCGACAAGGACGGCAATGGCGCTGTGTCCAAGGATGAGTTCCTGACACCCCCGCCCCCGCCGCCCGGTGAGGGCGATGGTCCGCGTGGCCGCCACAAGGGCATGAAGCGCCATCCTGGCGGCATGATGATGGGCGGCGGCGGACTCTGGTTCGGTCGTGCCGACGCCAACAAGGACGGCAAGATCAGTCTCGCCGAGGCCCAGTCGTCGGCGCTCGCGATGTTCGACAAGGTCGACGCCAATCGCGATGGGACGATCAGCCCCGACGAGCAGCGCGCCGCGCGCGACGCGATGCGCGCCGAATGGAAGGCCAAGCGCGGTGATCGCGGCCCGGATGCTCCGCCCCCGCCCCCGCGCGGCTGAGCCTGTCATGCCGTGAAGAAGAAGGGTCCGTGCTCCGGCGCGGACCCTTTTTCGCGTCAGCGCGGCAGGCGGCGCTCGGTGTCGATCATATAGTCGCGCGTGATCGGCAATGTCCGCCGGTTGCGGACATATTGGATCTGATAGTTGCACAGATTGCCATGGTAGAAGGCGGCACGCGCACCGGCGAGGTAGAAGGTCCACATGCGATAGAAGCGCTCGTCGTACAGCGCCACGATCGCGTCGCGGGCGGCGACCGTGCGGTCGTACCAGCGGTCGAGCGTCATGCCGTAATGAAGACGAAGCGTCTCGACGTCGCTCACGATCATGCGGGCGGGTTCGCTCGCCGCGACGATTTCCGACAGCGCCGGGTTATAGCCGCCGGGGAAGATATATTTGAGGGTGAAGGCATCGGTCTTGCCGGGCACGCCCAGTCGCCCGATCGTGTGGAGCAGCATCACCCCATCCTCGGTCAGCAGGTCGCGGCATTTGGCGAAGAAGGTCTCATATTGCGGCACGCCGACATGTTCGAACATGCCGACCGACACGATCCGGTCGAACTTCCCCTCCAGCGCACGATAATCGATCAGCTCGAACTTCACCCGGTCGGAGACGCCGGCCTCCGCCGCGCGGCGCCGCGCGACCTTCAGCTGTTCCTCGGACAGGGTGATACCGAGCACGTCCACGCCGGCCGCACGGTTCAGGTAGAGCGCCATGCCGCCCCAGCCGCAGCCGATGTCCAGCACCCGCTGACCGGGGCTCAGGTGGAGCTTGGCGGCGATATGGGCCTTCTTGTCGGCCTGCGCGGTGTCGAGGTCGACGTCGGGGCCGGTGAAATAGGCGCAGCTATATTGGCGGTCGGCGTCGAGGAAGAGATCGTAAAGCCGGTCGTTGAGGTCATAATGATGGGCGACGTTCGACTTGGACCGGGTCGCCCAGTTGACGCTCTGGATCGCCGCGCGCAGCCGGTCGCGGACGAGATGGCGGAACGTACCGCGCAGCGTGATCCGGCCCTCCTCCCACCGACCATTCACACGCACGAGGTCGACCAGATCGCGGATGTCGCCCTGCTCGATCACGAGCCGCCCTTCCATGAAGGCTTCGGCGGCATGGAGATGGGGATTTCGGGCGATGAAGGCGGGCACGCCCCGGTCGATGAAACGGATCGTCACCGGCTTGATCGCTGGATCGGGGGTTCCGTAATGCCGGGCTTCCCCGTCAGCGAGGATGATCGTCATCTCCCCGCGCTTGAACAGATGGCCGGCAAAACGATCGAACAGGGACATGGGTCAGGGCCTCCAGCCGCGCCATAAAACCGTCCTGCGGCCTCGGGTGCAAGAGGCCGGCTGGTTAAAATAGCGTAATAAAGCGGCGGAATATCCGGGGCTTGGTTGCGTAGCCTTGCTCGCCGGCCAGATCGTTCAGCGCAGTTTGGCGATCGACAATCCGTCCGCCTTCGCGCGGTCCTTGGTCGATTCCTCGGACCGCTTGAGCGCCTTGGCTATGGCCTTCAGCGCCATGCCTTTCTTGGCCAGGGTGTGGAGCTTCTGGACCTCGTCGGTGGTCCAGGGCTGGCGATGCCGTTCGAAGCGGTCGCCAGACATCAGCCCAGTGCCGCCTGCTTCTCGGCCGCCAGGCGGTCGAGCTCGGCCCGGCTCTTCTTCTCCGACGCCGATTTGAGCTGCCCGCAGGCCGCCATGATGTCGCGGCCGCGCGGGGTGCGGACCGGCGCCGAGATGCCGGCCTTGAAGATGATATCGGAAAAGCGTGCGATCCGCTCGGGCTCCGAGCAGTCATAGGCGGCGCCGGGCCACGGATTGAACGGGATCAGGTTGACCTTGGCCGGCAGCTTATACTTGCGGATCAGGCGGACCAGCTCATGTGCGTCCTCGTCGCGGTCGTTCTTGTCCTTGAGCATCACATATTCAAAGGTGATGCGGCGCGCATTGTTGGCGCCCGGATAGTCGGCACAGGCCTGCAGCAGTTCCTCGATGCCATATTTGCGGTTGAGCGGGACGATCTCGTCGCGCACCTCCTTGGTGATCGCGTGCAGCGACACGGCGAGATTCACCCCGATCTCCTCGCCCGCGCGCGCCATCATCGGGACGACGCCGGCGGTCGACAGGGTGATGCGCCGCTTCGACAGCGCCAGCCCGTCGCCGTCCATCACCAGCTTCAGCGCGTCGCGGACATTGTCGAAATTGTAGAGCGGTTCGCCCATGCCCATCATGACGATGTTGGTGAGCATCCGGCCCTCGGGCTGCGACGGCCATTCGCCGAGTGCATCGCGCGCGAGCATCACCTGTCCCACGATCTCGCCGGGGGTCAGGTTGCGGACCAGACGCATCGTCCCGGTGTGACAGAAGCGGCAGTTGAGCGTGCAGCCCACCTGGCTCGACACGCACAGCGTGCCGCGATCGGCATCGGGGATGAACACCATCTCGTAATCCTGGCCGTCGTCCGAGCGGAGCAGCCATTTGCGCGTGCCGTCGGTGGAGACCTGCGCTTCCACCACGCCGGGGCGCGAGACGACGAAGCGCTGTTCGAGCCAGACGCGCATGTCCTTGGCGATGTCGGTCATTACCGCGAAGTCGGTGGCGCCACGATTGTAGATCCAGTGCCACAGCTGCTTCGCACGCAGCTTGGCCTGGCGCGGCTCTAGCTGGGCGGTCTCGAGCGCCATGCGCAAATCGTCGCGCGACAGGCCGAGCAGGTCGATGCGGCCGTCGCTGCGCGGCTTCAGATCGCGCGGAACGGGCACAGGATCGATGTGGCCGGGAATCGGCATGGCGACGGGCTGGGGGTGATTCATGCGCAGCACATAGGCGATTCGTGGGCATTTTGCCACTCTACCCGCCGGTCGGCTCCGGTCGGGCACGGGGTGGGGCGTAGGAACAATACTAATCGCCCACGCGGCGGCGGATCCGCATCCTGCGGCCAGGACACAGCATGAATCGAATCGACGTCATCGCCTTCTTCAACCTGCGCCGCGCCGAAGAGGAGCGGCTGAAGGCCGCGCGCGCTCCGTCATCGCGGGCGCGGGAAGCGCATCTCGAAATGGCCCGGATGTTCGAAACCCGGGCGCAGCAGGCACGCGAGGAGGATGAGGCTGCGGACGTTCGTCCCGGCTGACCCCCTGGCACGCGCATTTTGCTTCCGCGCCGCCGCGCAGCCTGTATAGCGGCGCGTCGGAAGCCGGCCCGCTACGGAGAGACGATGTGACCAGATCAGCCGCCGAGGTTATGCACGACGTGATCGTCGCCGCCGTGATCGACGGGCTCGGCGCCCTGCGCACCGCATCCAAGGGCGTGCCCAATGCCTTGCTGCGCGATTTGGCTGCGATCCATCCCAACACCACCTTCCAGGATCTGCCGGCCGACCTGCAGGCGTCGATCCAGACGAGCGTGCGGGCGGCCTTCACCAAGCTGCAGTCGGAGGGCTATACCGTGCTCAATCCGAAGGTCGCCGGCGTCACCCCCCGGCCGCCCCGCCCGCAGGTGGCCCCCACGCCCGGCCGCGGACCCGGCGGCCCTGGCCGCCCTGCCGGCGGGCGCGACCAGCAGCGCCGTCCCCGTCCCGATCGCCCCGGCTCCGGCAAGCGCCCGCCGCAACGCTGACGGCGGCCGTCCTTACGACGGACGTGGCGTCGATCCTCTAGATCAACCTGTACCAAGGTACATGAAGTTTCCGCTGTGTTGCTGTAATGTGATTCATGCTTCGCGAACGATGTCTGAAATATAACGCCTGTCGGGAAAAGTTCAGGTGGGGATTGCGATGCTGTGGTTCGAAAAGCATCTGCCGGTCAGACGTAAATTATCGGTTGCCTTCTCCAGCGTGATCGCGGTTCAGGGGGCTCCGACGCTTCTCGCCGCGACGATGTTGTGGGAGAGCCCGCTTCTTGGCATTCCGCATGGCGTTACCGGCCTCGCCCTGGCAGGAACTGCGGCTGCGGCGGTGCTTGCCACGCTGTTCCGGAAGGCCACGGCGGATCCGTATGTCGCGACGGTCGAACGGATGGAGGCTCTGGCGGATGGCGACCTCGATACGCCGGTCGACTATGTCGACTATGAGGATTGCGTGGGTCGCATGGCGCGCGCGATGTTCAAGTTCAAGGAGGCGGCGATCGCCCGCATCCGGGCCGAGGCCGAACTGCGCGAGTCGATGCAGCAGCATGACGTCGTCGACTCGCTTAGCGCCGGCCTTCGCCAGCTTGCAGCCGGCGATTTCAGCCATCGCCTGTCGAAGCCCTTCCCGGCCGAATATGAGGCGGTGCGGATAAACTTCAATGAAGCCGGCGACGCGCTGCAGGCGGCGATCGGCGAGGTCAATCAATCGGCCCAGCGCATCCGCACCGGATCGGCCGAGATCAGCCAGGCGTCCGACGATCTGGCGCGCCGCACCGAAGGCCAGGCGAGTTCGATCGAAGCCACCGCGCTGACCATGGAGCAGCTTTCGACCGTGGTACGGAGCGCCGCCAAGAGCGCGGCGGAGGCCGAACGGATCAGCGACACGGCGCGTGCCAGCGCCGAAAGCGGCAGCGACGTCGTTCGCGATGCCGTCCGCGCGATGAGCGCGATCGAGAAGTCCAGTTCGGAGATCGCGCAGATTGTCTCGGTGATCGACGGCATCGCCTTCCAGACCAATTTGCTTGCACTCAATGCAGGTGTCGAGGCGGCGCGGGCAGGCGACTCGGGCAAGGGATTCGCCGTCGTGGCGAACGAGGTCCGGGCGCTGGCCCAGCGCTCCGCCGATTCCGCAAGCGAGATCAAGTCGCTGATCGAGAAGAGCGCACAGCAGGTCAAACAGGGCGTGGAGCTGGTCAGCCGCTCGGGCAGGGCTTTCGACACGATCCTCGAAGGCATTGGCACCACTTCGGCGCTGGTGCGCGATATCGCCTGCTCCGCGACCGAGCAGGCCGAGGGAATCAGCAAGGCGAATGTCGCCGTGGCCGAAATCGAAAAGTCGACGCAGCAAAATGCGGCGATGGTCGAGCAGGCCAGCGCGGCTGCCCGCAGCCTGTCGTCGGAAGCCGATACGCTGGGCCAGATGGTGCAGCGTTTCGGCTTCGCCGACCAGCCGGCATCCATCGCCGCGCCGGTGCGCCGCGCTCCCTCGCCCGCGCCGCGCTTTCACGGAAATGCCGCGCTGAAGGCGATGCCCGATGCGGATGCCTGGCAGGAGTTCTGAGGTCATCGCTGTCGCCTCTTGACCGGGGCGGCATGACGATGCGGGTAGGCGGGGTCGACCGGCAACCCCGCTGCTCTTCCCTTCAGCCGTCCATGCCGGCCCGTCGCTCGCGCCAGGCAAGGCGGCCCAGGCTCAGCAGCACCAGGCCCGACAGGGCTGCGACGCTATAGGCATTGAGGCGGAAGAAAGCGGCATATTGGCCGGCGTCGAAGCGCCCGAGCGCAGCGCCATAATGGTCGTGGAGCAAGAACGCGCCTGCCGCCGCCGACCAGAGTCCTGCCGTCCAGCGCCACTCGCTCCGGCGGAAGGCGAGCAGGGCGATCAGCGCGCAGGCAATGAGGAAGAGTTCGACGCCCGATGCGGTTCCGAAAGCTTTCGCGCTCACGATGCCATTGCCGATTCCAGCCAGCGGCAGCAGCGCACGTCCGGCTGCCCCATTGCGCCGCGCGACCGCGGGCACTGCGAGGAAGAAAGGCGTCGACAGGAAGGTCCAGGCGGACACCCACCAGTCGCCGCCCACAGCCCAGAGCAGATAGAGCGGATATATGGGCTGGTTCGAGGCCACGGCCAGCGCGATCCAGTTGCACGATTCGGCGCGGGGATCAGTGTGCTCCGCATAGCGACGCAAGCGGCCGAGAGGCCCTGTGGATCCGGACTGTCGGACTTTCCCGGACGGATCGTTCACCGCTCGCCGATCAGGTCGGGAAAGCCATAGCTCTGCGCCACCAGCATTGTGTGGGTGCCAGCGACATGCGGCGCGACCTGTACGACTTCCCGGGTGTAGCGCAGCAGGTTGTAGGGGTTGCGATATTGCGCGGAGATCAGGATATCGAAGGCGTTGGAGCCATGGATGATGCTGGCATTGACCAGCAGCAGCGGCAGCTTGCCGTCGTCGAGATTGGCCGAGATCCAGCCGCGCGACCGCCGGACGATCTCGCGCACGATCGCCTCCTGGCTCGGCTCCTCCCCCTCGCGCCGGGCCTCCCAGGCGAGCCGCTCCTCGCGCAGCGAGCCGAGATCGACCGACACCGCGATCATCCCCTGTTCGGGCAGCTGCACCTTGTCGGCATGGCCGCGCGGCCAGAGCAGTTCGCCGACCGTCCCGTCGCTGACCATCCGGGTCAGCGTCCGCGCGGCGGCCTGGCGCTCATGTTCGCTCAGCGTCTCGCCTTCGCCCCGTCCATGGGCTGCCGCCAGCGCCGCGCTGTCGAGCAGCCCCTGCCGGTCGTGCAGACGCGGGAACTCGGCCGCTATTGCGCGCAGGATCCGCTCCGAAGCTGCCGCCGGGCGCTCTTTGCCTGATTCGCCATCACTCTTCATGCGCCCCCCAGAGACATGCAATTTTGGAACCTGCCAATCGAAAAGGATAGCGAAGCCTCTTCCGCTTCCGACTGTATGATGTAGGCAGTACAGTTAGCTCATGAGCCTGTCCACCGTGCCCCTCAGGCGGGGAAGGGGCGGGTCGGTCATCGACCGAAGGCAGCCTGTTCAATCGATCGACTTTGCCGCGGGCCAAAGGGCCACCCAGCGTCACAACTTCGGTTTCCTCGCGCGCGAGCTTGGCGCCATCCCGCAATAGCCGTTCAACTCCAGTCGATACGATCGGGATTGATGATCCATTGCAGGGCGATGAAGCGGCCTTCGGCGACATAAGCGATCAGGGCCTGCCCTTCATCCTCTTCATTCTGCGCCAGCATGCGGTCGGCAGCGCGCATGAGCGCGGTTTGCCGCTCGGCGAGCGCCGCGATCTCCTTGGCCGGGCGCAGCGTCGATGCGCGAATCTCTTCTGCGCTCCGATTTCCACCCGGGGGCATCATCGAGACGATCGCCGGGAGATCGGCTTCGATCTCGGTGGGCTCTTGCGACACCGGCAGGTCGTAGAGGCCGAGCGCCCAGAGAAGTGCGGCCAGACGTTCGATTTCGATCGCTGAACGATAACGCTGCTCGTCCGGCAGAGTGTCGACAATGAACAGATCGGATTCTGACGGTGTCAAGTCCGCCAGTTGTTCTTCGACGAGCCAGTCGAGCAGGGGGTCGCGGTCGGCGCCATGGACCGCCAGCACCACCGCCGACAGGACGAGCGCCCGCGTCACTACCTCCCCCTGGGAGCGGACCGCGATGCCGCCGTCACCGCGCAGCAGGCGTCGGCCCTGCGCCCGGACCATCAGTTCAAAGGCGGCGGCAGCGAGCGCATCCATCGTCTCCGCCGCACGCGCGGCCAGCGCGTCGTCATCGTCTGCCTCGAACAGGTCATCGGCAAAGGCAAGGATGCGCGCGCGCGTATCTTCGAAGGACCGGGCGGGACCGGGCGTAAGCATCACCTCGGCCGGCGCATCATCGTCTTTCGCTCGGCCGAACTGCCACCATTTGCGTGCTGCAGGAGCCCTTTCGGCGACCCCCGCCACGGTCCAGCTGCGCCCGGCGGCATCCACGATCTCGAGCCCGAGATGGCGACCGCGTTCCGACAGCCAGCCCGTCTTGCCGCGGAGCAAACCGATGGCTTGAAACGGCATCGGATCCCCATCGACAGGGAAGCCCAGCACCGGGAAGCGGATGTCCGCATCCATCAACCCTACCGTCATAGTAGCCCTCCGAATCGGAACATATTAAGAACGATAACCCAATCCACAATGACTGGCCATGAGGCATCACCTTGGCATCTGCTTCGCCGAAAGCGCGCAGGATGACACGAAAATGACCGTCCCTTTGCGCCACCATTGCCCCTCCGCTTCCGTCCTGCGGCTGGTTCTGCTCAAGCGACCGTGCCACCTTGCAACCAACGCCGTCTGAGGATTTCATGAGTCTCCATCTTCTCCTGGTCGAAGACGATGCCGCGCTTGTCGCCATGCTGGGCCAGGAATTGCGCGACATGGGGCACGAAGTGACGGTGGCAACCGATGGGCGGGCCGCGCTGGATGCGGTGGTCCGCGACCGGTTCGATGCGATGATCCTCGATATCATGCTGCCGCAGGTCGACGGTCTCTCGGTGCTGCAGCGCCTCCGCCAGGATGCGATCGGGTTGCCTGTTCTCGTGCTCAGCGCGCTGGGCCGGCCGGTCGAGAAGATCGAGGGGCTCGATGCGGGCGCCGACGATTATGTCGTCAAGCCGGTGACGGCCGCCGAGATCAATGCGCGCCTCAACGCGATCCTGCGCGGGCGTCGGCAGACGGTGCAGGAGGGCGACAGCCTGCGCGCGGGCGACATCGTCGTCAGTCCGGCGCGCTTCCGCGCGTGGAGAGCAGGCAAGGCGGTCGAGCTCAGCAAGATCGAGTTCGCCCTGCTGACCGAGCTGGTTCGCAACGCCGACTCGATCGTGACCCGGGCGATGCTGCTCGAAAAGGTCTGGGGCTATGATTTCGAGCCGGCGACCAATCTGGTCGAGGTCCATATCCGTCGCGTGCGATCCAAGCTGATGGCGGACGGAGGCGAGGATCCGATCGTTACGATCCGCGGCGTCGGCTATCGCCTGCCCGCATGAAAAGGCTGCGCTCCCTCCGGGCGCTGACCGCCGCTTTCCTGCTGGCCTTCATAGCCGCGACCGCGCTTACGGGCATGCTGGTCTATCGCGCGACGCATGATGCGGTGCGCGAGCTGGTCGATCGGCGGGTCGCGACCGTGGCCAGCGAGGTGGCGGCCCTTGCCACGCGGACCGATCGCGCAGGCGTCGGCAGGGCGCTCGAAGCGATGATGCGCGACCGCGACAGCGGCGACCTCGGCCTTCTGCTCACCACGGCGAACGGCGAGGTTCTGACCGGCAATATCCGCCTCAACCGGCCCCTGCCGGAAGGGTTCACCACGGTCGACAAAGGGCTCGGGGTAAAAGGTCTGTCGGGCGGTCGGGCGCTCGTCCGCCCTGTCGGGGACGGCCTGATCCTCACCGTGGTCGCGGAGACCGAGCCGTTCGACGATTATGCCGATGCCCGCCGGCGCATCTACCTGTTCGGCTTCGGATCGATCATCCTGATCGTGGTCGCTGGCGTCGCGACCTTCGGCACGATCATCGGCCGGCGGATCGTGGCGATGCGCCGCACGGTCGAGGCGATTGTCGATGGAGACATGCAGCGGCGCGTACCCGTCGACGGCTCGGACAGCGCCTTCGACCAGCAGGCGCGCGCCTTCAACGCCATGCTCGATCGCATCGCCCTGCTGATGGAGGAGGTGCGCAACGTGTCGAACGACATCGCGCACGACCTGCGCACGCCGCTCGCCCGGCTGCGTGCGCGCCTGTCGACGATCGCCCGCTCGGAGGGAGATCGGGCGGCAGACATCGAGGCCGCGCTGGAGGACTGCGACCAGTTGCTTGCCATGTTCGCCGCGATCCTGCGGATCGCCGAGATCGAAGCGGGCGCGCGCCGAGCCGGCTTCGAACGGGTCGATCTCGATGCGCTTGCCGAGGAAGTGGTCGGGACCCTCTCGCCCGCGGCGGAGGATGCCGGCCACCATCTGGAGGAAGGCGCGCGCCTGGCCGCATCGATACTGGGCGACCGCAGGCTGCTGGCGCAGGCCGCGATCAATCTGGTGGAGAATGCGATCCGCCACGCCCCGCCCGGATCGCATATCCGCCTTTCGGTCCGCAGCGATGGTGCGGATACCGTGGCGCTGGTCGTCGAGGATGATGGACCCGGCATCGCAGCCGAGGATCATGGCCAAGTCCTCCGCCGTTTCGGCCGGCTCGACCGCAGCCGCGCCAGCGCCGGCCATGGCCTGGGCCTTCCCCTCGTCGAGGCGATCACGCGCCTGCATGGCGGCACGATGCAACTGGAGGATGCAGCGCCCGGCCTGCGTGTCGTGCTGCGTTTCCCCCTGGCCGATCTCCACGGCCGACCAAGGGCTCTGGCGGGCTCGGGGAGCGCTGCCCGCTTCGCCCGATGAGGCCAGGGGAACGCAGGCTGCGGCTTCGCCGTTCTCGTCACATGCACAAGTCCGAAGCCTGCCTCCTCGTTCTCCCGTTGCTGGCGCTGGTCGCGTGCGGGCAGGCGCCTGACAAGGAGGCGGGCCTCCCGGGCAACGCGGCGGCGCATGTGACTGCCAATGTCGATACTGGTCCGGCAAAGGCGGCGCGGTCGCCCGCAGGCCCGCCCGTCTCCGCGCCTGCGCCTGCGGCCCAGCGCGGGGAGGCGGGTGCACGGGATCTGCTGCTCGGCTTCGCGCGTGCGATCGAGCTCGGTCGATATGACGAGGCCCGCGCGATGCTTGGCGAGGCGGACCGGCAGCGGTGGAGTCGCGAGGCCTTTGCGCGAATGTTCGCTGACCTGCCCCGGCGCAGCGTCGCCGTTTCCGACGGCATGATCGACGGCGCGGCCGGCTCGCTCTATTATACCGCGCCCGTGATCGTTACCGGCGATGATCGGGACGGGCGCCCGGTGCGGATCGAGGGCGAGGCGGTGCTGCGCCGCGTGAACGATGTCGATGGCGCCAGCCCGGCGCAACTGCGCTGGCATTTCGACAGGCTTACACTCGACTGGACGCACTGATCGCCCGAAGGCGAGATGCGAACGGCCCCTTCCGTCGCCGGAAGAGGCCGTCATCGCTTGTCCAACCGGTCGGTGCCGGTTGTGCTCAGAAGCTTATGCTGCCCTGCACGCCATAGGTGCGTGGCTCGTTGAAATTGCCATAGTCGCCCAGCGTGGCCCGGTTGGACGGGTCACGGCGATAGATATATTGTTCGTTGAACAGGTTACGGCTCCACAGCGAGACGGTGAGCTTCGCATCGCCGCGCTTGAGATCGATGTCGGCAAGCGAGATGCGGCCATTGGCGATGAAGGAGGAGTCGGCCTTCAGCGCGAACTGGTCGAAGGTCTGCGTCGCCTGCGCATAATTGGCGTCGAAGTGGACGCGCAGCGTGCCGACCGGCACCGGCAGCTCATAGTCGATCGAGCCGGCGGCCGCGTTGCGCGGCGTGAACACGATGAAGACCGGCTGGATCACGTTCGAGAAGGGGTTCAGCGTCGGCGGGATCTTGGTGTAGGTATAGGCATAGCTGCCGCTCACGGTCAGGCCCTCGAACAGCTTGGCCGTCGCCTCGACCTCAATGCCGCGGATGCGGGTCGTACCCGGCGCGTTGATCGTCTCGAGCGTGTTGCGGGTCGATCCGTTCGCCTGCGGGGTGACCAGGCTGAAGTCGATCTGGCTGCCGGTACGATCCATGATGTAGCCCGCGACGTTCAGCCGCAGATGGCGGTCGAACAGCTCGGTCTTGGCGCCGATCTCGTAGGACTTCACCTTCTCCGGGCCGAAGGAGCGATAGGTGAGCGAGCGCGAGCTGGCGCCCCCGGCGCGATAGCCGGTCGCGAACTTGGCGTAGAGATTGACGTCCTGCGCTGCCTCCCACGCCACGGTCGCCATCGGGTCGAAGCGGTCGTTCTTCTCGCGGAAGGTGAAGTTGGTGGCGACATTGTTGACCTTGGTCAGCTCGCCATGCTTCGCGTCGTGGGTGTAGCGGCCGCCCAGCGTGATGTGAATGCTGTCGCCCGCCATGTCGGGCGTGTAGGTCGCCTGGCCATAGGCGGCATAGCTGGTCGACCAGGCGGTGCTGGCGCGGTCGATCGAGCGGAAGCCGCGGATGGTGGGCGTCGGATCGTTGATCGTGTAGCCGGTGCCGCTCGCGTTCCACTTGTTGCTGCTCGGCGTCGAGGCGTCGTCGCTGGCCTTCTCGTGGAAATAATAGAGGCCGCCGACATAATCGACCCGGCCGAGGCTGCCGACCGCCTGGAACTCCTGGCTGATCTGGTGCTGCCACAGGCCGGCCAGCGAATAGCGGCTGAAATTGCCGTTGGGGGTGAAGACGGGGACGCGGTGTGCGCCGCCGCTATTGTCCCACTGCTCGACCTCGACCTCGCGATAGGCGGTGATCGACCGCAGTTCGAGCGCGTCGGATGGCTTCCAGCTCAGATGGAGCGTGTGGCCGAAGCTGCGGTCGACGCTCGGCTGCTGGGGAACCCCGATGTCGGCGACCTTCATCCGCTTGTCGCTGACGACGACGATCGGGGCGAGCGGCGCGATCTGGCCCGCGCCGACCGTGGCGCCCGGGGCTACCACGGTGCGGCCGAGCGGGTTGTAGTTCAGCAGCTGGCTGTAGAAGGGCGAGTTTTTGTCGAGGCTGTAGTCATAGGCATAGTCGGCGGTGAAATCGGGGCTCGGCTGCCAACGGGCGGCGGCGCGATAGCCCTTCCGGTCATAATAGTTCCAGCCGACATTGCCCGGCAGCGGGTTCTTGACGGTCGCGCCGCGCGACTGGACCGCGCCGTCGAACTTCAGCGAGATGTTCGCGAAGGTCGGCAGGTCGAGATGGCCGTCGGCGGTGTAGCTGCCATAATTGCCGATGCCGGCCGAACCGCGAAAGCCGAACTGCCCCGATGGCGCGCGCGTGACCATGCTGACGGCGCCGCCCTCGGTGTTGCGTCCGAACAGCGTGCCCTGCGGACCCTTGAGCACCTCGACTCGCTCGACGTCCATCATCGCGGCGTTTAGGCCTTGCTGGCGCCCCAGATAGACGCCGTCGATATAGACGCCGACGCCCTGTTCGCGGGCGGGCTGGTTGGCGTCGAGCGGCACGATGCCGCGAATGCCGATCGTCAGCGCCGACTGGCGAGCTTCGAAGGTCGCCACGCGCAGGCCCGGGATCGTGCCGTCGCCCAGATCGAGCAGGCTCTGCACATGGCGCTCTTTCAGCGCTTCGGTGCTGAGCACCGAAATCGCGATCGGCGTCTTCTGCAGATCGGTTTCGCGCTTGGTCGCGGTGACGACGATCTCGTTCAGGCCGCCTGCATCTCCCGCATCGGCCTCTGCATCGGCCTCTGCATCGGGCGCGGTAGTGGGAACGGACTGCGCCGAGGCCGGCGCCGCAAGCGCCACAATCGCGCTGGCCGTCAGAAGGCTCAGGTGGAGTCGGGAGAGAGAACGCATCTGGGAAGCCCCTTTGCTGTTGTTAGCTATCGGGGCGCCGAATAGGATTAGGCGAAGGCAGTTATGTGACAGTTATAGTCAACATACTGAAAAGACTATTTCATTTCGGATTCATTTATCGAATTAATCACACCGAATTAAGAAGAAGAAACGAATAATATAATCAACAATAATTTTTTCCATGAAATTATTTTAACATTTTACATTTGCTACATTAATATTCTATGTAGTAGATCATTATATCCGTTATTTAGTGGTGTAGTGCAATAGATCTATTCTGATTGGCTTCCGAAGGCGGCAACATCCTGCCTTCACGCTGCCGGGGATCGCTGGCTTTCCCCTGTGGGCTTTCGTCACGCGCAAGGCACCCCGTTGGACTGGTCCGTTCGTCGAATCAGGAGCCCGCGGGGCGGGGCAGTTCCACCAACGAACGATCGCAGGGCTAAAGCGTCATGGCGGCTATCGGGCCGCGTTCGAAGATTCTTCATTGCCTTGCCGTAACCTGCTAGGCCAATGGGCGAAGGTCGTACCGAAGGGGAATGTTATGCGTAACGCCACTCCAGAATCAGAACTGGTTTCGTCTGATATGGAAAACTCTCTGCGGCTCGAATGGGTTGCGCCGGTTCTTTCCATATACGACTCCGGTACGTTAACGCAGGGGACGTCCGATCAATCGAGCGACGGCGGCCTCAACACCCACTCCTGATCTTTTTGGCGAAGAGCGCCGGAGATCCGATAACGCATGACTGAAAGGCCATGAGCTTTCTCGTCGGCGCGGGTCTGTTCGCATCGGAGCTTCACCGCAGATCTCCACATGGCATGGAGATTTCAGAGAAATACGACGATGACGAAGGGGCCTTAGTCAGCCTGAAAAGGGCCCGAACGACGCGCTCCCGCCGAACCGCCCCTGCTATCCTGCCCCACGAGATGTCGGGGCAGGTCACCATGCTCGGGGGGGCGATTTACAATCTCGGGGAGATCGCGGCCGAGCTTGCCATCGACCCGGCTACGCCCGCTGCCCTGATCGTCGATCGGCTGATCGAAGAGCGAGGGCCGGCGGGCCTTTCCCGCCTCGATGGCGACTATGTGATAGCGCGCTGGTCTCCGGAAAGCCGGACATTGTTCCTGGCGAGCTGCCCCATGGGTCGGGCAAGCCTCTGCTATGCGCAGACCGTCGATGGGATCGTCGCAGCGAGTAGCCCCAGTTGGCTACTAGCCTTTCCGGACGTCGACGCCGAGCCGGACACCGACGCGCTGGCCATGCGATTGGCCAAGATGGAAAGCCGGGTCGGCGACCGGACCCCCTGGCGCGCGATACGTCGTCTCCAGCCCGGGCAGTGGCTGCAATGGTGTCGTGGATCGGTGCGGGCTGGCCGCTTCTGGTCTCCCGAGCCTCGCACGACACTCCGTCTGCGCCGGGACGAAGATTATGTCGAGGCCGCACGCGAACGTCTCGACCGCGCGGTCGCATCCCGTTGCCCGAGCGGAACCCCTGTCCTGAGCTTGCTTTCCGCCGGCCTCGATTCGACCGCGATGGTCGCCGCGGCCGCGCGGCAGCATGATGCGGCGGTCCACACGCTGACGGTCAGACCGGACCCGAATGTTCCTCTGCTTGAACCGGGGCCGCATCATTTCGGCGGCGAGTGGGATCGCCTCCAGCCCTTTCTGGCGCGCTATCCCCAGCTGAGGCCGCATGTCCGGGATGCGCGACAACCCGGCCTCGACCTGGAGTATCCCGGCGGACCGCTGCAAAGCCGCGACTGGCCGTTCAAGCGGCCTTATCAGGTCGCCTGGTTGGGGCTGCCGCTCACCGACCTGATGCGGGAACAGGGCTTGTCCGTGTTGCTCTCCGCCGATGCTGGCAACGCCACGATGAGCTATACTGGCGCCTATGTGGTAGCCGATCAGTTGAAACAGGGGCGTTTGTCGGCGGGGTGGGACAATCTGGTTGTACCCGATCGCGGATGGCACGCCCGGCCTCGCGCATTGTGGCGTCAGGGGATCATGCCTTTTTTCCCGCGCCTGCAGCGCTTTCAGCGCCGGTTGCGCGGCCAGTCGGACTATTGGTGGCAGGAATGGAGCAGCATTCGGGAGGATGTCGCACGTCGCCTACAGTTCGAGGAGCATGACGTTCCGCAATGGAATACCGGTTCGCCGGATCTCGACCGGCAATTGGAACTGGTCGACCGCTTCCGGAACGGCATGGCGCACTATTCGCATTTCACCCAGGGGCAGGACTGGTCGTGGCGCGATCCCTATGTCGATCTCGCGCTGGTCGAATTCTGCCTTTCTCTGCCCCGGGATCAATATCGCCGCGCTGGCGTCACTCGGCTGCTGGCCCGTCGGGCGCTGGCAGATCGCGCCCCGGCGTCGATCTACGAAGAACGTCGGATCGGTCTGCAGCATTCCGACTGGTATGGCTGGATGAGTTTGCGGCGCGACTGGATGGCTGCCGAGATCGATCGGATAGAGCAGTCCACTCTCGCCAGTTCGGTGATCGATACGCAAAAGATGCGGGCAATACTCGACGCATGGCCGGCCACGCCCGAGGAGGCGTCGCGTTTCCCCATGTCTCACAGGCTGCGCAATGGCCTCGGCGATGCGCTGCGGGTCGGCCAGTTCATTCTGATGCAGGAAGGCAGCAATGCCTGACGACGACCGCCTCTTCATGCCGGTAAGGGCGGCACCGTCGGGTGACGGTGGCACCTTCCTGCTGAGACCAGTGACGGCGGACAATTTTCTGTTCGGGCTGCATGGGCGGCCGCCGGCCGAGCATCCCGATACGGCGCAGGTTCGTCAGGTTCGGGTCGTCGACCATGCGCCATCGGGCACCGTGCTGCCGCCGCTGCTGTCGATTTGGCACCTCACCCGCTGCGGATCGACGCTTACCGCCCGGATGCTGTCGCGGATAGCCAGTCTCCAGGTGACTGACGAACCTGGGGCGGTCGTCGATATATGCGGCGCCTTCTGGAGTCTCGTACCGCAGGATCGACGCATGGCGGCGCTCAGGACGGCTGTGCGATCGATCGGCCAGCGGATTGCGCCCGAGGCGCGCCACCTGGTGATCAAGCAGTCGCTGCGCAGTTCCCGCGACGTCGATCTGTTCACGATTCTCTACCCGGACATGCGGCGATTGCTCCTCATCCGCGACCCGCTGGAAATTCTCGTATCCAATCTGAAAGGCCCTCCCGGCTGGCTGAAACTGCGCGATGCCGTCTGGTCGCCGCTCCTGTCCGGAATCGGCCTCGCCGCGCAGCGGGACCTGAGCGACGGCGAGTTTATCGCGCGCTGCCTGGGTCGGGCGTTCACTGCGATGGCGGACATGGTCGAAACCGATCCCGCAGGCTGGCTGGTGATCGACTATGCGGACCTGCCGCAGGCGGTGATCACCAGGCTGCTCCCGCATCTGGGTATCTTGCCCACCGAAGCCGAACTGGCAGCCATGCAGGAGGAGACTCGCCTGAAAGCATGGAGTCGAAGCGGCCGCACGGCCTTCCGCGACGATCGTGCCGAAAAGCATGCCGCGGTGACTCCCGAGATTCGCGCGCTCTGTGATCGCTTCCTGCGCGAACCGTGGCAGCGCATGGCACGGTTTGCATGACAGGCAGCGTGACGGCCGATCCGATCGCCACGGCCCGCAAGGCCGGCTTTCTGCTGTTGCGGGGCGACATCGCCGCAGCCGCTGCGCTATGCCTCCACATGCAACGGGAAGATGCCAATCTCGAAGCCTTTCCCGCCCTGGTCGACCTGTTGTGTTGGGCGCGTCCCCGCGAGACGCTCTATCCGCTTGTGGCGGCGCTCGTGGCGGCAGGTTTCGCCAATCCCCGAAGCTTCGATCTTCTGGCGGCGTCCGCGATCTGGGCGGGCGAGCGCGCCGCCGCTCGCGCCCTGATGGACTCGGAGCGTTTTCTGTCGATCACCTGGCTGGACGGCCCCGACGCCCCGGAACTCCCTCTGCTCGCCAAGGAGTTGAGCGGTGATCTCGACTATTATGCGCGGCCGCAGGGGCGCTCGATTCGCGACGGGTGGCGACGCAATCACCTCGAGGCGGTCGATAGCCCGCTGTTGCAGGCCATGCTCCAGCGGCTGCGTGTGGCAGCGGAAGCCTATGTGGAAGGCTTGGGAGACGACGCTGCCCATCCGTTTCTCCGGTCGCGCCCGGCCGCCTTCGGATTGCGCGCGTGGAGCGTCGTTTCCGGCGCAGACACGCGCCACCTGTCCCACCTCCACGCCACGAGCTGGATGAACGGGGTCTATTATGTTGCCGTACCCGATGCGGTGGCGGACGCCGAGGCGCGGCGAGGATGGCTGCGCGTCGGGCCGGCGGCCGGGCGCGGCTTCGACGCGGCGGCGGGTTGGGATGAGCACTGGATCCGGCCGGAACCGGGCATGGTCGTGATGATGCCCAGCCATTTCAGCCATGAGACGGTAGCGCTCGGCTGCGACGACCGGCGCATCTGCGTCGCCTTCGAGCTCTATCCGCTGGTCAGCTCAGGGCCCTCCCAGCCCCCGGATCCTATGCCCGGTACAAGGCGTCGATTCGTTCGCCATAGACTGCGCGGATCGCGTGGCGGCGGTTCTTGAGCGAGGGGGTCATCTGCTCGTTGGCGATCGAGAAGGGCTCGTCGGCGATCACGATGCGGCGGACCTTTTCGATCACCGACAGGTCGACGTTGACGCGGTCGACCGCTGCCATCAGTGCGCGGTGGAGATCGGGGTTGTCGCGCAGCTTCGCCATTTCGGGTGACAGGCCGCGATCGGCGGCCCAGCCGGCCAGCCATTCCTGGTCGGGGACGATCAGGCCGACGATATAGGGCCGCCGGTCGCCCGAGACCATCGCCTGGGCGATCTCGGGCTGGAGCGTCAGCATGCCTTCCAGCTTCTGCGGCGCGACATTGTCGCCCTTGTCGTTGACGATCAGGTCCTTCTTGCGATCGGTGATCTTGAGGCGGCCCTTTTCGTCGAGATGGCCGACATCGCCCGAATGGAGCCATCCATCTTTCAGGACGCGCTCGGTTTCCGCCTCGTTGCGCCAGTAACCGGCCATCACCAGCTCGCCCCGGATCAGGATCTCGCCATCCTCGGCGATGCGGACCTCGACCCCTTTCATCGGCGGACCGACCGTGTCGAGCGCAATCCCGACTTTCGGGCGGTTGCACGAGACGACCGGACCGGACTCGGTCTGGCCATAGCCCTGCAGCAGGGTCAGGCCGAGCGAGGAGAAGAACTGGCCGACCTCGGGATTGAGCGGGGCGCCGCCCGACACCAGCGCCTTGATCCGGCCGCCGAACCGCTTCTGCACCTTGGGCTTGAGCAAGGCGTCGATCGCAAGCTTGTAGGGATAGTCGGTCAGGCGCAGTTTCTCGCGCGTGCCGAGTTCGATCGCCTTGTCGAGCAGCTTCTTGCCGATCCCGCCCTGCTTCTCGACGGCCTTGATCAGGCGCGCGCGCAGCATCTCGAACAGGCGCGGGACCACGACCATGATCGTCGGGCGGACTTCCTCGATATTGGCGGCGAGCTTCTCCAGCCCTTCGGCATAATAGATCTGCCCGCCGAGCCCGATCGGCAGGAATTGTCCGCCCGAATGTTCATAGGCGTGGCTCAGCGGCAGGAAGGACAGGAACACCTCCTCGTCCCAGCCGAAATCCGCCTGGATGATGTCGAGGCAGCCCTCGACGTTGCACAGGATCGCGCCGTGATGCTGGCGCACGCCGCGCGGGGCGCCGCCAGTGCCGCTGGTGTAGATCAGGCAGGCGAGGTCTTCGCGGCGCAGGTCGGCGGCGGTCGCGGCGGCGGCCTCGACATCGGCCGACGCGTCGCCGGCCAGCGTGGCGAAGTCGAGCGTACGGACGGCGGTCTGCGGCATCGGCTCCATGCCGACCAGGAACTCGCAGGTCGAGGAACGGACGATCGCCGGCAACAGCACCTGCGCCAGCTTCGCGGTCGACACGATCGCCGCGCGCGCGCCACTGTTCTCGAGGATATGGGTGTGGTCGCGCTCGGTATTGGTCGTGTAGGTCGGCACCGTGACGCAGCCGGCGGCCATGATCGCCAGATCGGCGATACAGAATTCGGGGCGGTTCTCGGAGACGAGCACGACGCGGTCGCCGTCCTTGAGGCCCTGCGCGCGCAGGGCGGCGGCGAGCGAGGCGACGCGGCGGGCGACCGCAGCCCAGCTCAGCGCATGCCATTGGCCGCCGTCCTTGGCCCAGAGAAAGGGCGCGTCGCCCTTCTCCGCTGCGCGCGTGAAGAACATGGTGACGAGGTTGGGAAAACGCTCGAAGCTACGCATCATCTCTCCTGCACCGGCGGATCTGGCCGCTCTCATGCGGGGTATAGCGCCGAATCCGGCCTTTGCACCCGCTTCCTGCGCCTTATTGTGACAACGCGACGCCCGGGCTGCGGGGATCGGCCGCGCCGGTCCAGCCCGTCTTGCCGCGCTCCAATATGGTCAGCTTCGACGGTATGTCGCCGACGCTCACCGTCTCGCCCAGCTGGGTGAGGCCGGGCACCAGCGCCTCGAGCGGGCTGTTGCGCTCGACCACCAGCGCGGGCCCTCGGAAGAAGATGTTGGGCAGGGCGATCGCCTGATCGGCGGGCAGGCCCCAATCGATCGTGCCGATCATTGCCTTCAGCGCATGCATGATGATCGTGCGCCCACCGGCCGAGCCGAGGGCCAGCCATGGCTTGCCGTCCTTGCCGTAGACGAGCGTCGGCGCCATCGAGGACAGCGGCCGTTTGCCCGGCTGAACATGGTTGGGGACGAGGCGGCCCTTGTCGTAAGGATCCTCGTTGAAGTCGGTCAGCTCGTTGTTGAGGAAGAAGCCGCCGGCGACGAGCGAGCTGCCGAACGGCCCTTCGACGGTCGAGGTCATCGAGACGATGTCGCCTCGATCGTCGACTGCGACGAAGTGGGTCGTGCCTTGCTCGGCCGGGGCTTTGGTCATCGCGAGCGGCGAAGCGCCCGGCGGCGTGCCGGGGAGATAGGTGCCGAGGGTCTTGTCGGGCGAAATCAGCTTCGACCGCTCGGCCAGATAGGCGGGGTCGAGCAGGCCGGCGACGGGCACCTTCACGAAATCGGAATCGCCCAGCCAGGCATCGCGGTCGGCATAGGCCAGCCGCATCGCCTCGCCGATCAGATGCCAGGCGACCGGCGAATCCTTGCCGAGTTTGGCGAGATCGAAGCGTTCGAGCATGCCGAGCATCATCAGATCGGTGATCGCACCCGACGAAGGCAGGCCCATCCCGCAGATGCGATGTCCGCGATAGCTGCCGCACACGGGCGCGCGCAGCTTCGCGCGATAGCCCGCCAGATCGCCGACCGTCAGCGTCGTGGGGTTGCGCTTCGATCGTCCGACGGCCTGGCTGATCTGGCTGGCAATCTCGCCCTTGTAGAAGGCGTCGGGCCCCTTGGCGGCGATCATTCGCAGCGTCGCCGCCAGAGCGGGATTGCGCACCGTCTCGCCGGTCGTCAGCGGGCGCCCGTCCTTCCAGTAGATGGCGCGCGCTTCGGGGAAATCGGCCCACAGCTTCTCGAACTGCTTGAGGCGATAGGCGAGGGTGCCCTGCACCGCGAACGGGCCAGGCTTGTTGTCGGGCAGCAGCGTATAGCCCTGCTCGGCGAGACGGATCGCGGGTTCGAACAGCTTGGCCCAGGGCAGCTTGCCCCAGCGTTTGTGCGTCTCGGCCATCAGCGCGATATTGCCGGGAATGCCGACCGAATAGCCGCCGGGCACCGCCTGCATATAGGGCAGGGGCTTTCCGTCGGCGCCGAGGAAACGGTCGTGGCCGGCCGAGGCCGGGGCGGTCTCGCGGCCGTCGACTGTCTCGAGTTTACCGGTCTTGCCGTCATGATGGAGCAGGAAGCCGCCTCCACCGATGCCCGAGGACATGGGTTCGGTCACCGTCAGCGCGAGCATGATCGCCATCGCGGCGTCGGCCGCGCTGCCTCCCTTGCGCAAAATCTCCTGCCCTGCGGCGGCGGCGCGCGGTTCGGCGGCGGCGACCGTCCCGGCATCAGCCGCAACCGGGGCCGCAACCGGCGCGAGGAAGAGCGAAAGGGCGGTGAGGATGGGGAGGGCGCGATGCAGCATGGCGGCGAGCTTAAGGCCGGATCGTGCAGGGCGAAAGCCCTCCGCTTGCGCCGGCCTCCCGGGGCGGTTCAGCCCCGCCCGACGGCATCCGCGACCGAAGCGCAGCCGTCGCGCTTCAGCAGCGCGGCGAGACCCCGATTGATCCGGCGGGCGAGGCCCGGACCTTCATAGACGAGCGCCGAATAAAGCTGCACCAGGCTCGCCCCTGCGCGGATCCGGGCATAGGCATCCTCGGCCGAGGCGATGCCACCTGCGGCGATCAGCGGCATCGTGCCGCCGGTCGCGTTGCGGAAATCGGAAAGGCGGCGCGCGGCAAGATCGTGCAACGGCGCTCCCGACAGGCCGCCGGTCTCCTGCGCATGGCGCGAGCGGAGCGGCGGGCGCGAAATGGTGGTGTTCGACACGATCAGGCCGTCGAGGCGAAACTCGCCCGCGATCTCGGCGATGTCGTCGATGTCGGCGGGCTCGAGATCGGGCGCCACCTTCAGGAAGACCGGCGGGCCGCCGGCGGGGCGGGCCTCCATGACGGCGGCCAGCAGTTCCGTGAGCGCTCCGCGATCCTGCAATGCGCGCAGTCCGGGCGTGTTGGGCGAGGAGATGTTGACCGTCAGGTAGCGCGCCACCCCCGCCATCACCCGCACGCCATTGGCATAATCGGCGATGCGATCGGCGGCATCCTTGTTGGCGCCGATGTTCACCCCGACGATGCCCGGCCGGTCGTTGCGGCGGAGCAGGCGCTCGAACGCCGCCGCCTGGCCGCCATTGTTGAATCCCATGCGGTTGATGACGGCCCGGTCCTCGATCAGGCGGAACAGGCGGGGGCGGGGATTGCCGGCCTGGGGGAAGGGGGTGAGCGTGCCCACTTCGGCAAAGCCGAAGCCCAGTGAGAGAATGGCGTCGGGGACCTGTGCGTCCTTGTCGAAGCCTGCGGCGAGACCGACCGGATTGGGGAAGCGCAGCCCCGCCACTGTGCTGGCGAGACGGGGGTCGTCTGCCGCCGGGGCGCCGCGCGGCTTCAGCCGCAGTGCCCGGATCGTCGCCCGGTGCGCGCGTTCGGCTTCGAGGGTGAACAGGAGCGGGCGGAAGGCGGCGTAGAGAGACATGGGCCGCGCTTAGCGCGCAGGAAGGCGCGCGTCATGCCGAACTTGTCGACGGCAGGGGGCCGGCTGCGAAGAATTCTTTGCGACGGGGAATAGCACGCCCTCGTTCGCGTATATCGGTTGCACACCCATCAGGGTGGGCGATCCCCACCCGGCTGCATACGGCCCCCCCGAAGCAGCCGGACCGAGCCGCCCTGCCTGCCCCAAGAGGCAGGGCGGCTCATCCCACTTTTCCTTGACGTTACGCAGGCGAACGCCCATTTGCCCAATCGGATCGAATCCGTCCGATTGGAAGCGAACGAACGCCATGCGCCTGTCCAGCCTCGCCGACTATGCCGTCGTCATGCTGTCCGCCGCCGCCCGCCACGGGCACGGCGAGCGGTTGACCGCGACGTTGCTGTCCGACGAGACGGGCGTGCCGCTGCCCACCGCGCAGAAGCTGATGGGTCGGCTGACCCAGGCAGGCCTGCTGGTTTCCGCGCGCGGCACGGGCGGCGGCGTCCGGCTGGCGCGCGATGCGGCGTCTATCAGCCTTGCGGACATCGTCGAGGCGGTCGAAGGGCCGATCGCGATGACCGCCTGCGTCGACGACCACCGGCACGATTGCAGCCTCGAAGGCGCATGCCGGGTCAAACCGCACTGGTCGGTCGTCAACGACACCATTCGCGGCGCCCTTGGCGGCGTCAGCCTCGAAACCCTGTCGAGGGTATGAGATCATGAGCGACGTACGCAACAAGGCGGCCCATGAGGCCGCGGACCGCGCCTCCAATTACGAGTGGGGCTTCACCTCGGAGGTCGAGCAGGACTTTGCGCCTAAGGGATTGAGCGAGGACACGGTCCGCTTCATTTCGGCCAAGAAGAACGAGCCCGAATGGATGCTCGAATGGCGGCTCAAGGCCTATCGCCACTGGCTGACCATGACCCCGCCCGACTGGGCCAAGCTGAACGTTCCGCCGATCGACTATCAGGACGCCTATTATTATGCGGCGCCCAAGAAGAAGGAGACGGTGTCGAGCCTCGACGAGGTCGATCCGGAAATCCTCAAGGTTTATCAAAAACTCGGTATCCCGATCGAGGAGCAGAAGGTTCTCGCCGGCGTCGAGGGCGCGCGCAAGGTCGCGGTCGACGCGGTCTTCGACAGCGTTTCGGTGGCCACCACCTTCCGCGCCGAGCTGGAAAAGGCGGGGGTCATCTTCCGCTCGATCTCCGAAGCGATCCGCGAATATCCCGATCTCGTCCGCAAATGGCTGGGCAAGGTCGTGCCGATGCACGACAATTATTTTGCGACGCTCAACTGCGCGGTCTTTTCGGACGGCACCTTTGTCTACATTCCCGAGGGCGTTCGTTGCCCGATGGAGCTCAGCACCTATTTCCGTATCAACGCGGAGAATACGGGCCAGTTCGAACGCACGCTGATCGTCGCCGACAAGGGCAGTCACGTGTCCTATCTGGAGGGCTGCACCGCGCCGATGCGCGACGAGAACCAGCTCCACGCCGCCGTGGTCGAGCTGGTCGCGCTCGACGATGCCGAGATCAAATATTCGACCGTGCAGAACTGGTATCCGGGCGATGCCGAGGGCCGGGGCGGAATCTATAATTTCGTCACAAAGCGTGCGCTCTGCCAGGGCCGCAACAGCAAGGTCAGTTGGACCCAGGTCGAGACGGGCAGCGCGATCACCTGGAAATATCCGAGCTGCGTGCTCGCGGGCGAGAACAGCGTCGGCGAATTCTATTCGGTCGCGGTCACCAACAACCGCCAGCAGGCCGATACCGGCACCAAGATGATCCATCTCGGCAAGGGATCGAAATCGACGATCGTGTCGAAGGGCATCTCGGCCGGGCGCAGCGACAACACCTATCGCGGCCTCGTCCGCGTGGCACCGACCGCTGAGGGCGCGCGCAACTTCACCCAGTGCGACAGCCTGCTTCTGGGCGACCGCTGCGGGGCGCACACCGTGCCCTATATCGAGGTGAAGAACCCTTCGGCGCAGATCGAGCATGAGGCGACGACCTCGAAGATCAGCGACGACCAGCTCTTCTACGCCATGTCGCGCGGCCTCGATCAGGAGGCGTCGGTCGCGCTGATCGTCAACGGCTTCGCCAAGGAAGTGCTGCAGCAGCTACCGATGGAATTCGCGGTCGAGGCGCAGAAGCTGCTCGGCATTTCGCTCGAAGGCAGCGTCGGATGAGCGCCCGTACGCCCCAACCCAACCCCTCCCCTGAAGGAGAGGGGCTAAAGAGATGACCATGCTCAAGATTGAAAACCTCCACGCCGAAGTCGATGGCAAGCCGATCCTCAAAGGGCTCACCCTCTCCGTCGGGCCGGGCGAAATCCACGCGATCATGGGGCCGAACGGCGCCGGCAAGTCGACGCTGTCCTATGTCCTGGCCGGACGGCCCGGCTATGAGGTGACCGGGGGCAGCGTTTCGTTCCAGGGCGAGGACCTGCTGGAAAAGGCACCGCATGAGCGCGCCGCCGCCGGCCTGTTCCTCGGCTTCCAGTATCCGGTCGAGATTCCGGGTGTGTCGAACGTCCAGTTCCTGCGCGAGGCGCTCAACGCGCAGCGGCGGCTGCGCGGCGAGGAGCCGCTGTCGGGCGGCGACTTCCTCAAGCGCGCCCGCGCCCAGGCCGATGCGCTGGGGCTGAACATGGACATGCTCAAGCGGGCGGTGAACGTCGGCTTTTCGGGTGGCGAGAAGAAGCGCAACGAGATGGTGCAGATGGGCATCATCGACCCGGCGATGGCGATCCTCGACGAGACCGACTCGGGCCTCGACATCGATGCGCTGCGCACGGTCGGCGAGGGCATCAACATGATCATGCGCAAGCCCGACAAAGCGGTGCTGCTGATCACCCATTACCAGCGCCTCCTCGACTATGTGAAACCCGACTTCGTCCACGTTCTTGCGGCCGGTCGGATTGTCCGCACCGGTGGTGCCGAGCTCGCGCTTGAACTCGAACGTGAAGGCTATGGAGCGATCGCGGCGTGACGACGGCGATCCAGTTCCTCCCCGGAACGGGGAGGGGGACCATCCGCAGGATGGTTGAGGAGGGGTCCGACCTCTCCTCCACCGCTGTCTGCGCGGTCCTGCGCTGCCCCTCCACTGGCTTTGCCGGTCCCCCTCCCCGTGCCGGGGAGGAATGGGCATGACTCTCTCGCTTCCCTCGCCTCGTGACGAGGCATGGCGCTGGTCAGATCTCTCCGGGCTGGAAGCATTGGCGTCGGAATCGAAGCGCGATGTGCCCGTCGACGTGGCCGGTCTCTGGATCGGCAGCGGTCCGCGGCTGCTGTTCGTCGATGGGCGCTTCGATGCGGAGCGCAGCAGTTCCGGTCCGGTCACGGTCGGCACGGTGGACGCGACGTCCGTGCACCCGCTGGGTCGTCTGGCCCAGGGGCAGGGCTGGACCCTGACGTTGGGCAAGGATGCTGTCGCCGGCGCGCCGCCGGTCGAGATCGTTCATGTCGCGACCGGCGGGGCGAATCATGTGCCGGCGAGCATCGAACTCGGCGAGGATGCCCATGCGTCGATCGTCGAGACCTATGTCGGCGACGGCTGGACGAACCGGCTGACCCGCATCGCGCTGAGCCGCTCGGCGCGGCTGATGCGGGCGATCCGGATCGTGCAGGAAACGGGCTTCGTCTCGCTGCGCGACGAAGCGCGGCTGGACGGGGGCGCGAGCCTCGTCACCACGCTGCTCGGCGCGGGCGGGGCGGGAACCCGGCTCGACGCCGAGATTCGCATCAAGGGACCGGGCGCCGTCGCCGAACATGGCGGTGCGCTGCTGGCGCGCGGCGAGCAGCGCCATGACGCGGCGGTCGTGGTCCACCATGCCAGTGCGGAGGGCACGAGCCGCCAGCTGTGGCGCGCGGTCGCCGACGACCGTGCGACGACGAGCATGGCCGCGAAGGTCGAAGTGGCGCGCGACGCGCAGAAGACCGACGGCGAGCAGAGCCTGCGCGGGTTGATGCTCAAGCGCACCGCTACGGTGAACCTTAAGCCCGAGCTCGAGATCTTCGCCGACGACGTGAAATGCGCGCATGGCGCCACGGTCGGCGAACTCGATGCGCAGGCGCTGTTCTACATGACCTCGCGCGGCATCACCCCCGATCGTGCCCGCGCGCTGTTGACCCAGGCCTTCATCGCCGACGCGCTGTCGCGGATCGGCGACGAGGCGGTGCGTGAGGCGTTCCAGGCGGATGCCGAGGCCTGGCTGGAGGAGAGAGCATGAATGCGATCGCCGACATCGCGAAGATGAGCCGCCGGGCCGACTTTCCGGGCCTTCCCGAGGGTTGGCATTATCTCGACACCGCCGCCACGGCGCAGAAGCCGCAGGCCGTGATCGATGCCATCGCCCGAGCCTATGGCGAGGATTATGCGACCGTCCATCGCGGCGTCTATCGCCGCTCGGCCGACATGACGATCGCCTATGAGGCGGCGCGCCAGCGGGTCGCCCGCTTCGTCAACGCGCGCAGCAGCGACGAGATCGTCTTCGTCCGCGGCGCCACCGAGGCGATCAACCTGGTGGCGCAGAGCTGGGGCGTGTCGACGCTCAAGGCTGGCGACCGCATCCTGCTGTCGCAGCTCGAACATCATTCGAACATCGTCCCGTGGCAGTTGCTGCGCGAGCGTACCGGGGTCGAGATCGACGTCTGCCCGCTGACCGCCGACGGCCGGATCGACCTCGACGCCGCCGAGGCGATGCTGACCGATCGGCACCGTCTGGTGGCGCTCGCCCATGTGTCGAACGTGCTGGGCTCGGCTCTCGACGCGCGCCGCGCCGCCGATCTGGCGCACCGCGTCGGCGCGAAGATCCTGATCGACGGTTGTCAGGCGGTACCGCGGATGACGGTCGACGTGCAAGCGCTCGACTGCGATTTCTACGTCTTTTCCGGGCACAAGCTCTATGGCCCCACCGGGATCGGCGCCTTGTGGGCGCGCGGAGAGCTGCTCGACGCGATGCCACCCTATCAGGGTGGCGGATCGATGATCGACCGCGTCACCTTTGCCGCGACCAGCTGGGCGCCGCCGCCGCAGCGTTTCGAGGCGGGGACTCCCAACATCGTCGGCGCGCTGGGTCTCCGTGCCGCGATCGACTATGTCGATGCGATCGGGCTCGATGCGATCGAGGCGCATGAGAAGGCGCTGGTCGCCAAGGCGCGCGACGCGCTGTCGGCGATCAACAGCGTGCGGCTGTTCGGGCCGGCGGACTCGGCGGGAATCGTCAGCTTCGCGATCGAGGGGGTGCATCCCCACGACATCGGCACCATATTGGACGAGGAAGGCGTGGCGATCCGCGCGGGGCACCATTGTGCCCAGCCGCTGATGGACCATCTCGACCTGCCGGCGACGGCGCGGGCGAGCTTCGGTATCTATAATGACGAGGATGACGTGGCCGCTCTGGCGCGCGGGATCGAACGTGTGACGCGGATATTCGGATGATGGACGAACGGACCAACGACAGCGGCAAGATCCTGACCGAAGAGGTCGAATCGGTGACGCCCCCGCCCCGGGTGCGGGTCGATCTCGAAGCGCTCGATGCGGACAGGCCTGCGGAGCAACCCCCGCGGAAGCCCGATTATCTCGACGGTTTCCTGGCGCAGCGGCCGCAGGCCGACGCGGCGGGCGAGCCCGGCGGTGAAATCTACGAGGGTGTCATCACCGCTCTCAAGGAGATCTACGATCCGGAAATTCCGGTGAACATCTACGATCTCGGGCTCGTCTATGGCGTCGAGGTAGCGGATAATGCCCATGTCGTCGTGACGATGACGCTGACCACGCCGCACTGCCCGGTGGCCGAATCGATGCCGGGCGAAGTCGAGCTGCGGGTCGGGGCTGTGCCGGGGGTCGGCTCGGCAGAGGTCAACCTGATCTGGGATCCGCCCTGGGACCCGCAGAAGATGTCGGACGAAGCCAAGCTCGAACTGGGAATGCTCTGAACGCCCTTTGGGGATGGAGACCATAATGACCGCGACCACCACCACGACCCGCGCCCGCCCGGCTGCGCTGATCCTGACGCCATCGGCCGAGGCACGCATCGCCAGGCTGATGGAGACGGCGCCGGACGGTGCGATCGGGGTCAAGCTGTCGACCCCGCGTCGCGGCTGCTCGGGTCTCGCCTACTCGGTCGACTATGTGACCGAGGCCGACCCGTTCGACGAGAAGATCGTCACGCCCGGCGGCGATTTCTACGTCGACGGCGGGTCGCTTCTTTATCTGGTCGGCTCGACGATGGACTGGGTCGAGGACGATTTCTCGGCTGGCTTCGTCTTCCAGAATCCCAATGCCAAGGGCATGTGCGGCTGCGGCGAGAGCTTCACCGTCTGACGTCGTTCGTCGTCGTTCGCGCATCCATGCTATGACCGGCCTCGGCAGGCGATCTATGCCGATCGCCCCGACGAGGACGAGGCTCGATGAGGCGGCACAAGGAATCGCATCTGGTTGCGCGCATCGGCTGGCTTCGGGCCGCCGTACTGGGCGCGAATGACGGAATCGTCTCGACGGCGAGTCTGATCCTCGGCGTCGCCGCGTCGGGCGCCGACCGGCCTGCCCTGCTGGTTGCCGCGACGGCGGGCCTCGTCGCCGGCGCGATGTCGATGGCTGCAGGCGAATATGTCTCGGTGAGCTCGCAGGCGGACACCGAAGCCGCCGATCTCGGGCGCGAGCGCGACGAACTCGCGACGGACCCGCAGATGGAGCTGAAGGAACTCGCCGCCATCTATGTCGGGCGGGGCGTCGATCCCGAAACCGCCGACAAGGTCGCCGCGCAGATGATGGCGCGCGACGCGATCGGTGCCCATGCCCGCGACGAACTCAACATCACCGAGGTCACGACCGCGCGGCCGGTGGTCGCGGCACTCGCCTCGGCGGCAACCTTCACCGCCGGCGCGCTGCTGCCGCTGGTGCTGGCGGCCTCCTTGCCGATGGCCTGGATGGTCGCCGGTGAGGCGATCGGTTCGATCCTGTTCCTGGCATTGCTCGGCGCACTCGGCGCCCGGGCCGGTGGAGCGCCCGTCCTGCGGCCGGTGTTGCGGGTCGTCTTCTGGGGTGCTCTGGCGATGGCGCTCACGGCGGGAATCGGCAGTCTGGTCGGCACCGCCGTCTGACGCCCGGGGTTGATGGCCCTCCCTGGCTGGCGCCGTCGGCGCGGGTTGCCACCACTTCGTGCAACGGCTACTCGCGCGGCCATGGATGCAGCGCTCCGCCATATCGACGCCTGGATCTTCGATCTGGACAACACGCTCTACCCGGCGTCGGTCGACCTGTTCGGGCTGATCGACGTCCGCATGGGGCTCTATGTCCAGCGGCTGCTCGGCGTCGATCCGGTCGAGGCCAAGCGCGTCCAGAAGCAGATGTTCCGCGAGCATGGCACGACATTGTCGGGGCTGATGCAGAGCCACGGCATCGACCCGCACGAATTCCTCTCCTTCGTCCACGACATCGAGATGGACGTGCTGTCCGAGGATCGGCGTCTGATCGACGCGGTCGCGAAGCTGCCCGGCCGCAAGCTGATCTTCACCAATGGCGATGCCGATTATGCCGGTCGCGTGCTGCAGAAACTGGGCCTGTCGAAGAGCTTCGAGGCGATCCACGATATCCACGCCTGCGCCTATCAGCCCAAGCCCCACGCGGCGAGCTATGCGTCGATGGTCGAGGCCTTCGGCATCGATCCTCGCACCTCTCTGTTCGTCGAGGATATGGCCCGCAACCTGAAGCCCGCCAAGGCGATCGGCATGACCACCGTGTGGGTCAACAACGGGTCCGAATATGGCGACCACGAAGCCGACCACAGCTTCATCGACTATGAGATTCGCGATGTCGGGCACTGGCTCGACGAACTGACAGCCACGCTTTGAGGGGAACGACATGAGCGCCGATCTGCAGCAGATCATCGAAAAGGCCTGGGACGAACGCGAGAGCATCGGCTTCTCGACCAAGGGTGAGGTCCGCGACGCCGTCGACACCGCACTCGGCCTGCTCGATTCGGGCGAGCGGCGCGTGGCCGAGAAGGGCGAGGGCGGCTGGACCGTCAACCAGTGGCTCAAGAAGGCGGTCCTGCTGTCCTTCCGCCTCAACGACATGGAACTGATTCCCGGCGGTCCCGGCGGCACCAGCTGGTGGGACAAGGTGCCCTCGAAGTTCGCGGGTTGGGGCGAGGCAGAGTTCCGTTCCGCCGGCTTCCGCGCGGTGCCCGGTTCGATCGTCCGTCGCGGCGCGCACATCGCCAAGGGCGCGGTGCTGATGCCCAGCTTCGTCAATCTCGGCGCCTTCGTCGGCGAAGGCACGATGGTCGACACCTGGACGACGGTCGGCAGCTGCGCGCAGATCGGCCGCAACGTCCATCTGTCGGGCGGCGTCGGCATTGGCGGCGTGCTCGAGCCACTGCAGGCGGGCCCGGTCGTGATCGAGGACGACTGCTTCATCGGCGCCCGCTCGGAAGTGGCCGAGGGCGTTGTGGTCGAGCAGGGCGCGGTGCTGTCGATGGGCGTCTATCTCGGCGCGTCGACCAAGATCGTCGACCGCGCGAGCGGCGAGGTCTTCATCGGGCGCGTGCCGAGCTATTCGGTGGTCGTCCCCGGCACGCTGCCGGGCAAGGATGGCGGCCCCGGCCTCTATTGCGCGGTGATCGTGAAGCGCGTCGACGCGCAGACCCGATCGAAGACCGGCATCAACGAGCTGCTGCGCGACTGAGCCTCATGATGTCCCTCCCCTTCGGGGGAGGGATGTAAGGGTGGGGTGCGGAAATGAGGGAGGCGATGCCTCAACAGTGAGGCTGTGCCTTACAAGCGAGGGAGCTCGCTGGCGCTCGCACCCACCCCTTTCCCCTCCCTTGAAAGGGAGGGGCTTATTTTCTAGCCCATGCCGATCAGGGTGCCGGCGCCGCGCTTGGTGAAGGCTTCGATCAGCATCGCGTGGGGCACCCGTCCGTCGAGGATGACGGCGGCATCGACCCCGCCCTCGACCGCATCGACGCAGGTCTCGAGCTTGGGGATCATGCCGCCCTGGATCGTGCCGTCCTCGCGCAGGGCTGCGATCTGCGGCGGGCTGAGTTCGCGGATCAGCTGCTTCTGCTTGTCGAGCACGCCGGCCACGTCGGTCAGCAGGAACAGGCGGGCGGCGCCAAGGGCGATGGCGATCGCGCCGGCCATGGTGTCGGCATTGACGTTATATGTGTGGCCGTCCTCGCCGATCGCGATCGGCGCGATGACCGGAATCATGCCGGCCTTGGAAATGGTGTCGATCACACGGCGGTCGATATCGGCAGGTTCGCCGACGAAACCCAGATCGACGACCTCGTCGAGGTCGTTTTCCGGGTTGCGGCGCGTCCTGCTGACCTTCTCGGCGACGACCATGCGGCCATCCTTGCCGGAGAGGCCGACCGCGCGGCCGCCCGCCTGCGCGATCCAGGACACGATTTCCTTGTTGATCGATCCGCACAGCACCATCTCGGCGATGCGCGCGGTTTCGGCATCGGTGACGCGCAGTCCGTCGACGAAGCTGCTCTCGACGCCCAGCGTCTTGAGCATGCGGCCGATCTGCGGGCCGCCGCCATGGACCACCACCGGGTTGATCCCGACCGCCTTGAGCAGCACGATGTCCTCGGCGAAATCGCGCGCGGCCTCGGGATCGCCCATGGCGTGACCGCCATATTTCACCACGAAGGTCTCGCCGGCATAGCGCTGCATATAGGGCAGCGCCTCGGTGAGGGTCTCGGCCTTGGACAGGAGGATCGGGTCGGGGCTGTGATCGGTCGACATGGCGCGCCCCTTAGCGGAGGCGGGGCGCGGGATAAAGCATCGCTTTCAGCCTGTGCCGGCTTCCAATCCCGGACAGCCGCTCAGCCGCGCGCGTCTATCCGGCGGCCGGCGGCCACGAAGGCGGTGATCAGCGGGGGAACCAGCACGATCGAGAGGACGACCTTGGTCAGCATCTGGCCGCCCATCAGGCCGACTATCTCGCGCTCGCCGTAGAAGCTGATCGTGATGAACATGATCGTGTCGGCGATCTGGCTGATCACGCTCGCGATCATGCCGCGCAGCCAGACGAAGCGCCCGACCCCGCTGCCCTTCAACCGGTCGAAGATCAGCACGTTGAGCGTCTGAGACAGCCCATAGGAGATCAGGCCGGCGATCATCATCCGGGCGCCCTGGCCGACGACGATCGGAAAGGCTTCGACGGCGGGCGGGTACATGCCCGGATCGGTCGGCAGGGCGAGCACCAGCTGGATGAGCAGTGCCGACATGATCAGCGGCAGGAAGCCCCAGCGCACGAGCGAATCGGCCACCGTCCGCCCGTGCAGCTCGGCCACCGCGCTGCCCATGACGACCAGCAGCAGAAAGGCGAATATGCCTGCCTCTACGGCAAGCGGGCCGAGCGCCACCTGCTTCACCCCGAGCACCCCGGCGATGCACACCATGCCGCCATAGAAGATCGAGATGACGAACAGCGAGCGAGGCGGGCGGGCGTCCTGCGCCGGCGGGATGGAGGCGGTCATGCCGCACTGCTAACGGCTTTGCGGCGGCGGCGAAAGAGCGCTTGACCGGCGCCACGCGCTCGACAAGGTGGGCCTTTCATCGCGCTTTGGGAAGTTTCCGGATGACGAAATGGCTGACCGGGCTGGCCGGCATCGTGCTGATCCTGCTCGTGGCGGTGGCGCTGTCGTCCGACCGGAAGGCGATCCGCCTGCGCGTCGTGGGTTCGGCCTTTGCGCTGCAGGCGGGCATCGCCGTGCTCGTCCTCTACGTGCCCTGGGGGCGTGCGCTGCTCGGCGGTATGGCCTCTGGCGTTTCGAGCCTGCTGAGCTATGCCCAGTCGGGGACCAATTTCCTGTTCGGTTCGCTGGTCAAGCCCGAGATCGGCGGCAACAGCTTCGCGCTCGCCGCGCTTCCGGTGATCATCTTCTTCGCCTCGCTGGTCTCGATCCTCTATTATCTGGGCATCATGCAGTTCGTGATCCGCTGGGTGGGCGGTGCGATTGAGAAGGTGACCGGCGTGTCGAAGGTCGAGTCGCTGTGCGCGGCGGCGAACATCTTCGTCGGGCAGAGCGAGTCGCCACTCGTGATCCGGCCCTATCTGGCGGGCCTCGCGCCGCACCAGATGTTCGCAGTGATGGCGACGGGCATGGCCGGCGTGGCGGGCACCATCCTGGCCGCCTATGCTGCGATGGGGATTAGCGTCGACCTGCTGCTTGCGGCGAGCTTCATGGCGGCGCCGGGCGGGTTGCTGATGGCCAAGATCATGATGCCCGATCCGGTTCTGCCCGAGGGCCGGTCGGCCGACCTGCTCGAGGAGGAGGCGATCGCGATCGCCGAGGCCAATGAGGAAGGCGAGCGTCCGGACAATATCATCATGGCGGCGGCGCTGGGCGCGCAGACCGGCGTGCGCATCGCGGTGTCGGTCGGCGCGATGGTGCTGGCCTTCGTCGGCCTCGTGGCGCTCGCCAACGGGCTGCTCGGCCAGGCGGGCGCGCTGTTCGGCTATCCGACGCTCAGCTTCCAGCAGATATTGGGGTTCATCTTCGCACCGATCATGGTCCTGCTGAACATCCCCTGGGACCAGGCGCAGATCGTCGGCGGGCTGTTCGGCGAAAAGGTCACCCTCAACGAGTTCGTGGCCTATATCCATCTCGGGCAGATCAAGGACACGCTGAGTCCGCACAGCGTCGCCGTCACCACTTTCGCGCTGTGCGGCTTCGCCAATTTCTCCTCGATCGCGATCCAGATGGCGTCGGCCGGCAGCCTGGCTCCGAACCAGCGGCCGATGATCGCCCGGCTGGGCATCAAGGCGCTCGTCGCCGGCAGTCTGGCGAACCTCATGTCGGCGGCGCTGGCAGGTCTTCTCATCGCCTCCTGAACCCTATCGCCTGCTCCTGCGTTAGGCGGATATCGTCACGCAGGTCTCTGGCAGGAGTTCGGACATGAAATGCGCATTGGCGATCGGCGCGGCCCTGATCGTGGCGGTGCCGATCATGACCCTTCCTTCGGGCAGGGCGGGGGCGGCGTCGGCTGCCGATACCGTGCCGCTCGACCTATCAACCCTCGATGAGAGTGACCCTCGCCTTAACGAGCAGACGAAGCCGCCACTGAAGGCCTCGACGATCGAGGGGCTTGGTCTGCTCACCGGATTTTCGAAGGGCTGAGTATCGCCTTTGCGGCTTGAACTTGACCCAGGGTCAAGCGCTACTCCGCCGTCATGGAGCCGATTCTCGACATTGCCACCGTCGTCCGCTCAACGGGCGTCACATCACGCGCTTTGCGCTTCTATGAAGCGCGGGGCCTGATCCGTCCGCTCCGGACTGCCAGCGGAAGACGCGCTTATGGTTCGGGCGAGCTGGCCCGGCTCGACGCCATTCTCACCCTGAAGCGCGCCGGGTTCAGCCTGTCGGCGATCGCGGCGATGCTGGCGGATCGCAAGGCTGATCTCGGCAATCAGGTCGCCGCACGGCTGGCCGAGCTCGAGATCCGCGCCGCCGAGATCGCCGAAACCCGCTTGTTGCTCCAGACGACCCTGTCCCGCATCGATCGCGGCGAGCCGATCGACGTCGCGACCCTCTGCTCGCTGATCCGATGTGGAGACGAGACAATGAGCGAAGAGAAATGGCAGGCGGTCGTGGACCGTTATTACGGACCCGGAGAGCAGCAGCATTGGTCCGACCGCAAGGCGCTGCTGCCGGCCGATTTCGATCCGAAGGCCTATGCCGAGGCGTGGAAGGATCTGGGCGCCAGGATCGAGGCGGCGTTGCCGCTCGATCCGGCCAGTCCGCGCGCTCAGGCCTATCTGGCCGAATGGCGGGCTTTGCTCGAGCCGTTCACTCGGGTGGCAAGCCCCGAAATGATGGCGGGAGCGTCCCGGCTTTATGACCGCATGGACGAATGGCAAAGCGAGGTCGAAGCGCCCTTCTCCTCGCGGGTGTGGGCCTTCGTTCAGGCCGCGTCGGCTACGGCCGGCTGAGGCGATCGCAGCGTGCGAGGCGGTGTAGCGCGCGCTACGCCGCCTTCATCGCCCGCTGACGCCGGCGCTGGACCGAGGAGCCGAGGCCGATCGCTTCGCGATATTTGGCGACGGTGCGGCGGGCGAGGTCGAACCCCTTGTCGCGCAGCAGTTCGACCAGCTTGTCGTCGGACAAAATGTCGTCGCCCTCGGCTGCGATCAGCTTGGCGATCTGGCTCTTGACCGCTTCGGCTGACACCGCGTCGCCGCCATCGGCCGCGGCCACGCCCGAGGTGAAGAAATATTTGAGCTCGTGCAGCCCGCGCTCGCAGAACAGATATTTGTTCGAGGTCACGCGGCTGATCGTCGATTCGTGCATGCCGACCGCATCGGCGACGGTCCTGAGCGTCAGCGGGCGAAGATGTTCGACTCCATGGAGGAAGAAGGCTTCCTGCTGCTTGACGATTTCCTGCGTGACCTTGACGATCGTCCGGGCGCGCTGGTCGAGCGCCTTTACCAGCCAGTTGGCCGAGGCGAGGCATTCGCCGAGCCACGCCTTGCTGCTCTTGTCCTGCGGTCCGCTCGACAACTCCGCATAATAGCTGCGGTTGACGATCAGACGGGGCAGGCTGGCATTGTTCAGTTCGATCGCCCAGCCGTCGCCTTTGCGCCGCACGAATATATCCGGGGTGACCGGCGCGGCGGGTTCGCCGCCGAAGCGCAGCCCCGGCTTGGGGTCATAGCCCCGCAGCTCGCGGATCATGTCGGCCATGTCTTCCTCGTCGACACCGCACAGCCGCCGTAGCTGGGGGATCGCGCCCCGCGCCAGCAGGTCGAGATTGTCGATCAGCTTCGCCATCGCCGGATCGTAGCGGTCCGCCTCGCGCGCCTGGAGCGCGATGCACTCGGCGAGCGAGCGGGCGCCGACACCGGTCGGATCGAGCGTCTGGATCACCGACAGCACCCGCTCGACGTCGAACAGCGGCACGTCGAGGGCCTGCGCGATGTCGAAGGTCTGCCCCTCGAAATAGCCGGCCTCGTCGATCAGGTCGATCAGGCGCACGGCAATGGCAAGGTCCGCTCCGGACAGAATCTCGCCGGCCTGGGCGAGGAGATGGTCGTGAAGCGACAGATCGGCCGAGGCGCTCTCGCCCGGATCGAACGCGTCCTCCGAGGCGGAGCCCGCCGCGCCCTGCACGCCGAGGGCGCCGTCCATGCCCTGCAACGAGTCGCTCGGGCTGTCATGGTGGAAGGTTTCGGCCGCATAATCGGCGTCGAGCGGGGCGTCGGCGACCCCGTCTCCTGCCTCGATCAGGCGGTCGGCGGTCGGTCCGCCATCATCGAACTCGCCAAAGCCATCGTCGAAATCGCCCCCATCCGGTGTCGCATCGAAGGCCGGCGCGTCCGACGGATCGCCCGCCGGATCTCCGGCGGGCTCACTGTCCCCGCGTTCGCCGCCGGATTCCAGCAGGGGGTTCTTCTCGATCTCCTCGGCGATGAAGGCCTCGATCTCGAGATTGGAGAGCGCCAGCAGCTTGATCGCCTGCTGGAGCTGCGGCGTCATGACCAGCGACTGGCTCTGCCGTAGGTCGAGGCGCGGCCCCAATGCCATGGTTCAGAGCCCCCGGGGCATGGTCAGAGCGAGAAGCCCTCGCCCAGATAGAGGCGACGGACATTGGGATCGGCGACGAGCGCGGCGGGACTGCCCTGGAACAGCACCTTGCCGTCATAGATGATGCAGGCGCGATCGACGATGTCGAGCGTCTCGCGGACATTGTGATCGGTGATCAGCACGCCGATGTCGCGGCTCTTCAGGTCGCGGACGAGATCACGGATATCGGCGATCGAGATCGGGTCGATGCCGGCGAAAGGCTCGTCGAGCAGCATGATCGACGGATCAGCGGCCAGCGCGCGGGCGATCTCGCAGCGCCGCCGCTCGCCGCCCGACAGCGCCATGGCGGGCGAGTCGCGCAGATGCGTCAGGTGGAACTCGGTCAGCAGCGAATCGAGGCGCTCGGTGCGCTGGGCCTTGTCGGGTTCGATCAGCTCGAGCACCGCCATGATGTTCTGGCTGACCGACAGGCCACGGAAGATCGAGGTTTCCTGCGGCAGATAGCCGAGCCCCAATATGGCGCGCCGGTACATCGGCAGGGTGGTGATGTCGTCGCCGTCGAGCAGGATGCGACCGGCGTCGGGGCGGACCAGCCCCATCACCGAATAGAAGCAGGTCGTCTTGCCGGCGCCGTTCGGGCCGAGCAGGCCGACCACTTCGCCCCGGGCGACATCGAGCGAGATGTCGCTCAGCACCTGGCGCCGATCATAGCTCTTCGCGATCGAAACCACCGACAAGCCGCGCACCACGCCCGTGCCGTCTGAGCCGGCGGGTCGTTCGAGAGTGGCTGAGTCATTCATGGTCGGATCATCCCGGCGATCGGTTCGCTTATGGCCTGATTAGCCGAGCCCGCCCTTCATGGAAACTGGCAAGCTTCCTGCATGGACGTTTTTGGCGCCGGCCGGTTGGATGGGGACGATGGCGTGGGTCGCGCTGCGAGTCCGGCCCGTCCGCCGATCAGTTCTGCGAGCGCGGCGGAGGCGTGAAGCGGCCGGTGACGCGACCGCCACCGCTGCCGGCTGCCCCGCCGTCGAGCGAGGCCAGGCCGCTGTTCATGTTGATCACGAGCCGGTTGCCCTTGGTTTCGCCCTTGCCGGCACGGCTGACGGTGACGCCGCCGATCATCGTCACGAGCCGGGTGCGCAGATCGTAGATCGCATATTGCGAACGGGCGGTCTCGGTCGCGGTGGTGAGGACGACGCTGCCCGAGGCGTCCATGCGATTGACCTGGGTCTGGGCGGCCGAGCTGTAGTTGATCGTCACGCGTGCGGCCCGCAGGGTCATGTCGCCCTGCTTGACCTCGACATTGCCGGTCAGGATCGCGCGATCTGTGCGGTCCTGCAGTTCGATTCGGTCGGCAGCGAAATCGACGGGCGCGTTGGCATTGTGGTTTTTCAGCGAGGTCGTGGTCTGCGCGGCGAGCGGAAGCGCAGTCAGCGACAGCGTCGCGACCAGCAGCCTTTTCGCCATTCGAGCCCGTCCGACCACGCTCAACCTCCGTTCTTCGCCCGCGCAGGAGCCTTGGGCGCTGCTGTGGCGCTTCGCTGGTCGATATGCAAGCGCGCTCGGCCTTCCAGAACGACGACCCTGGCATTGAGGTCCGCGGTGAAGCGGTCGCCGGAGAAGGTGCCGACGTTCATGCGCCCGTCGACAGGCCCCTCGCTCGCCACCTTGCGCGTCTGCAGGTCGATGCCGACGTCGCGGGTCTGGATATTATAGCCGTCGGCCGAGGTGAAATGGACCGGTCCGTCGATCGCGACCTTCTCGCTGTCCATGTCGTAGCGGCCATTATTGGCGACGATGCGCGCGGGCCCCTCGGGAAGCTGGATCTGCGCGGCGAGCTTCTGCATCCGCACCACCGGGTCGCGCGAGGTGGTCTGGACGGCCGAACCGGCGGTGAGCTGGAAGGCCTGCCCCTTGGCGTCCTGCCCGCGATAGGTGGCGGTGGTGACGCGCATCCGCTCCCGCGCAACGGCCACCCGGTCCTTCGACAGGACGAAGCTGATGTCCCGGCCCACCGTCAACGGGGCGATGGCCAGGAGGATGGCGAGGATGGCGATGGCGACCGGCAGCACCAGGCGCAATATCCCGATCAGCCGATCGTGCCGGCTGCCGCTGGCGGCCCAGAGCTGACGCTGGCTGCGGGCGCGGTCGGCGAGTTCGGACATGCGTCGGAGCTCCGTCAGGCAGTGGCGCGGGCGCGCCGGAGATCAGACATGCGCGAAGATGTCGATTTCCGGCCAGCCAGCGAGGTCCAGCTCGGCGCGGGCCGGCAGGAAGTCGAAACAGGCTTGTGCCAGCGCGGTGCGGCCTTCCCGGGCGAGACGCTCGTCGAGGATGGTGCGCATTGCGTGTAGATAGCGGACATCGGACGCGGCATAGTCCTTCTGCGCTTCGGACAGGTCAGGGGCGCCCCAGTCCGACGACTGCTGCTGCTTGGACACGTCCTGGCCGAGAAGCTCGCGCACCAGTTCCTTCAGCCCATGGCGGTCGGTGTAGGTGCGGATCAGCCGCGAGGCCGTCTTGGTGCAATAGACCGGTGCGGCCATCACGCCGATATAATGTTTGATCGCCGCCAGGTCGAAGCGGGCGAAATGATAGAGCTTCAGTCGCTCCGGATCGGCGAGTACCGCGCGCAGATTGGGGGCCGCATAGTCGCTGCCGGGCGCGAAGCGGACGAGATGTTCGTCGCCCCGCCCGTCGGAGATCTGGACCAGGCAGAGCCGGTCGCGCGGGGTGATCAGCCCCATCGTCTCGGTGTCGACCGCGACCGGCCCGGGGCCCAGCGCGCCCTCGGGCAGGTCTTCCTGATGCAAATAGACTGTCATCGCATCGCCATAAGGCCGGCAGCGGTCGAGGGCAACTTACTTCCCTGCCTGCTCCGCCGCCCGACGCAGGCGCAGTCGGCGGTTGCGCTGGATCATGTTGAGCGCTTCCACGCCTGCCGAAAAGGCCATGGCGGCATAGATGTAGCCCTTGGGAACATGCACCCCGAAGCCCTCGGCGATCAGCGTCATGCCGATCATGAACAGGAAGGCGAGCGCGAGCATGACGATCGTCGGGTTCTTCTCGATGAAGCGCGACAGAGGGCCGGCGGCGGTCATCATGGCGATGACTGCGGCGATCACCGCGACGAACATGATGGGGACATGTTCGGTCATGCCGACGGCGGTGATGATCGAATCGATCGAGAAGACGAGGTCGAGCAGGATGATCTGGAAGATCACCGCGCCGAAGCCCAGACCGGTCTTCTTTCCGTCGAACATCTCGCCTTCGTCATCCTGGTCGACATTATGGTGGATCTCCTTTGTCGCTTTCCAGACCAGGAAGAGGCCACCGGCGATCAGGATGAGGTCGCGCCAGGACAGCGGCTGGCCGAACAGCTCGAACAAGGGCTGGGTCAGCGTGACGATGAAGGCGACGAGACTGAGCAGGGCGAGGCGAAGAACCAGAGCCAGCGAGATGCCGATCATCCGCGCCTTGGCGCGATAGGCGTCGGGCAGCTTGTTGGTCAGGATCGAGATGAAGATCAGATTGTCGATCCCCAGCACCACTTCCATCGTCACGAGCGCGGCGAGTGCGGCCCAGTTGGCGGGATCGGCGAAGATAGCGAGGATGTCCGACATGATGCCCTTGCGGATTGGGAGAGATTCGCGGCCGTAACGTATCCGTTCGGGCGAAGGTTCCGGCGCGGAGAAGAACGCAGCTTCTGCCCGGCGCGACTCGGGCGATCAAGCCGCATGTCGAAGAACTTTTCGCGCGGCGCTCGTCAATGCCAAAGCGCGAAAATACGGTAACATTATCGGTCTGTCGACATTTTGGACCGAATTGACGCCGTCCAGACGGGGTCTTCGCCATGAAAGCGCTCGCAGTATCGCGCTGTTTGCTTTATGTCTGTTGGATGGCGCGGATGGTTTTTGCGTGCCGGAAGGATGACGTGCCCACGCCCGGCGCCACGTCCTTTCGTTGAATGGGGCGAGATTCGGGAAGAATTGCAAGGCATGGGTTTCGATAGAGGTAGGCGCGGTCCGCGCGGCGGCAGGGACAAGCGCGATGGCTTCGGTGACGACAGCTTCGGCGGTTACAGCGGCGGCGGTGGCGGCTATGGCGGCGGCGGTGATCGCTTCGGCGGTGGCGGCGGTTACGGCGGCGGTGGTGGCGATCGCTTCGGCGGTGGCGGCGGCTACGGCGGCGGTGGCGGCGATCGCTTCGGCGGCGGCGGTGGCGGCGGCTACGGTGGCGGCGGCGGCGGTGGCTTCCGCGGCGGCGGTGGCGGCGGCGGTTTCCGCGGCGGCGGCGGTGGCGGCGGCGGCATGCCGGCGCAGGTCATCGGCGAGGGCAAGGGCATCGTCAAATTCTTCAACGGACAGAAGGGCTTCGGCTTCATCGTTCGTGACGATGGCGGTGAGGACGTGTTCGTCCATATCTCTGCCGTCGAGCAGGCCGGCCTGACCGGTCTCGCCGAAGGACAGCCGCTCGAGTTCACGCTCGTCGATCGCGGCGGCCGCATCTCGGCCACCGACCTCAAGATCGATGGTGAGCCTATGGCCGTCGAGGATCGCGGTCCGCGTCCGGCACCCGGTGCCGGTGCCGGCCCCGCGCGCCAGCTCACCGGTGAGAAGGCGAGCGGCACGGTCAAGTTCTTCAACGCGATGAAGGGCTTCGGCTTCATCCAGCGCGATGACGGACAGCCCGACGCGTTCGTTCACATCTCGGCCGTCGAGCGCGCCGGTATGACGAACCTCAACGAAGGCGACCGCCTCGAGTTCGAACTCGAGGTCGATCGTCGCGGCAAATATGCTGCGGTGAACCTGTCGCCGCTCAGCTGATCTCGCGATCGGCTTGAAGATAGGCCCGGCTCTCTCCCGAGAGCCGGGCTTTTCTTTTGTCCGGCGTGGCGGGAATCCTAAGGCCGCGTTGCTGTGCGAACCTCAGGCCTTCTTCGGCACGAAGCGCATCGCGACGCCGTTCATGCAGTAACGCTTGCCGGTTGGCGGCGGCCCGTCGTCGAACACATGGCCGAGATGCCCGCCACAGCGGCTGCAATGCACCTCGGTGCGCGGATAGCCGATCTTGTAATCGGTGGTGGTGCCGACCGCGCCGGGCAGCGGGCGGAAGAAGCTCGGCCAGCCCGTTCCGCTGTCGAACTTGGTCAGCGACGAAAACAGGGGCAGGTCGCAGCCCGCGCACAGGAAGTTGCCCGACCGCTTCTCCTTGTCGAGCGGGCTCGTATAGGCCCGCTCGGTTGCCTGTTCCCGCAGCACCGCATAGGCGGCCGGGCTGAGTTTGCGGCGCCACTCCGCTTCGCTCATCGTCACCGCGAAGCGCTTGCCGGGAGCGGAAAAGGCCCGACCGCCCAGCGCCGCGCCGATCATCGTCACCACGCCCGCGCCGAGCACCATCCGTCGATCGATCATGATCCTGTCTCCTCTATTCCGGATATGGGCTCGAGGAAGATACGCGACAAGCGTGGCTCCGGTTACGATCGCGTCCTAAAGAGGCGATGATGACCCTCGACCCTTATAGTCTGCGCGACGCGATACGAGCCCAGGCGGCGGCGCTAGGCTTCGCCGCCTGCGGATTCGCCCGGGCGGATGCCGCACCGGAGGCGGCTGGGCATCTGGACCGCTGGCTCGAATCCGGTGCGCATGGATCGATGGACTGGATGGAAGCCCGCCGCGAGCAGCGCGCCCGCCCGCAGGCGCTATGGCCCGATGCGCGCAGTCTGATCATGCTCGGCATGAGCTATGCGCCGAAGGAAGATCCGCTGCGGCTGGCCGGCGCGCCGGGCATCGGCCGCATCTCCGTCTATGCGCAGGGCAGCGACTATCATGACATCGTCAAGAAGGCGCTCAAGGCGCTCGCCCGCTGGCTGGTCGAGCAGGCCGGCGGCGAGCTCAAGGTCTTCGTCGACACCGCGCCCGTGATGGAAAAGCCGCTCGCCGCCGCCGCCGGCATCGGCTGGCAGGGTAAGCACAGCAACCTGGTCTCGCGCACCCATGGCAGCTGGTTGTTTCTCGGCGCGATCATGACCAGCCTCGACCTGCCCTCCGACCCCCCCCAGGCGGACCATTGCGGCAGCTGCGACGCCTGTCAGCGCGCCTGTCCGACCGATGCTTTTCCGCGACCCTATATTCTCGATGCGCGACGCTGCGTTTCCTATCTGACGATCGAGCATAAGGGGCCGATAGCGTTCGACCTGCGCGAAGGGATAGGCAATCGCATTTATGGCTGCGACGATTGTCTTGCCGTCTGTCCCTGGAACAAGTTCGCCGCGGCGGGGGCTGCAAACAAGGCCTTCGCCGCCCGCGCCGAACTGGCGGCGCCCGAGCTGGAGGACCTTCTGGGCCTCGATGATCCGGGCTTTCGCGCGGTTTTTGCGGGATCACCGATCAAGCGGATCGGACGTGACCGGATGATGCGCAACGCGTTGATCGCAGCGGGCAACGGGGCATCGCCCCATCTCGCCAAGCCCGTCGCGCGGCTGCTGGACGATCCTGCCGCGGAGGTGCGCGGCGCCGCGATCTGGGCGCTGGCGCGGATCGATCCCGATGCGGTCGCAGCCGAGGCGAACCGCCGCCGGGGCTATGAAAATGACCAGCAGGTCCAGACCGAATGGGATGTTGCGATTGCGAAGGCGACGGAGCGGGGATAACAGCCACGCCGAGTCAATGAATTCGGGAGACAGGATGATGGTGGATATCGTCGGAGTCGTCGGCGCGGGGCAGATGGGCGCGGGCATTGCGCAGATCGCCGCACAGGCCGGAATCAAGGTGCTTCTCTCCGACGTGTCGCTTGAGGTCGCGGCCAAGGGCAAGGCCGGCATCGTCAAGCAGCTCGATCGCGCGGTAGAGCGCGGTAAGCTCGACGCCGCCAAGCGCGATGCGACCGTCGCCCTGCTCGAGCCGGTTGCCGATCTCGAACCGATGCGCGCCGCCGACCTGATCATCGAGGCCGCAACCGAGCGTGAGCCGATCAAGAGGACCATCTTCGACAATATCGGCAAGGTGCTCGCGCCCAACGCGATCCTCGCCACCAACACCTCGTCGATCTCGATCACGCGTCTGGCGCAGGCCGCGCCCGATCCCGCACGCTTCATCGGCATGCATTTCTTCAATCCGGTCCCGCTGATGCCGTTGCTCGAGCTCATCAAGGGCCTCGCCACCGGTTCCGCCGCCGTCGAGATCGCCGAGGAATTCGGGCGCAAGACCGGCAAGACGACGATCCTGGCTGCCGACAGCCCCGGCTTCGTGGTCAACCGCATCCTGCTGCCGCTGCTCAACGAAGCCTGCTTCGCGGCCGGCGAGCGGCTCGCCTCGATCCCTGACATCGACGCCGGCATGAAGCTCGGCTGCGGCCATCCGATGGGCCCGCTGACCCTGGCCGACATGGTCGGCCTCGACACGATCGTCGAGGTGCTCAAGGTGTTCCAGGCCGATTTCGGCGATCCGAAGTACCGCCCTGCGCCGATCCTCGTGAAGATGGTCGAGGCCGGCTGGCTCGGCCGCAAGACGGGCAAGGGCTTCTACGACTATTCGGGCGAGACGCCGGTCCCGTCCTTCTGATCGCCACTGGTTGATCGACCGTGGGGCGCGGCTTTCCGGGCCGCGCCCGTCAGGCGAGCCGATAGGGCACGACGTCGCGATTGTCGGCGTCGACAGTGATCGGCTGCCCCGCCGGCGGGAAGGCGCGCTGGTCGCAATGCGGCCGCGGGCATAGCCGGCACGAGATGCCGATCGGCGTGGCCGCGCCGAGATTGGCGGTGTCGAGCGCATCGGCGTAAATGAAGTCACGCGCATGCTCGACCTCGCAGCCGAGCGCGACTGCGAAGCGGCGCGGCGCGCGGGTGAAGCTTCCCGACGGCTTCACCAGACCCTTGGCCATCGAGACATAGCGCACCCCGTCGGGCATCTCCGCCAGCTGGACGAGGATACGGTCTGGGATCGCCACGGCTTCGTGGACGATCCACAGCGGGCAGGCACCGCCGAAGCGGGCGAATTGCAGCCGCGTCGCCGAATGGCGCTTGGTGATGTTGCCGGCCATGTCGACCCGGCAGAAGAAGAAGGGGATGCCACGCTCGCCGGGACGCTGCAGCGTCGACAGGCGGTGGCAGGCCTGTTCGAAGCTCACCCCGAAGCGCTGGCACAGCCGGTCGATGTCGTGGCGCAGCGCGCGGGCGGTCTCGCGAAAGCGGCCATAGGGCATCAGCAGCGCACCGGCGGCATAATTTGCGAGGCCGACCGACAGCAGCGGGTGGGCCTCGGCCGCGCGCAGCCGCGCCTGGGCGGCGACGGCGGCGATCTGCCAGCGGAATTCGAGCTGGGCGAGCTGATGGGCCATGGTGAAGCGGCGCGTTTCGGGCGGCTGGGCTGAACCGATGGTAAGCAGCCCGCGCGCCCGGTCGAACCGGCGCAGCATCCCGCCATCATCGACAGCGATCACGGTGTCGACGCCGTGTCGCTTTTTCAGCGCATGGGCGAGCAGCGCCTCGGGCAGTGGCTCTGCGGCGAATTCGTTCGCCAGCGTCTCGGCGGCCCGGTCGATATTGTCGACATAATTGCCGGCCTCGTGAAACCAGTCGCGCACCTCTTCCCAGGGCAGGCGGTCGTCGCCCGGCACCCCGCTGGCGAAGCGGTCGTCGTTGAGCTGAAGCCTCTCCTCGGCGCGGCGCTTGGCGTCGTGGAGGCGGATGAACTGGTCGGCGAACTGCGGCTGCTGCTCGACCAGCCGGTGCAGCGCCTGCGGCTCCACTCCCGCCCCCGCGAACAGCGGATCGGCGAGCGCCTCGCGCAGCCCGGCAAGGCGCCGGTCGCTGTCCTCGGCGGCGTTGTTGTTCCAGTCGATCGGGAAGGCGGCGGCGAAGGCCTCGTTCACCGCGGGTGTGATCGGGCGGTCGTCATTCTCCAGCTGCGACAGGTAGGAAACCGACAGGCCGACGCGCGCAGCCATGGCCGCCTGGCCCAGGCCGACCCTCTGTCGCAACTGCTTCAATTCGTGGCCCGCAAAGAGGCGGGTACCGGCTCGCCGTGCCATCGCTCCTCCGGGATTCGCATTGGCGACTATTTGCAAACCCGTATTTCGCAAATCCGCAAGTTCACATTTGCCTTATCGGCGAAAGCTTGGAAAGGGGGCGCAACTATGAATCCGAAGGGAGCATTGGACCCGAATGCTGGCGATCCTGCAGAAGCTCGAGGAAAAGCGCGCGGCGGCGCGGCTCGGTGGCGGACAGAAGCGCATCGATGCGCAGCACGCGAAGGGCAAGCTGACGGCGCGCGAGCGCATTGACGTTCTGCTCGATGCGGACTCGTTCGAGGAGCTCGACATGTATGTCGAGCATAATTGCACCGACTTCGGCATGGAGGCCGAGCATATTCCGGGCGACGGTGTCGTCACCGGTTCGGGCACGATCAACGGCCGTCTCGTCTTCGTCTTCAGCCAGGACTTCACCGTCTATGGCGGCGCTTTGTCCGAACGGCATGCGCAGAAGATCTGCAAGATCATGGACATGGCGCTGAAGGTCGGCGCGCCCGTGATCGGCCTCAACGATTCGGGCGGCGCCCGCATCCAGGAGGGCGTCGCCTCGCTCGGCGGCTATGCCGAGGTGTTCCAGCGCAACATCCTCGCCTCGGGCGTCGTGCCGCAGATCAGCGTGATCATGGGCCCCTGCGCCGGCGGCGCGGTCTATTCGCCGGCGATGACCGACTTCATCTTCATGGTGAAGGACAGCTCGTTCATGTTCGTGACCGGCCCCGACGTGGTGAAGACCGTCACCAACGAGGTCGTCACCCAGGAGGAGCTTGGCGGTGCGGTCACGCACACGACCAAGACCTCGGTCGCCGACAATGCCTTCGAGAACGATATCGAGGCGCTGCTGAGCGTCCGCGAATTCGTCGACTTCCTGCCGCTGTCGAACCGGCACGAACTGCCGACCCGCCCGACCGACGATCCTTGGGATCGCCTCGAGCCCAGCCTCGATACGCTGATCCCCGACAGCGCGGCCAAGCCCTATGACATGAAGGAGCTGATCGCGAAGGTCGTCGACGAAGGCGACTTCTTCGAGGTGCAGCCGAACCATGCCGCGAACATCGTGATCGGCTTCGGCCGGATCGAAGGCCGCCCGGTGGGCATCGTCGCCAACCAGCCGATGGTGCTGGCGGGCGTGCTCGACATCAACTCGTCGAAGAAGGCGGCGCGCTTCGTCCGCTTCTGCGACGCCTTCGATATTCCGATCGTCACCTTCGTCGACGTGCCCGGCTTCCTGCCCGGCACCGCGCAGGAGCATAACGGCATCATCAAGCATGGCGCCAAGCTGCTCTTCGCCTATGGCGAGGCGACCGTCCCGAAGATCACCGTCATCACGCGCAAGGCCTATGGCGGCGCCTATGACGTGATGGCCTCCAAGCATCTGCGCGGCGACCTCAACTATGCCTGGCCCACCGCCGAGATCGCGGTCATGGGCGCCAAGGGCGCGGTCGAGATCATCTTCCGCAAGGACATAGGCGACGCACAGAAGATCGCCGAACGGACCAAGGAATATGAGGATCGCTTCGCCAACCCGTTCGTGGCGGCGTCGAAGGGCTTCATCGACGAGGTGATCATGCCGCACTCCACGCGGCGGCGGATCGCCCTGGGTCTTCGCAAGCTCAAGAACAAGAGCCTCGAAAACCCCTGGAAGAAGCACGACAACATCCCGCTCTGAAGAAGCGGGGGTCAATTGCAGGAATCGAACATGGCCCAATTCGAAGACATCTACATCGTCGGCGGCGTACGGACCGCGATCGGCGACTTCGGCGGTGCGCTGAAGGGCTTCTATCCGTCCGACCTGGGTGGTCTCGTCGCGACCGAGGCGCTGTCGCGCGCCGGTGTCGCCCCCGCCGATGTGGGCCATGTCGTGTTCGGCCAGGTCATGCCGACCAGCGCCAAGGACGCGATGCTGGCGCGCACGATCGCGCTCAACGCCGGCGTTCCATTCGAGGTCCCCGCGATGACGCTGAACCGCCTGTGCGGCTCGGGCATCCAGGCGATCGTCTCTTCGGCGCAGATGATGCAGCTCGGCGAAGCGACCATCACCCTCGCCGGTGGCGCTGAGTCGATGTCGAACGTGCCCTATCATGATCATGGTGCGCGCTGGGGCGTGAAGATGGGCAATAATGTGCTCGTCGATGCCCTGGTGCAGGGCCTGCAGGACGCCAGCGGCGGCTATCATATGGGCATCACCGCCGAAAATTGCGCCGACCGCCACGGCATCAGCCGCGAGGAGCAGGACGCGCTCGCGGTCGAGGGGCATCAGCGCGCCGCACGCGCGATCGCGGAAGGCCGCTTCAAGACGCAGATCCTTCCGGTCGAGATCAAGAGCCGCAAGGGCACCACCGTTTTCGACACCGACGAGCATGTCCGCGCCGACACCAAGATCGAGACGCTGGCCGCGATGAAGCCGGCCTTCAAGAAGGACGGCAGCGTCACCGCCGCCAACGCTTCGGGCATCAACGACGGCGCCGCTGCGGTGGTCCTCGCCACCGCGGGCGAGGTCGAGAAGCGTGGCCTCAAGCCGCTGGCGAAGATCGTCGCCTGGGGTCATGCCGGCGTCGAGCCCGAATATATGGGCGAAGGTCCGATCAAGGCGGTGCCGATCGCGCTGAAGCGCGCCGGCCTGACGCTGGCCGACATGGACGTGATCGAGGCCAACGAGGCGTTTGCCGCGCAGGCGCTGTCGGTTGCCAAGGCGCTCGGCTTCGACCGCGAAAAGCTGAACCCCAATGGTTCGGGCATCGCGCTGGGTCACCCGGTTGGTGCCACCGGCACGATCCTGACGGTCAAGGCGGCCTATGAGCTGGAACGGATCGGCGGTCGCTATGCGCTGATCACGATGTGCATCGGCGGCGGCCAGGGCATTGCCCTGATCATCGAGCGGGTCTGACGGACGGTCGGGCGTGCAGGCCTTCGCCGGTCGCACGCCCGACGGTCACAGCGGGTATAACGGGATATCGAGATGAAACTGGGCCGTCTTAATCATGTCGGGGTCGCGACCCCCTCGATCGAGAAGAGCATCGCCTTCTATCGCGACGTCATGGGTGCCGAGGTGGTCCGTGAACCGTTCGACCTTCCCGCGCAGGGGGTGAAAGTCTGCTTCGTCGACACGCCCAATACCCAGATCGAGCTGATCGAGCCGCTCGGCGAAAGCTCGCCGATCCACGGCTTCCTCGCCAAGAATCCGGCGGGCGGCCAGCATCATCTCTGCTATGAGGTGCCCGACATTCACGCCGCCAAGGCCTGGTTCGAGGGCAAGGGCGCGAAGGTGCTGGGCGAGCCGCGCATCGGCGCGCACGGTACCTATATCTTCTTCGTCCATCCCAAGGACATGGGCGGGGTGCTGACCGAGATCATGGAATCGCCGGGTGGTCCGAACGACCCCGGCACCGGCCACTGAGAAAGCCGAGGAATCTGCGATGAGCGACAAGACGCCCGATCTGGCCCAGTGGGAGGCCGCTGCCGCCAAGGAGGTCAAGGGCAAGGACCTGACCTGGAACACGCCCGAGGGCATCGCCGTGAAGCCGCTCTACACGGCGGACGACGTGGCCGATCTCGACCCGGGCCTGCCCGGCTTCGCCCCCTTCACCCGCGGCGTGCGTGCGTCGATGTATGCCGGTCGTCCCTGGACGATCCGCCAATATGCCGGTTTCTCGACCGCCGAGGAATCCAATGCCTTCTATCATCGCAATCTGAAGGCCGGGCAGAAGGGCCTGTCGGTCGCCTTCGACCTGGCCACCCACCGCGGCTATGACAGCGACCATCCGCGCGTGACCGGCGACGTCGGCAAGGCGGGCGTGGCGATCGACACGATCGACGACATGAAGATCCTGTTCGACGGCATTCCGCTCGATCAGATGTCGGTGTCGATGACGATGAACGGCGCGGTCATCCCGATCCTCGCCTTCTTCATCGTCGCGGGCGAGGAGCAGGGCGTTCCGATGGCTCAGCTCGACGGGACCATCCAGAACGACATCCTCAAGGAGTTCATGGTCCGCAACACCTATATCTACCCGCCCGAGCCGAGCATGCGGATCATCTCGGACATCTTCGCCTTCACCTCGCAGAACATGCCGAAGTTCAACTCGATCTCGATCTCCGGCTATCACATGCAGGAGGCGGGGGCGACGCAGGTCCAGGAGCTCGCCTTCACCATCGCCGACGGCATGGAATATGTGAAATATGGCGTGGCCTCGGGCCTCGACATCGACAAGTTCGCCGGACGGCTGAGCTTCTTCTTCGCGATCGGCATGAACTTCTTCATGGAGATCGCCAAGCTGCGCGCCGCGCGCGTCCTGTGGCACCGGGTGATGACGAAGCTCGGCGCGAAGGACGAACGCTCGAAGATGCTGCGCACCCACTGCCAGACGTCGGGCGTGTCGCTGACCGAGCAGGATCCGTACAACAACGTCATCCGCACCACGATCGAGGCGATGGCCGCGATGCTGGGCGGTACCCAGTCGCTCCACACCAACGCCCTCGACGAGGCGATCGCGCTGCCGACCGACTTCTCGGCCCGCATCGCGCGCAACACCCAGATCGTCATCCAGGAAGAGACCGGGATGACCAAGGTCGTCGATCCGCTGGGCGGCTCCTATTATATCGAGAGCCTGACGCAGCAGCTGGTCGACCGCGCCTGGGAGATCATCGAGAAGGTCGAGGCCGAGGGCGGCATGGCCAAGGCGGTCGCCGCCGGCTGGCCCAAGGCGATGATCGAGGAAGCATCGGCCGCGAAGGCCGCCCGGATCGACCGCGTCGAAGAGGTGATCGTCGGGGTCAACAAGTACAAGCTGGCCGAAGAGGATCCGATCGACATCCTCGACGTCGACAATGTCGCGGTCCGCGAAGCGCAGATCCGGCGTATCCAGAAGGTCAAGGCCGGTCGCGACGAGGCGAAGTGCCAGGCCGCGCTGGCTGCACTGACCGAGGGCGCGAAGGGCAAGGACAATCTTCTCGGACTGGCCGTGGAATGTGCCCGCGCGCGGGCGACCCTGGGCGAAATCTCCTCGGCGATGGAGGCGGTCTTCGGCCGCTTCGACACGACGCCGAAGCCGGTCAAGGGCATCTATGGCGGCGCCTATGGCGACGATCGCAGCTGGGCGGGCCTGATCGACGGCGTCGAGGCGATCACCCGCCGCAAGGGCCGCAAGCCGCGCATGCTGGTCGCCAAGATGGGCCAGGACGGCCATGATCGCGGCGCCAATCTCGTCTCGTCCGCCTTTGGCGATCTCGGCTTCGAGGTGGTTGCGGGGCCATTGTTCCAGACCCCTAAGGAAGCTGCCGATCTGGCGCTGAAGGCAGATGTCGACGTCGTCGGCGCATCGAGCCTGGCGGCGGGCCACAAGACGCTGATTCCCGAGCTGATCCAGCATCTGAAGGATGCGGGGCGTTCGGACATCAAGGTGATCGCCGGCGGGGTTATTCCCGCGCAGGATTATCAGTTCCTGCGCGACGTCGGGGTACAGGGCATTTTCGGGCCGGGGACCAATCTCGTCACCGCGGCTACTGAAGTTCTCCGCCTTCTGGGCCATAACCAGCCCCCGGAAAATGTTGAGGAGGCTGCCGAATGATCCGTCACGACTGGACCCGCGAGGAGATCGCGGCGCTGTTCGAAATGCCGTTCAACGACCTGCTGTGGCAGGCGCAGGCGGTGCACCGCCAGCATCACGACGCCAATGCGGTGCAGCTATCCACGCTGCTGTCGATCAAGACCGGCGGTTGCGCCGAGAATTGCGGCTATTGCAGCCAGGCGGCATCGAACGAGACGGAACTCAAGGCCTCGAAGCTGATGCAGGTCGAAGAGGTTCTCGCCGCCGCGCGCGAGGCGAAGGACTCCGGCTCCGAGCGTTTCTGCATGGGCGCTGCCTGGCGCAGCCCCAAGGACCGCGACATGGACGCGATCGTGGCGATGGTCGAGGGGGTCAAGGCGATGGGCCTCGAGACCTGCATGACGCTGGGCATGTTGTCGGACGAACAGACCGAGCGTCTCGCCGAGGCCGGGCTCGACTATTACAACCACAATCTCGACAGCTCGCCGGAATATTACGACAAGGTCGTGACAACCCGCACCTATGACGACCGGCTCCAGACGCTGGAGCGCGTGCGGAAAGCCGGGATCAATGTCTGCTGCGGCGGGATCGTCGGCATGGGCGAGGACCGCGCCGATCGCGTCGGTTTCATCCATGCGCTGGCGACCCTGCCCGACCATCCGGGGTCGGTCCCGATCAATGCGCTCGTGCCGGTCAAGGGCACGCCGCTCGGCGACATGCTCGAAGGGCTGCCCGAAGCACGAATCGACGATATCGAATTCGTCCGCACCGTCGCGGTCGCGCGGATCACCATGCCCGCCTCGGTCGTGCGCCTTTCGGCCGGTCGCGAAAGCATGGGCGATGCGACCCAGGCGCTGTGCTTCCTGGCGGGAGCCAATTCGATCTTCACCGGCGACCGGCTGCTGACCACGGGCAACCAGGGCAGCGATGCCGACAGCCGCCTGTTCGACAAGCTGGGCCTCAAGGGCTCGATCAACGACACCGCGCCGGAAGCCCTGGCCGCGGAATAGAATTACGCCGCCGTCCCTCGGGACGGAAGGACAAGATACGGGATAGGGAAGCGACGACGCCCATGTTCAAGAAGATCCTGATCGCCAATCGCGGTGAAATCGCCTGCCGCGTCATCAAGACCGCCCGCCGCATGGGCATCAAGACGGTCGCCGTCTATTCGGATGCCGATGCGCGCGCGCCGCATGTCGAGATGGCCGACGAGGCGATCCACATCGGCGCCTCGCCCGCGTCCGAATCCTATCTGATCGCCGACAAGATCATCGCCGCCTGCAAGGCGACCGGCGCCGAGGCGGTCCATCCGGGCTATGGCTTCCTGTCCGAGCGGACCAGCTTCGCCGAGGCGCTCGACGCCGCCGGCATCGCCTTCATCGGCCCGCCGGTGGGCGCGATCGCCGCGATGGGCGACAAGATCGAATCGAAGAAGCTCGCCAAGCAGGCCGGCGTCAACGTCGTCCCCGGCTTCGTCGGCGAGATCGAGGACACCGACCACGCGGTCCGTATCGCCAACGACATCGGCTATCCGGTGATGATGAAGGCCTCGGCCGGCGGCGGCGGCAAGGGCATGCGCCTTGCCTATAGCGAGAAGGACGTCCGCGAGAATTTCGAGAGCGTGAAGCGCGAGGGTCTCGCCAGCTTCGGCGACGACCGCGTCTTCATCGAGAAGTTCATCGAGAGCCCGCGCCACATCGAGATCCAGGTGCTCGGCGATAAGCATGGCAACATCCTCTACCTGAACGAGCGCGAATGCTCGATCCAGCGGCGCCACCAGAAGGTCGTCGAAGAGGCGCCTTCGCCCTTCGTGTCGCCCGAGATGCGCAAGGCGATGGGCGAGCAGGCCGTCGCGCTCGCGCGCGCCGTCGGCTATTATAGCGCCGGCACGGTCGAGCTGATCGTGTCGGGCGCCGACAAGACCGGCCAGGGCTTCTACTTCCTGGAGATGAACACGCGCCTGCAGGTCGAGCATCCGGTGACCGAATATATCACCGGCCTCGATCTGGTCGAACAGATGATCCGCGTGGCCTATGGCGAAAAGCTGGCCTTCACGCAGGACGATGTGAAGATCAACGGCTGGGCGGTCGAGAACCGCGTCTATGCCGAGGATCCCTATCGCGGCTTCCTGCCGTCGACCGGCCGCCTCGTCCGCTATCGTCCGCCGGCCGAGGTGGACAATGTCCGCGTCGACGATGGCGTCTATGAGGGCTCCGAAATCTCGATGTTCTACGACCCGATGATCGCCAAGCTGGTGACCTGGGGCGAGACGCGCGAGGCCGCGATCGACAAGCAAATCACCGCGCTCGACCGCTTCGAAATCGATGGCATCGGCCATAACATCGATTTCCTCTCGGCGCTGATGCAGCATCCGCGATTCCGCTCGGGCAACATCACGACCGGTTTCATTGCCGAGGAATTCCCCGAGGGCTTCCAGGGCGCCCCTGCCAGTGAGAAGCTCAGCCTGCACCTGGCGGCGATTGCCGGCGTTCTCGCCAGCATCGATTCGGCCCGCGCCGCGCATATCGACGGCCGCCTCAATGGCCCGGCCGAGCCTTCGACCAGCTGGGTCGTCACCCTCGACGGCGTCGAGCGCGCGGTGGAGATCGCTGGCGACGCCGTCACCGTCGATGGCACCCCGGTCGTGGTCGACGCGCCCTATATCCCGGGCCAGCGCCTGGTCGAGGCGGTCGTCGACGGCGAAGGCCTGTCGCTGCGCGTGGAGCGCAAGCGGACCGGGTGGACGTTCACGACCCGTGGCGCCAGCCACAGCCTGCGCGTGCTGACGCCGCGCGTGGCCGCCCTGTCGCACCATATGATCGAGAAGGTCCCGCCGGATCTCTCGCGCTTCCTCCTGTGCCCGATGCCGGGTCTCGTCACTGCGATTCACGTCGGTGAGGGCGCAAAGGTCGAGGCGGGCCAGCCGCTCGCCGTCGTCGAGGCGATGAAGATGGAAAATATCCTGCGCGCCGAAAAGGCCGGTACGGTCAAGACGGTCGCCGCCAAGCCGGGTGACAGCCTGGCCGTCGATGCGGTGATTCTCGAGTTCGAGTGAGCGTAGCGGCCGGGTTTCCGGTCGTTTCGGTCCTGAACACAGGCTCGGCACCATGACCCGGAGCGGCTTTCCGCTTCGGGTCATGGTTTATGGTTCGTTAGCAAACCCTGTTGTAAGTAACCGAAATCGCGGAGCTTTCGGCGACTGCGTGCGGCGAGCCTTACGAATAATCAATAATCTTGCGGTTACTACCTTGTCGGAAGCGTAGGGGGCGATTCGCATCGCCTACCCTGGCCAAGATGGAGGTAGAGATGGGACTACTGGCCCGGTTCGGGATCGGTGCGAAAATGGGGCTGGCATTCCTGCTGATGCTGGGGATGCTTGCGGGCCTTGGCGCCTTCGCGGTCGTCAAGATCGGCGAAGTCAACGAGCGCTCGAACGAGATGCGAACGCAGTGGCTTCCCGCCACCAAGCTGGTGGGCGACATCCATGCCTATACGTCGCAATATCGGATCAGCCAGGGCCTCCACGTCATGTCCGAGGACGAGGCCGGGCGCCGCAAGGCCGGCATCCAGCTGCGCAACGCTGACAAGGCGATCCGCCGCATGCTCGACGACTATGCGCCTTATGCCAAGGGGCCCGAGCAGCTTGCGGCCTATGACGGCCTCAAGGCGAGCTGGGAAGAATATCTTGCCTCGAATGCGCAGCTGACCCAGACCGCCGAGTCAGGCGACGCGGCCGCTGCCGTGGCGCTTTTTCGTGGCGATAGCCTCGATAAATTCTACGCGGTCGAGGACAACATTCTCTCGCTCGTGGACCTGAACGACAAGGGCGGCCAGGCTGCATCCCAGTCTGCGGCAGCCATCTACGCCAAGACCCGGACCCTGGTTATCCAGCTGATCGCAGGCTCGCTTGCGCTCGCCGTCATCCTGATGGTCATGTTGCTGATGGGCATTGCCCGTCCGCTGTCCAAGATGAGCGCTGCGGTCCACTCTCTCTCGAATGGCGACCTGTCGGTTTCGATCCCGGCGCTGCGCCGCCATGACGAGATCGGCGGGCTGGCCCGTGCACTCGACGGCTTCAAGGCCCTGTTCGCTGCCGAGCAGGAGCGCGCCCTGGCCGACCAGCGTCGCGCCGCCGAAGAGCTTGCCCAGGCCCAGGCAACCCAGCGCACGGTCGAGCTCATCGGCGCCGGCCTCTCGGCCGTCGCCCATGGCGACCTGACCGTCCGCGTCCCCAACGATGCCGAAGGTCCGCTCGCGCAGCTGCACCATGACTTCAACGAGGCGCTCGACCGTCTGTCGACGACGATCAGCGAGATCATCGACGGCTTCGGTACGATCCGCTCGGGCACCGGCGAAATCGCTCAGGCGGCGCAGGACCTGTCGCAGCGCACCGAGAGCCAGGCCCATTCGCTCGCCCGCACCGCCAATGCGCTCGAAGAGTTCATGGGCACCGTCCGCCTGACCGCCGGCAATGCCCGCGAGACGAGCGAGAAGGTTGCGGCCGCCCGCTCGGCAGCCGAATCGATGGGCACCACCGCCCGTCAGGCGATTGAGGCGATGCGGACGATCGAATCGTCGAGCCGCGAGATGGAGGAGATCGTCTCCACGATCGACAACCTCGCCTTCCAGACCAACCTCCTGGCGCTCAATGCCGGTGTCGAGGCGGCCCGGGCGGGCCCGGCGGGTGCCGGCTTCGCGGTCGTCGCGACCGAGGTCCGCGTGCTGGCACAGCGCTGCACCGACGCCGCCGGCAAGATCCGCGATCTGATCGCGACCTCGGGCCACCAGGTCGTGAGCGGTGTGGAACTGGTCGAACGCTCGGGTTCGGCGCTGGGAACGATCGTCGAGGAATTCGGGCAGGTCGCCGACCTCATCGCGGAGATCGCCGCCGCCAACGAGCAGCAGGCGACCGGTCTCAACGAGATCAACGCCGGCGTGTCCTCGATGGACAATGCCACCCAGCAGAATGCCGCCATGGTCGAAGAGACCAATGCCAGCGTTCAGAGCCTCTCGGCCGAGGCGCAGCGGCTTGCCGATCGCGTCGGTGGCTTCCGCACCGGCCAGCAGGCCCCGGCGCGCCGGGCTCCCGCCCCGGCCCGCGCGGCCCGTCCGGCTCCCGCTCCCGCTCCGGCGCGCGCTGCCGCTCCTGCGAAATGGGCCAGCCCCGCTCCCGTCCACGGTGCACTCGCGCTGAAGGTCGAGGAAGAGGACTGGACCGAGTTCTGATCCCCCCGACGGCGGCGTATCCGGCTCCGCCGTTCCACCAACCCACCCCATATTTCCAATCACGGAGGGCAATGTGACTGTACGCTTTCGTAATCTCCTCATCGGTCTGACCGCTGCGACGATGGTCGCCGGCGCGGCGAATGCCGCGGCGACGCCCGAATGGACGGCCCGCATCCGCCAGATGATCGCTTCGAAGCAGGATTATCCGAACGCGGCCCAGATGCGCGGCGACGAAGGTACCGCCAAGGTCAAGCTCGACGTCTCCGACGATGGTTCGGTGGCGGCCGTGTCGATCGTGCAGCCCTCGGGCTCGTCGCTCCTCGACAAGGAAGCACTGGCGGCGATCAAGCGCGTCGGCACCTTCCCGGCCCCTCCGGGTGGCGCGGCTTCGGTCGTGATCCCGCTGACCTGGAAGCTTCAGTAAGCTTCAGCCGGTAGAAGACAAAGGCGGGCGGTCAGCGCGGCAAATTTGCCGCGGCGGCCGCCCGCTTGCGTATTTCGGCCACGTCGGGAGCACCAGCGGGCACGACCCAGCTGCCGCCGACGCAGAGCACCGAATCGAGCGCGAGCCAGTCGGCTGCGGTCTGCTCGGTGATCCCCCCGGTCGGGCAGAAGCGCGCCCTGAACAGCGGCGCCGCCAGCGCCTTCAGCGCGGGAATGCCGCCATTGGCGGTGGCGGGGAAGAATTTGAAATGGGTCAGCCCCATGTCGAGCCCGCGCATGACATCGCCTGCATTGGCGGTGCCCGGCAGGAAGGGCAGGCCGCTGGCGATCGCCGCGTCCGCAAGCCGGTCGGTCAGCCCCGGTGACACCAGGAAACGCGCGCCGGCATCGGCACTGGCCTTCACATCGTCCGGATTGAGGACGGTCCCCGCACCGACGACCGCACCCTCCACCTTCGCCATCTCGCGAATGACATCGAGCGCGGCCGGGGTTCGCAACGTGACTTCGAGCGCGGGCAGCCCGCCTTCGACCAGTGCCTCCGCGATCGGCCGTGCCTGCGCCACGTCGTGGATCACCAGCACCGGGATCACCGGGGCCAGCATCATCACCTGCTCGACGTTCATGCCTGCTCCTCCTGAAAGGCTGCGGCCGCGCCAAGCAATCCCGCTTCGGGATGGCGGGCGAGCCGGATGGGGAAATGCGCCATGCGAGCCTCGAAACGGCCTTTTGCGCGAAAACGATCGTGGAACAGGGGGCCCTTGAGCCGCGCCTCGATCCGATTGGCGAGGCCGCCGGTGACGACCACTGCATTCGCGCCGTGCGCCAGCGCGAGATCGCCCGCCACGGCGCCGAAGGACATGACCAGGCGATCGAGCGCCTGTGCGGCCAGCGCGTCGGTGCCGTCGATGGCGACCTGCCATAGCGACGCATCGTCGCGGGGAACGATCGCCAGGCCGCCGACCATCGCCAGCGTTTCGTGGATGTCGGACAGCGCCGGGCCCGAGACGATCCTTTCGATCGATACGCGGCGATGACGCTCGCGCAGCCGTGCGAGCAGCTTCTCCTCGAAGCCGTCGAGGGCCGCAAAGTCGATATGCCCGCCTTCGGTGGGCAGGACGATGCGTCGTCCGTGCCGGCGGACCAGTTGGGCCACGCCCAGCCCCGTGCCGGGTCCGATCACGGTGGTCACGCCGGTCTCGGGCAGCGCGCCGCCGGGACCACCGAGTGGCACCAGTTCGTCTTCGGTGAGGACGCCGACCGCGGCTGCCATCGCGGCGAAATCGTTGATCAGCGTGACGCTGCTCAGCCCCAGCTCTTCCGCCAGCGTGGCGGGCCGGATCGTCCAGCTGTTGTTGGTGAAGCGGATCAACTCCCCCTCGACCGGTCCGGCGATCGCGATGCAGGCGGCGTCGGGCAGGGCGCCGCCCTCGTCGCGGGCAAAGGCGGCCCAGGCATCGGCCAGGCCGGCATGGTCCGCCGTCCGGTATTTGCGCGGGGTGCCGAGCGTCGGGCGCCCGCCGGCGTGCAGTTCGGCTATGGCGAAGCGGGCATTGGTGCCGCCCAGGTCGACCGCGACGAGCTTCATCAGAGCCCGGCCGCCGCCAGCATCGCCGATCCGCCGCGCTCGGCGGTGTCGGCGCCCGCGCGCATGAAGGCGAACAATTCGCGACCGGTTCCCTGCGCAGCCGGGGGCGGGGCCGCCGGTTCGCGCGCCTGCCATTCGGCTTCGTCGACGAGGACCGTGATCTCGCCCTTGTGCCCGCACAGCCGCACTATATCGCCATCGCGCAGCTTGGCGATCGGCCCGTGGGCCAGCGCCTCGGGCGTGAGGTGGATCGCCGCAGGCACTTTCCCGCTTGCCCCCGACATGCGCCCGTCGGTGACGAGCGCGACGCGATGGCCACGATCCTGCAGTACGCCGAGAGATGGCGTGAGCTTGTGCAGTTCGGGCATGCCGTTGGCGCGCGGCCCCTGGAAGCGGACCACCACGACCACGTCGCGGTCCAGCTCTCCGGCCTTGAACGCGGCGGTCACCTGGTCCTGATCGTCGAACACGCGGACCGGCGCCTCGATCGTCCATCGCTCGGACGCGACCGCGCTGGTCTTGAACGTGCCGCGGCCGAGATTGCCCTGGACGAGGCGCATGCCGCCGTCCGGCAGGAACGGGTTCGACACCGGGCGCAGCATCGTTTCGTCGCGCGGCGCGGCAGGCGCCGGTTCCCATGTGAGGGTTTCGCCGTCGAGCGTCGGATCGGCGGCATAGTCGCCGAGGTCCTTTCCGGCGACGGTGAGGATGTCGCGATGGAGCAGCCCGCCGTCGATCAGGGTCGCGATGACATAGGCCATGCCGCCCGCCGCCTGGAAATGGTTCACGTCGCCCGAACCGTTCGGATAGACGCGCGCGATCAACGGCACCGCCGCCGACAGCCGGTCGATATCCTCCCAGTCGATCAGGATCCCGGCGGCGCGGGCGATGGCGGGCAGGTGGATGACATGGTTGGTCGACCCGCCGGTCGCCAGCAGGCCGACGGCGGCGTTGACGATCGCCTTCTCGTCGACGCAGCGGCCCAGCGGGCGATAATCGTCGCCGTCCCAGCCGATCTTGCCGAGCCGGTGGACGGCGGCGCGGGTCAGCTCCTGGCGCAGCCTGGTGCCGGGATTGACGAAGGCCGCCCCGGGGATGTGGAGGCCCATGACCTCCATCATCATCTGGTTCGAATTGGCGGTGCCGTAGAAGGTGCAGGTGCCGGCGCCGTGATAGGAGGCGGATTCGGCCTCGAGCAGTTCCTCCCGGCCGACCTTGCCTTCGGCATAAAGCTGGCGGATGCGCTGCTTTTCCTTGTTGGCGAGGCCCGAAGGCATCGGACCGGCCGGAATCAGGATGATCGGGAGATGCCCGAAGCGCAGGGCGCCGATCAGCAGGCCGGGCACGATCTTGTCGCAGATGCCGAGCAGCGCGGCGCCCTCGAACATGCCGTGGCTGAGCGCGACCGCGGTCGACAGGGCGATGGTGTCGCGGCTGAACAGCGAAAGCTCCATGCCTTTCTGGCCCTGGGTGACGCCGTCGCACATGGCGGGAACGCCGCCTGCGACCTGCGCGGTCAGCCCCGCCTCACGCGCCCACAGCTTCATCTGGTCCGGATAGCGGCCATAAGGCTGATGCGCCGACAGCATGTCGTTATAGGCGGTCACGATGCTGATGTTCATCGCGCGGCCATCGCGGATAGCGGCCTTGTCCTCGCCCGAAGCGGCGAAGCCATGCGCCAGATTGCCGCAGGACAGGCGCGGACGATCCACGCCCGTGTCGCGTTCGCGCTCGATCAGGTCGAGATAGGCCTGCCGGCCGGGTCTGGACCGCTCGACGATGCGGGCTGTGACGGCCTCGACGGCCGGATGCAATGTCATCTTTCCCACTCCCTCGCTGGGACCGGGCCGGGCGCGCCTCGTCGCCCGTCGCCGGTCACGCGCACCAATGAATGTCGATCGCCTGCTCGGCGTCCGCAAGGACGCGCCCGATCGGCAGCGGCGATCCAGCGCCGTCCTTGATCGCGCGCTCCAGCAATTTCTTCTTGTCCTTGCCGGTGACGACCACGGTCAGCGTGCGGGCCGACAATATGGCGGCACGGGTCAGCGTCACGCGGGCGACGGGGGCTTCGGCGGGCAACGGATCGGGCAGCACGCCCACCGCGCGACGCGCCTTGGGGGCATCCAGCGCCTCGTCGAGATCGGGACCGGCGAAAATCGAGGCGGTGTGCCCGTCATTGCCCATGCCGAGCCAGACCAGATCGGGCGGCCAGGGCAGCTCCTGCAACCGCGCGTCGGCCGCGCGACCGGCGGCCTTATGGTCGGGGGCCTTTTCGCTGATGAAGGGAATGACCCGCGCGCCCTTCGGCAGGAAGATGCGGGCGAGCATCGCCGCGTTCGACAGCGGATCGGTCATCGCTACGATCCGGTCGTCGGTGGGGACGATCATCACCTTCTTCCAGTCGATCTTGGCTTTGGCCAGCTTTTCGTAGATCGGGATCGGCGTCTGCCCGCCGGGAAGGGCGATCAGGCATTGTCCGCGCGCATCGAGCGCCGACTCGATGATGAAGGCGACATCGCCGGCCACCGCCTCGGCGAGCTCGCCGGCATCCTCATAATCCCACCATTCGGCTTCGATCATCTATCGTTCCTTCTCTGGCCCTCGCCTCGCGAGACGGCCGTGCCGCGCGCGGAGCGTCCGCGCACCTCAATCGTGCCAGGTGACCCCGTCGCGTTCGGTCAGCGCAATCGCGGCCGACGGTCCCCAGGTTCCCGCCGTATAGGGACGGGGCTTCATCGAATTGGCCACCCAGCCGTCGCGGATCGCATCGATCCACTCCCACTGCGCCTCTACCTCGTCGCGCCGGACGAACAAGGTCTGGTCGCCCTCGATCAGGTCGAGCAGCAGCCTTTCATAGGCGATCCGACGCCGGCTGTCGGCGAAGGCGTTGGGCATGGAGATGTCGAGCGGCACCTCGCGCAGGCGGATGCCGTCGCGATCCAGGCCGGGCTCCTTCGACATCAGCATCAGGCGGACATTCTCGTCGGGTTGCAAACGGATGATCAGCTTGTTGGGTTGCAACATCGCGCCGCGCCCTTCGAAGATCGAGTGGGGCACGCTCTTGAAGCGGATGAAGATCTCGGACTGGCGGCTGGGCAGGCGCTTGCCCGTGCGCAGGTAGAAGGGCACACCGCGCCAGCGCCAATTGTCGATATGCGCCTTGAGCGCGACGAAGGTCTCGGTATCCGACGGCTTGCCCAGCTCGTCGAGATAGCCGGGTACGGGGCCGCCCGCCATGGCGCCCGGGCCATATTGGCCGATGACGCTGTGGGTCGCGACGGTCGCGCGGTCGATCGGGCGCAGCGAGCGCAGCACCTTGACCTTCTCGTCGCGGACCGAGGTCGCGTCGAACTGCGCGGGCGGCTCCATCGCCACCAGCGCGAGCAGCTGGAGCATGTGGTTCTGCACCATGTCGCGGATCGCGCCGGCGCCGTCGTAGAAGCCGACGCGGCCCTCCAGGCCGACCGTTTCCGACACGGTGATCTGGACATGCTCGATCCCGCCCGCGCGCCACAGCGGCTCGAACAGGCTGTTGGCGAAGCGCAGCGCCAGCAGATTCTGGACGGTTTCCTTGCCCAGATAATGGTCGATGCGAAAGGTACGATCCTCGGGGAAGACCGCTGCCACCGCGTCGTTGATCACGCGGCTGGACGCCATGTCGTAGCCGAGCGGCTTTTCGAGGCCGATGCGGACGCCGTCGCCGGCAAGGCCCGCTTTGGCCAGTCCCTCGATCGTCGAGCCGAACAGCGATGGCGCGGTCGACAGGAAGATCGACATGCCGCGTTCGGTCGACCCCACATGGGCGGCCAGGGTGGCGAAGTCCCCTTCCCTCGACGCGTCGACCGGTACATAGCTGAGCCGCGTCAGGAAGGCCGCGAGCGCCTCGTCGTCGAGGCGCTCGGCGGGAACGAAACGGCGCAGGGCCGTTTCCGCGAAGCCCCGGAAGCCGGCGTCGTCCATTCCGGTTCGGGCAGTGCAAACGATTGCAAGGCCGGGCGACAAAAGACCCTCAGCGGCTAGCCCGTACAAGGATGGCAACAACATGCGCTGCGACAGGTCGCCGGTCGCGCCGAACAGAAGCAGCTTTTCGCTGGGTGTCGTCACCAGTTCGTCTCCCTCGTCTTCCACCATGCCCGTTCCGGGCCGCGCATCCGGCCCTTTGTAACGCGGATGGAACGCCTGTGTAGCAAATGGATCGCCGCGCGGTAGCGGCCATGTCGCACTGCGCGATTATTGCCGTCCAATAGTTGCAGAAAGGGGACGGGTCCATGGCGCAGGTAGTTTCGTCGACCGGTTTTGGTGAACGGCGGCTCGCGGTCCGACTGGCACAGGGCGAGCGGGACATCGTCGCCGCCCAGCAGCTGCGCTACGACATCTTCTTCGGCGCGATGGGGGCTGATATCGGTGAGACCACCGACCGGCGGGACGTCGATCCCTATGACGGGCTTTGCGACCATCTGCTCGTCGAGGATCATGGCCGCCCGGGCAGTCCGGTCGTCGGCACCTATCGCCTGCTTCGACAGAGTGTCGCCGAGGCCCATGCCGGCTTCTATTCGGCGCATGAGTTCGATCTGTCGCCGGTCCTGGCCCATGGTCGGCGCGAGGGCGTCGAACTGCTCGAACTGGGGCGGTCCTGTGTCGACCCCGCCTATCGGGATGCCGGTACCATCCAGCTGCTGTGGCGCGGCATCGCCGATTATCTGCAGCGGCATGCCATCGGCTACATGTTCGGCTGCGCGAGCTTTCCCGGCATCGATCCCGCCGACCATGCCGAGGGCCTCTCGCTGCTTGCCCACAATCATATGGCGATGCCGGAGCTGCGGGCCCGCGCGATCGGGGAGCAGGCCATCCCGCTCGCGGCGCTGCCGATCGGCGGCTATGACCCGCGCATCGCGCTGCGTCGCCTGCCGCCGCTGATCAAGGCCTATTTGCGGGTCGGCGCGGAGATCGGCGACGGCGCCTATATAGATCGCGCCTTCAACACGATCGACGTGTTCGTGCTTGTGCCGGTGGCGCGCATCGCCGCGCGCTATGCCCAGCGCTTCGAGGTTGCCGCCTGAGTTTTCCATTCATCCGGACGCAGCTGCCCGACGAAACGCATTGACGCGCCGCGCTCATGATGGTGATCCGCCTTCCTGAAACATGAGGGAGGATCACCTTGCGGCATGCCCGCCATCTGTTGAGCGCCGCGCTGGTGGCCGTCCTGTCCGCGCCGGCGCAGGCGGCGGACGACGCGCCGATCATCGTGTCGGGCTACGGACTCGACCGGTCTCCAGGCGACGCCGCTTATGATGTCGTCAGCATCGATCGGGACCGTCTGACCCTGTCCGCCAGCGGCAGGATGGAGGACGTTCTGCGCGACGCGGCTGGCTTCCAGCAGTTCCGCCGCTCCGATTCGCGCTCGGCCCACCCCACCAGCCAGGGCGCGACCCTGCGCGGGCTCGGCGGCAATGCGGCGACACGCGCGCTGGTCCTGCTCGACGGCGTGCCGGTGATCGACCCCTTCGGCGGATGGATAAGCTGGGCGGCGCTGGATCCGGCCCGGATCGGCCATGTCCGCGTCACGCGCGGGGGCGGCAGCGGTGTCCAGGGCGCGGGCGCGCTTGCCGGCACGATCGAACTGACGAGCATCGGCGGGGACGATGCGCCGCGCGTCGATGCCGGTTTGGCTTATGGCAGCCGCGAGTCGGTCGATGCCGACGCGACGGTAACCGCTGCACTGGGCGGCGGCTTCGCGATGCTGTCGGCGGGCTATGCACGCGGCGACGGCTTCGTGCCGATCGTGGCGGAGGACCGCGGACCGATCGACCGGGCCGCGCGCTATCGCCAGAGCCGGGGATCGGCGCGCGCCGTGATCCCCGCGGGAGGGGATGTCGAACTGCAGGCCAATGGGTCGTTTCTGCTCGACCAGCGCGATCGGGGCGTGCCCTTTACCGGAAACGCGAATCTCGCCGTGGATACGTCGCTGCGACTGGTCGGGCGTGGCCGATGGGGCTGGGAGGCGACCGCCTGGCTCCAGCATCGCGAGTTCTCCAGCGGCTTCGCGAGCATCGGCGCGCGTCGGGCCAGCGTCAGCCAGTCGCTCGACCAGTATAATGTGCCGGCCAACGGGGTCGGCGGTCGCTTCGAGCTTAGACCCTGGCTGGGTGAAGGGCGGACGCTGCGCGTCGGTGGCGACCTGCGCCATGTCAGCGGCCGGACCGAGGAACTTGTGGTCGCGACCAATGTCGGTCGCGTGGCCGGTGGCGAGCAGACCATCTATGGCGGTTTCGCCGAGCTCGCCCTGCTTCCGGCGCCGGGCCTGACCGTGACCGCGAGCGGCCGTGTCGACCGCTGGGAACTGCGCAAGGGCCGGCGGACCGAGATCAACCGCAACAGCGGCGCGCTGGTCGCGGCGAACAGCCAGCGCTACGCCGACCGCTCGGGAACCGAGACGACCGGCCGCGCCGGCATCGCCTGGAATCCGCCGGGGCTGGCGGCGGTCCAGCTGCGCGGCGCGGCTTATACCGGCTGGCGCCTGCCCACGCTGAACGAACTGTATCGCCCGTTTCGCGCGGGCAATGACAGCACCATCGCCAACCCGCTGCTCGACCCCGAGCGCGTGAAGGGGATCGAGGGCGCACTGTCCTATGCGCCGCTGCCGGGCTGGCGCGCGGCGGTCACGCTGTTCTGGAACCGGCTCGACGATGCGGTCTCCAACGTGACGATCGCGCCGAATACCCGCCAGCGCCAGAATGTGGACGCGATCCGCAGCCGGGGCGTGGAGGTGGAGGCGACGGGGACGCTGGGCGAATGGCGTCTGTCGGCCAGCTATTCGCATATCGATCCGCGCGTCCGGGCAAGCGGCGCGGCCGTGGCGCTCTCGGGCCTGCGCCCGGCGCAGACCCCGCAGGACCAGGGTAGCCTGCAGCTGGAATGGAATCGCCCCGGCACGGCGCGGGCGGGGGTAACGGCGCGCTATGTCGGGCGCCAGTTCGAGGATGACCAGAACAGCCGCAGGCTGCGCGATGCGCTCACCTTCGATGCGGTCGCATCGGTCCAGCTTGGCAGCGGGCTGACCGCAGAAGTGCGCGCCGAAAATCTCGCCGACAAGCTGGTCGAGGCGACCGTCGGTGCAGACGGAACCATCGAACGTGCGACCCCGCGGACGCTCTGGCTGGCCCTGCGTTACGTTCGCTGACCGGGATTGATGTCGCCGCACCGATGTGGTGCGATCGGCATCCCCATTGGAGAGTGTTTCCGCGATGATCATCGACACGGCCGACGCGCCGGCGACCCGGCCGCCCTTCTGGCGCTCGCTCTATGCGCAGGTGCTGGTGGCGATCCTGCTCGGTGTGGCGCTCGGTTGGCTGGCCCCGGACGTGGGCGAGCAGCTCAAGCCACTCGGCGACGCTTTCATCAAGCTGGTCAAGATGATCATCGCGCCGGTGATCTTCCTCACGGTTGTCACGGGCATTGCAGGGCTCGGCCATCTGGGCGAACTCGGCCGCGTCGCTGCCAAGGCCTTCGGCTACTTCCTGACCGTATCCACGCTGGCGCTGATCGTCGGGCTGATCGTCGCCAACGTCGTCCAGCCCGGCAGCGGGCTCCACATCGCTCCCGCCGCGCTCGATGCGAGCCATGTCGCCGACTATGCGCAGAAGGCGCACGACCAGTCGCTGGTCGGCTTTCTGATGGGAATTATCCCCGACACGCTGCTGTCCGCCATCGCCAAGGGCGAGATATTGCAGGTGCTGTTCGTCGCGATCCTGTTCGGCATCGCCCTGTCGCTCGTCGGTCCCCGGGCAAGTCCTGTGCTCGATCTGCTCGAGACGCTCACGCTGGTGATCTTCCGGCTCGTCGCGATCCTGATGAAGGCGGCCCCGATCGGCGCTTTTGGCGCGATGGCCTTCACCATCGGCAAATTCGGGGTCGGGACGCTAGCCAATCTGGGCGGGCTGATCCTCTGCTTCTACCTGACTTCCGCCCTGTTCATCCTTGTCGTTCTGGGATTGATCGCGCGCGCCGCAGGTTTTTCGATCCTGCGCCTGATCGCCTATCTGAAGGACGAACTGCTGCTCGTGCTGGGCACGTCGAGCTCTGAGAGCGCGCTCCCGAACCTAATGACGAAGATGGAGCAGGCCGGCTGCGCCAAGCCGGTCGTCGGGCTGGTGGTGCCGACCGGCTATTCCTTCAACCTCGACGGCACCAACATCTACATGACGCTGGCGGCGCTGTTCATCGCCCAGGCCTGCGACATCGACCTGTCGCTGGGCGAACAGATCAGCCTGCTGCTGGTGGCGATGATCTCGTCCAAGGGCGCGGCGGGGGTAACCGGGGCGGGCTTCGTGACGCTGGCGGCCACGCTGTCGATCGTGCCGTCGGTGCCGGTCGCCGGCATGGCGCTGATCCTGGGCATCGACCGGTTCATGTCCGAATGCCGCAGCCTGACCAATTTCATCGGCAATGCCGTCGCGACCGTGGTCGTCGCCCGCTGGGAAGGGGGACTCGATCGCGAAAAGCTGGCCGCCGCCCTCGGCCACCGCGGCGCTTAGCGAGGCTAAACAAACGCCCCGGCATCGGCTAAGCCTTCCATGATGCCAATTTCGCTTATCGGCTCGAAGCCGTTCTTCGACGACAAGAACCACGCCTTCTGGGTGCTCCAGTCGGCCGGCTGGACGGGCTATTTCGTCCTGCGCGCGCTCGGCGGGCTCGCCAACAACATGGGGCTGTTGTTCGTCGTCCCGACCGCCCTGTCGACCGCCACGGGCTATTCGCTGACCCTGCTGATGGCGTCGGCCTATCGCCGGCTGATCCGGTTGCGGCCGATCGTGACCTGGACGGTCTCGATCCTGATCCTGGTCTTCGCCTCGGTCACCTTCTCGTCGATCGAGACCTGGGCGCATGCGACCTTCTATCGACCGCAAGAAATGCCCAAGGGCATCCAGTTCTTCGGCGCGATCCTGCTCGACCTCGCGCTGCTCGCCGCCTGGTCGGCGCTCTATTATGGCATCAACTTCTACCTGCTGCTCGAGGAGCAGTCGGACCGCGTCCAGCGGCTGGAGAGCCAGGCCAGCTCGGCACAGCTGGCGATGCTGCGCTATCAGCTCAACCCGCATTTCCTGTTCAACACCCTCAATTCTATCTCGACGCTGGTGCTGCTCAAGGAAACCCAGCGGGCCAACGCGATGCTGTCCCGCCTGTCGTCCTTCCTGCGCTACACGCTCGCCAACGAGCCCGAGGGCACGGTCAGCCTGACCCAGGAGGTGGAGACGCTGAAGCTCTATCTCGACATCGAGAAGATGCGGTTCGAGGATCGCCTGCGCGCGAGCTTCGAGATCGACCCCCATGCAGCCGAGGCGCGGCTGCCGTCGCTGCTGCTGCAGCCGCTGGTGGAGAATGCGATAAAATATGCGGTGACTCCGCTCGAGGAGGGCGCGGACATCAACGTCACCGCCCGGTTGACCGGCATGGAACCCGATCGCCGCCTGATCATTACGGTCACCGATACTGGCCCGGGGTTGACCGATGGAGTGACGCGTCCCACCTATTCGACAGGCGTCGGTCTGGCGAACATTCGCGACAGGCTGGCGCAGGCATATGGCACGGACCAGAGATTTGAGGTCCAGACTGATCGGGCGGAAGGGTTCGGGGTCGTTATCGACATCCCCTTCCACACCGCGAAACAGCGCAAGGACAATGCATGACGATCCGCACCATTCTCGTCGATGACGAGCCCCTGGCCATTCAGGGCCTGAAGCTCCGGCTGGCGCCGCACGAGGATGTCGAAATCATCGAAACCTGCCTGAACGGCCGGGAAGCGATCCGCGCGATCAAGACCCACAAGCCCGATCTGGTCTTTCTCGACATCCAGATGCCCGGCTTCGACGGATTCTCGGTGATCCAGGGCCTGATGGAGATCGAGCCGCCGCTGTTCGTCTTCGTCACCGCCTATGAGGATCACGCGATCAGGGCCTTCCAGGCGCAGGCGCTCGATTATCTGCTGAAGCCGGTCGACGAGCAGCGGCTGGCCGATACGCTCGACCGGGTGCGCCAGCGGCTGGCCGAAAAAAAGGGCATCGAGGAAGTCGGCCGTCTCAAGGAAGTGCTGGCCGAGGTCGCACCGGATGCGGTCGATACGCTCGGCGAGGGCGATGAGGCACCTGCCTCGAACCGCTTCGAGAAGATGATCAACATCAAGGATCGCGGCAAGATCTTCCGCGTCGACGTGGACTCGATCGAGCGCATCGATGCTGCCGGCGATTATATGTGCATCTACACCGGCGACAACACGCTGATCCTGCGCGAAACGATGAAGGATCTCGAGAAAAGGCTGGATCCCCGTCGCTTCCAGCGCGTCCACCGCTCGACCATCGTCAATCTCGATCTGGTCCGCGAGGTCAAGCCGCACACCAATGGCGAATGTTTCCTGGTGCTCGATTCGGGCGCGCAGGTGAAGGTCAGCCGCTCCTATCGCGAGGTCGTGGCGCGCTTCGTCCATTGAGGTCCGGCGGCTGCGGCTGAAGGCTTGATCGCGGGCGCGGATGCTTTCATGCCGGGCGCGAAGGAGTTCCGCATGACCGTCAGACCCCGCCGCAGCGCCCTCTACATGCCCGCCTCGAACCAGCGCGCCATCGACAAGGCGCGCGACCTGCCGTGCGACGTCGTCATCCTCGACCTCGAGGATGCGGTGGCGCCGGAGGCGAAGGAGGAGGCGCGGGCCAATGCGGTGCGCGCCGTCCGCGACGGGGGTTTCGGCGAGCGCGAGCTCGTCATCCGCGTCAACGCGCTCGGCACGCCCTGGGCACAGGACGATCTGGCGGCCGCCGTTGCCGCCCGCCCCGATGCGATTCTTGCGCCGAAGGTCGGCGATGCGGAGATCGTCCATCGCTATCTGGCGGCGCTGGCCGAGGCGCCTCCGACGACGGGGTTCTGGGCGATGGTGGAAAGCTGCCGCGCGATTTTCCGGCTGGACGCTGTTGCCGCGGCCATGGCGGTGCGCCCCGGCGCTTTCGTGCTGGGGACCAACGACCTTGCCAAGGAGATGGGCGCGCGCCTCACCGTCGAGCGCACCCCCTTTCTGGGAATGATGGCGATGGCCGTCGCCGCTGCGAAGGGCCACGGCCTCGCGGTGCTGGACGGCGTCTACAACGCTTTCGACGACGAGGCGGGGCTGGCCCGGCAATGCGTCGAGGCGCGCGCCTATGGCTTCGACGGCAAGACGCTGATCCATCCCCGCCAGATCGAGGTCGCCAATCGCGCCTTCAGCCCGGACGATGACGAGATCGCCTGGGCCCGCGCCGCCATCGCGGCGTTCGAGCTGCCCGAGAATGCCGGCAAGGGCGCTGTGCGGGTGGGGGGCGAGATGGTGGAGCGTTTGCATCTCGACCAGGCGCAGGCGGTGCTGGCGAGGGCCGCTAAAAACTGACGGTCTGCTGTAAACCCGGGGCTTCCCCGTAGTTCCGCTTATCGCCGTGATTCGCTGAACGAAGGGAAAAGACCCGAAGGGGGAAAGAAGACGCGGGCCTTACCCCTCCTGCCGCGCGCTATGTCGCGCATGGCCATCGATCGTCGGACCATCGGTCTCCTGGCGGCGTTCGCGCTCGTCCTGATCGGAACGCTGCTCCGCGCTGCTTATCTCGCTCCGCCATTCGGACCGGCCGACGTCCTCCAGATCGTGCTTCTGGCGCTGCTCGCCTTCTCGGCGCTGCTCGGCGCGGCCTGGACCGCCCATGTGCGGGCGGTCGTTTCGGCCGATCTCGAACGCCGCGAACTGACCGATGCGCTCGAACTCACCGCCGTCATGGTGGTCGATGATTGCGGCGTGATCCAGCATTGGTCGCGGGGCTGCGAGGAACTTTACGGCTGGTCGGCGGCTCATGCGGTGGGCGCGCGTCGCGTCGACCTCCTGTGCAGCCGATCCCGGCAGAGCCTCAAGGGGTTGTGGACCAGCCTGCTGCGCGAAGGGCGGATGACCAACGAGATGGTCGAATATCATCGCGATGGCCGCCAGCTCATCGTGCACGACAATATCAAGCTCCTCGACCAGGGCCTTGGCCGCCATGCGGCGGTGATCGCCGTGACCGACGTCACCGAATGGCGCAACGCGCAGGATGCCCTGCGGCTCAGCGAGGCCCGCCTGGCGACCGCCGTGTCCGTCCAGGGCATCTTCATCTACGAAATCGACCTGCCGTCGCGGCGGCCGATCTGGACGACACCGGGGGAGATGTTCTTCGGCCGTCCGCTCGAAAATTGTGCGGGCGGTAGCCCGGTCGACGGGCCCGGTCCCGAACATTATACCCATATGCGCAAGGCGCTCGAGGCGATCGAGGCCAGCGGCCATGACCGCGTGCATTTCGACTTCGAGTTCGAGCATCCCCGGCGGGGCAAGCGGCTCGCGGAAGGCTGGGCGCGGATCATCCGCGATCTCGACGGGCGACCGTTGCGCCTGCTCGGTACCCATCTCGACGTCACCGAACGGCGCGCGCGAGAGCGGGCCCTGCGCTCCGGAGAGGCCGAGCGCGAGGCGATCCTCGCGACCGTTCCCGATGCCATGTTCGTCTGCAACCAGCGCGGCGTGGTCCGCGTGTGCAGCGCCTCGGCCTGCCGCCTGCTTGGCTATCCCGAGGCGGAACTGGTCGGCCGCAGGCTGGTGGACCTGATCGAGGATGATCGCGGTCGGTCCGCGATCCGCCGCGACCTGCGCGCAGCGCTCCACCGGGGCCTCGATTCGGAATGGCCACTGCCAATCAGCCTGCGCCGCGCCGACGGCGAAATCCTGCCCTTGTCCTTCGTGATCGGGCAGACACGGATCGATGGCGCCCGCCTGTTCGTCGTGTTCGGGCGCGACATGCGGCCGGCGATCGCCACAGAAGAGCGATTCCGGCGGATGAACAACGATCTGTCGCAGGTCTCCCGTCTCGGCATGATGGGCGAAATGGCCGCAGTACTCGCGCATGAGCTCAGCCAGCCGCTGTCGGCGGTGGTCAATTTTCTCGGCGCGGTCGACCTGATGCTGGGGTCGACCGAAGAGCCTGATCCGGACAGGCTGCGTCACGCGGTGGTCCGGGCCAGCGAACAGGCTTCGCGTGCGGGGGAGATTATTCGGCGCCTGCGGGCCTTCATCCTGCGCGGAGAGGCCGACATGCGGGCAGAATTGCTCCCGGCGCTGGCACGGGAAGCAGCCGCGCTGGCACTGTTCAACAGCGGCGCCTTCGGCATCCGGCTCCATTACGAATTCGAAGAGGAAGACCGTTACGTGCTGTGCGACCGGGTGCAGATCCAGCAGGTTCTGGTCAACCTGATCCGCAACGCCGCGGATGCCATGGCCGCAAAGGGAAATGGCCCGCACGACCTCACCATCGCAACGACTTTAGCGAGAGACGATTTGATCGAAGTGCAAGTGCGTGATTCGGGCCCAGGCGTGGCGCCCGAAATGCTTGAAAGGCTGTTCCGGCCATTTGCGACCACCAAGCGCGAAGGGCTCGGCTTCGGCCTGGCCATATCGCGCCGGATCATCGAAGCGCATGGTGGCCAGCTGTCGGCGGAATCGGTTCCGGGAGGAGGCGCTGTCTTCGCGTTCACGCTGCAGCCGATGAGCGGGGAGGGCGGGCGATGACCGAGCGGCATGTCTATGTCGTCGACGACGATGATGGCCTGCGTGCCTCGGTCGAGATGCTGCTCGAGGCGGCGGGCGGCTTCATCACCTCCGGCTTTCCCTCGGGCGAGACCTTCCTGCAGGAACTTCCGCGTCTTGAGCCGGGCTGCGTGCTGCTCGACCTCAACATGCCGGGCCTCAACGGGCTCGAGGTGCTGCGCCTGCTGCGTCAGCGCGATCGCCGCTTCGAGACGATCCTGCTGACCGGACAGGGGGACATCGGCATCGCGGTCGAGGCGATGAAGGCCGGCGCGATCGACTTCATCGAGAAGCCCTATGACAACCGGATGCTGCTCGGGGCGCTTGCCGCCGGTTTCGCCCGGATCGAAGATCGCGAGCGCGAGGAGAGCGCTATTCAGTCCGCGCGTGACGGCATCGAACGACTGACGCCGCGCGAGCGCGACGTTCTGCTGGGGCTGATCGATGGCAAGGCGAACAAGATCATCGCCTTCGAACTCGACATCAGCCCACGCACTGTGGAGATCTATCGCGCCAATCTGATGGACAAGCTGGGCGTCCGCAGCGTGGCGGAAGCGGTGCGGATCGCCTTCGCGGCTGGGCTGGTTTCGGTGCTGCCGAAATAGGCTGAACGTAACGGCGCGCAGAGAGTTTGACCGGTCCGTGCGTGCCGGATAGGTCAGTGGCATGACTTCCGCTGCGTCCCGGCCCTTCTCCGTCCTCGTCACCGGCGGCGCCGGCTACATCGGCAGCCATGCCGTGCTGGCGCTGCTCGATGCCGGCTGGCAGGTGTCCGTCCTCGACAATCTCGTCACGGGCTTCCGCTGGGCGGTGGACTCCCGCGCCCGCTTCCACGAAGGCGACATTGCCGACGACGCGCTGGTCGCGCGCATCCTGGCCGAGGACGGGATCGGTGCGATCCTCCATTTTGCGGGCTCGGTCGTCGTCCCCGAATCGGTCGTGGATCCGCTCAAATATTATCGCAACAACACCGCCAACAGCCGCAGCCTGATCGAAAGCGCGGTGCGGGGCGGCGTGCGCCATTTCCTCTTCTCCTCGACCGCGGCCACCTACGGCATCCCGGACAGCATTCCGGTCCGCGAGGACATGCCGACCGTCCCGATCAATCCCTATGGCATGTCGAAGCTGATGACCGAGGCGATGCTCAAGGACGTCGCCGCCGCGCATCCGATCAACTATTGCGCGCTGCGCTATTTCAACGTCGCCGGGGCCGATCCGCAGGGCCGCACCGGCCAGTCGACGGCGGGCGCCACGCATCTGATAAAGGTTGCGGTCGAGGCCGCGCTCGGCCGGCGGCCCGAGGTGGCGATCTTCGGGACCGACTATGCGACACCGGACGGCACCGGGGTGCGCGACTATATCCATGTCGCCGATCTGGCCGACGCACATCTCCATGCGCTCGAAACGCTGATCGCCGATCCGGATGCGAGCCATGTGATGAACTGCGGCTATGGCCGCGGCTTCTCCGTGCTCGAAGTGCTCGACTCGGTCGATCGGATGGCGGGCAGCAGCATCGTCCGCCGCATGGAACCGCGCCGCGCAGGCGACCCGGACGCGCTGATCGCGGACAATAGCCGCATCCTCGCGACGACCCCATGGCGCCCGCGCCTGGCCGACCTCGACACGATCGTGGCGCACGCGCTGGCGTGGGAACGAAAGCTCGCCGCGCGGGGCTGATCAGCCGAGCGCCGTCAGAATTCCGCGTCCAGTTCCTCGACCTCTTCGGGCTCCTCCAGCGCAGCCTTCGTCCATTGCTGCATCAGCGGCCAGGCAATCACCGTGTCGCGATAGGCGGCGCAGGCGGGAGCGAGCGGGACCGCATAGGTGACGAAGCGGGTCGCCACCGGGGCGAACATCGCGTCTGCCACGGTCGGCGCGGCGCCGAACAGCCAGGGGCCGCCATAACGGGCGATACAATCCTGCCAGATCGCCTCGATCCGCTCGATATCGGGCTTTGCGCCGGCGAACAGCCGGAAGCTCTCATGCCGCGTGCGGAGGTTCATCGGTAGCGCCGAGCGGAGATTCTGGAAGCCCGAATGAATCTCGCCCGATATCGAGCGGCAATGCGCGCGAGCGAGCTTGTCGGCGGGATAGAGGCCTGCATCGGGAAAGCTCTCGTGCAGATATTCGGCGATGGCGAGCGTATCCCAGATGCCGGCGCCTTCATGGGTCAAACGCGGCACCAAAACCGAGGGCGACAGCAGCAGCAGCTCTGCCCGCTGGCCCGGCGCATCGATCGGGACCATCTCCTCGACGGGGTCGAGCCCCGCCATCCGGCAGAGCAGCCAGCCGCGCAGCGACCAGGAGGAGTAGTTTCGGCTGGACAGCGTCAGGACGGCTTGCGGCATCGGCACCCCCTCTATGTCTGCGATCATGGCACCAAAGCGGGACGGGCGTCAAAATTTTATGGCGCAGTGCAACATAAAAACATTGGCACGCGGTCAAAGAGCTGGCTTATTGTCCGCAGAGGGGGCGCGTCTGCCATGTTGTATCAGTTCTACCAGGCGATGACCGATCTCGCCGCGCCGATGCGGATGATGGCCGAGGCGGGGCTGCGGGCGCGGCCCATGTTCGGGGCGCTGGCCCGGGAACCGCTGGCCAACAGCATGTTCGCGGCGCTGGACATGGTCGCGAACACCCGGCTGATCGCCGAACGGCCCGACTATCGCATCACCACCGCTCTGAGCGGCAATGCGGATGTGCCGATACGCGAGGAGGTGATCGCCGCCACCCCCTTTGGAGATCTGCTTCGCTTTGCCAAGGACGGTCCCGTCCTCGAACAGCCCAAGGTGCTGCTCGTCGCCCCGATCTCGGGCCATTTTGCCACGCTGCTGCGCAACACGATCGAGGTGCTGCTGCGTGACCATGACGTCTATGTCACCGACTGGAAGAATGCGCGCGACATTCCCCTGGCGGCCGGGGCGTTCGGCTTCGACGACTATGTCGACCATGTCGTCCATTTCCTCGAGGAAATCGGCCCGCCGGTCCACATGGTCGCAGTGTGCCAGCCCTGCGTCCCCGCGCTGGCGGCGGTTGCGCGTATGGCGGAGGACGCCAATCCCGCCTGCCCGCGCAGCCTGACGCTGATGGGTGGACCGGTCGACGTGCGGATCAATCCCACTGCCGTGAACGAGCTCGCCACCGCCAACAGTTTCGAGTGGTTCAAGGACAATCTCATCCATAGCGTGCCCCTGCGCTACGAGGGGCGGGGGAGGAAAGTCTATCCGGGCTTCCTTCAGCTGAGCGCCTTTATGGCGATGAACTCGGGCCGCCATTTCGAGCAGCATCGCACGCTCTATCAGCATCTTGCCGATGGCGAGGAGGAGCAGGCGCGGTCGATCCGCGAATTCTACGACGAATATTTCGCGGTGCTCGACCTGACCGCCGAATTCTATCTGGAGACGATCGATCGCGTGTTCCAGCGCGCCCTGCTGGCAAAAGGCGAACTCGACCATCGCGGCAAGCGTGTCGATTGCAGCCGGATCCGGCGTACCGCGCTGCTGACCGTCGAAGGCGAACGCGACGACATCTGCGCGGTCGGCCAGACCGCAGCGGCCCACGATCTTTGTACGGGACTGCGCCCGCATATGAAGCGCCATTATCTGCAGGCCGGCGTCGGCCATTATGGCGTGTTCAGCGGTCGGCGCTGGGAAAGCCAGATTTACCCGCAGGTGCGGGCCCACATCCTCGCCGCCTCCTGATCCTCACGGCCGCGCGGCGCGGTAGCCGTTCCAAGCACCAGGCAAAAAAAAGAGGCCGATCCCGAGGGACCGGCCTTGAAAGTTTTAGGAGAGGATGCCTGAAAGGCCTCTCCTTTGTGCATCTGCGAACATGATTCGGCAAGCAAAAAATGTGCAGGTGCGAAAAGAAGCTGCAATCGTTTGATTCTGCCGTTTTTTCGAGTTTCATCGCTGTCAGTTCACTGCACCTGCGTTGATGGCCATGGTCGGGGCACTCCGCCGCGGCATTGCCACGTCGGGTGGGACAGAGCATGCAGGCGGAGAATGGCGACAAGGACGACGCGATGACGGGACGGGACGGCGCGGTCGTGCGCGAGCTGACGCTGCGGGGCGTGTTGCTCGGCATTGCGATCACCTTCGTCTTCACGGCGGCGAACGTGTATCTCGGGCTCAGGGTGGGCCTGACCTTTGCGACCTCGATCCCGGCGGCGGTCATCTCGATGGCGCTCCTGCGCCTGGTCCGGGGCAGCACCATCTTCGAAAACAACATCGTCCAGACCGTGGCGTCTGCGGCGGGTTGCATCGCCTCGATCATCTTCGTCCTGCCGGGGCTCGTGATGATCGGCTGGTGGCAGGGCTTTCCCTTCTGGCAGACCTTCTTGCTCTGTGCGTCGGGCGGGATGATGGGCGTCGTCCTGTCGGTGCCGCTACGGCGCGCGCTGGTGACCGGTTCCGATCTTCCCTATCCCGAGGGTGTCGCCGCCGCCGAGGTGCTCAGGGTGGGCACGCAGACCGTCGAGGGTGCGGCCGAGGCGCGCGCCGGGCTGCGGACGATCGGGCTCGGGTCGCTGGCATCGATCGGTTTCGCCCTGCTGGCAGCCACCCGGCTGGTCGCGGCCGAGGCTTCGACCTGGTTCCGGCTGGGCGGAAGCTATGCCGCGACCGGCGTGTCCGCGTCGCTGTCCTTCGCGCTGCTCGGCGCGGGGCATCTGGTCGGCCTGTCGGTCGGCCTCGCCATGGGGCTGGGGCTGCTCATCGCCTTTGGTGTCGCCACCCCGATCCTGTCGGCGATCGCAGCTGCGCCCGGCCCCGCCGAAGAGGCCGCGCTCGCCGTGTTCGCCGGACAGGTGCGCTTCTTCGGTGCGGGTGTCATCGCCGCCGCCTCGATCTGGACGCTGGGCAAGCTCGCACGCCCCCTCTGGCGCGGCATGGCCGACGCAATGGCCGCGTCCCGCCGGCGCAAGGCCGAAGGTGCGCTGCTGCCGATCGAGGAACAGGATGTTCCGGTGGGCTGGCTCGCGGTCATCGTCGTCCTGGTGGCATTGCCGATTCTGGGGCTGCTCTGGCATTTTCTGGCCAGCGGCCCGCTCGCCGGTCTTGCCGTGCCGCTGTCGCTCGCCTTCTATGTCTACGTCCTGCTGATGGGCGGGTTCGTGGCGGCCGTGTGCGGTTATATGGCGGGGCTGATCGGTTCGTCCAACAGCCCGGTGTCGGGCCTCGCGATCCTCGCCGTGCTGGGGTCCGCGCTGCTGCTGGCGGTTGCGGTCAGGCCGTTGGCCGGCGCCGAGGCGGGGCCGCAGCTCGTCGCCTTCGCCCTGTTCGTGACCGCGCTGGTGCTCGCCTGCGCGGTGATCGCCAACGACAATCTCCAGGACCTCAAGACCGGCCAGCTGATCGGTGCGACGCCGTGGAAGCAGCAGGTCGCGCTGATGGTCGGCACGCTCGCCGGGTCCGCCGTGATCCCCCCGATCCTCGACCTGCTCAACCAGGCCTATGGCTTCGCCCCGCTGCCGGGCACGGGTCTGCCGAGCCCGACGTCGCCGCTGCCCGCGCCGCAGGCGACGCTGATCGCCGGCCTCGCGCGCGGCATATTGGGCGAGGGGCTCGACTGGAACATGATCTTTCTGGGCGCGGGCGCGGGCCTCGTGTTGGTCGCGCTGGACGCGCTGCTCGGCCGCCGCGGTCTGTTGCGCCTGCCGCCGCTCGCGGTCGGGATCGGCATCTACCTGCCGATGTCGGCGACCTTGCCGGTCGTCATCGGCGCGGTGATGGGCCATCTCTACGAACGCCGCCATCGGGGCGGTGCTGCCCAACGCATGGGGGTTCTGCTCGCTTCGGGCTTCATCGTCGGCGAAAGCCTGTTCGGGGTGCTGCTGGCCGGGCTGATCGTCGCGACGGGCAGCGGTGCGCCGCTCGCGCTGGTGGGCGGCGCACATCCGGGCCTCGCCATGGCGGCCGGGGCCGTGCTGGTCGCGTTGTTGCTGGTGCTGCTCTACAGGGGAGCGGCCCGCGCCGCTGCGCGCATTGGGAGCTGAGCGGACACGCGATCAGCCCGTAGCGTGTGCACCGCGCAGTTGCGCCAGGATTGTGGCAGGGTCCGTCCCATCCTCGCGCATCGACGCCAGCGATGGGGATCCGGCGCGCTTGGCCAGGCGATTGCCGTCCGCATCGGTCAACAGACCATGATGATGGTAACGCGGCGTCGGCAGCCCGAGCAGCGCCTGGAGCAGGCGGTGCACATGGGTCGCCTCGAACAGGTCGCGCCCGCGCACGATGTCGGTGACCCCCTGATCGGCATCGTCGACCGTGACGGCGAGGTGATAGCTGGTCGGCGCATCCTTGCGCGCCAGCACGACATCGCCATGCACCTCGGGCCGGGCGACGACGCGCCCCGCATCGGCATCATGCCACTCGAGCGGCCCGGTCAGGGCAATCGAGCGTCCGGCGTCCAGCCGCCAGCAATGCTGTTCGCCGGCCGCGATCCGTTCGTCCCGTTTGCCCGCTTCGAGCAATCGGCAGGTGCCGGGATAGAGCGGGCCATCTGGCCCATGTGGCGCACCGGCGCTCGCTGCGACTTCCGCCGCGATCTGTGATCGCGTGCAGAAACAGGGATAGACGAGGTCCATCGCCTTCAGCCGATCGAGCGCGGCGGCGTAGAGCGGAAGCCTTGCCGACTGGAACAGGGGCGGGGCGTCCCAGTCGAGCCCCAGCCAATGAAGATCCTCGATTATGCCCGCGACATGTTCGGGCCGGCAGCGACCCGGGTCGATGTCCTCGATCCTGAGCAGGAAGAGTCCGCCACCTGCGCGGGCGAGGTCGTGGGCGCGCATCGCCGAATAGGCGTGACCCAGATGCAGGCGGCCCGTCGGGCTGGGAGCGAACCGGGAAATCAGCGGTTCGCGCACAGGGACTCTTGACGAGGAGTCAACGGAAATGCTGTCATGCCCATGTCACGCTTTCCGGCGAAAGAGTGGCCACAGAGGACGCGGCCGGTTCGGCCATAGGCGTTCCGGTGTGCGAACGGAAGGTCGAGGGCGAAGCGACCGGTTCTCCACTTTGCGGGAGGCCTGGTTCGACCATGTACCACTCCGATCTCATGCGCCATCCGGACAGTTGCCCGGCGCTCGTCCTCAATGCCGACTACACCCCTCTCAGCTATTATCCGCTGTCTTTGTGGAACTGGCAGACGGCGATCAAGGCGGTCTTCCTCGAACGGGTCGACATCGTCTCGCATTATGACCGCGAGGTCCGCAGCCCCAATTTCGCGATGAAGCTTCCCTCGGTCATCGCCCTGCGCCAATATGTGCGCCAGTCCGAAAACCCGGCTTTCACCCGCTTCAACCTGTTCCTGCGCGACCGCTTCTCCTGCCAATATTGCGGCGCCACCACCGATCTGACCTTCGATCATGTCATCCCCCGCGCACAGGGTGGCCGCACGACCTGGGAAAATGTGTCCACGGCCTGCGCACCGTGCAATCTGCGCAAGGGCGGACGCACCCCGCGCCAGGCGGGCATGCGCCTGTTCGAGGCGCCCCGTCGGCCGACCAGCTGGGAACTGCAGGAAAATGGCCGCAGCTTCCCGCCCCATTATCTCCACCAGAGCTGGCGCGACTGGCTCTACTGGGACACCGAGCTAGACGCCTGACAGCGCTGGCCATATTGCCCGTTGCCCGTCGCCTCCGTCCCCAGTACAGCCCTGGAGTTGACCGCGAACGATTGCAGCCGACGGCGGGGGCCGTCGGATCGGCGCGGCGGGGGAGGTCTATGTTTTCTTCGGAGGTGGTGGTTCGCGAAGGTCGATGCCGCAGGGCGACGCCCCGTCACGCCGCCGCGTTCGAGACGCAGATCCGCCTGAGGACGGCAAGCCGCGCGCCATGCCGGATCATCGACATCTCGTCGGGCGGCGCCCGCCTGCGGCTGTACCAGGATCTCGAGCCGGAAACGTCGATCGGCCTTTCTCTGCCGGGACGTGGACTGGTCGACGCGCACATCGTCTGGGCCGACGGGCGCGAGGCCGGCTGCCGTTTCGATCGGCCGCTCGACGAAGCGACTGTCGCAGTGCTGCAGGCGAGTGCGACCGAGCGCGGCGCCGGCAGCGCCTGAACCGGCCCGGCCGCGCGATCAGCCCCGCGCCGGCAGGTCGTCCAATATCTGGTGAAGCGCGTCGAGGCAGGCTGCGCCAAGACGCTTCGACCGCTCGGGCGACCAGCCATGCTCGGGGTCGGGCAGGTCGTCATTCTCCTTGAACGGCATTTCCAGCGTCGTCGACACGCAGCCGAAGCGATGGGCGAGCTGGTTGGTCGACATCGCCAGATTCGCCTTGCCCTTCGGCGCGATGCCATAGCCGTGCCGCGTCTGGAAATCGGGCGTGCAGCGGGCCAGCGTGTCGCGGAACAGGTGGTAAAGGCGGCCCTGCTCCTCGGTCCAGTTGGGGATGCCTTCGAAACCGGCGATGAAGGCGTGGGGAATGGCCTCGTCGCCATGCACGTCCATCGCGAAGTCGACCCCGGTCCGGTCCATTCGCTGCAGGACGCAGAGCACTTCCGGGCTACGCTCGGCGGTCGGTGAGGCCCATTCGCGGTTGAGGTTCACGCCCGCCGCATTGGTGCGCAGATGGCCGCGCCGCGACCCGTCGGGATTCATGTTCGGGACGATGTGGAAGGTGGCGCGGCGGCGCAGGCTGCGCGCGACTGGATCATGCGGATCGGTCAGCCGCTCGAGCGCGCCTTCCATCCACCATTCGGCCATTGTCTCGCCCGGATGCTGCCTGGCGTAGAACCAGACGGTCTTCGGCCCCTCGCCCAGGGTCAGCAGGTCGATGTCCTGCCCGTCGAGCGTCTCGCCGATGCGTTCGTGGCGTACGCCGGGGCGGACCGCCATTCGCGCAATCAGGTCATGATGCCGCTCCATCGAATAGGGCGCGAAATAGGCGAGCCACACGGCGTCGGTCTCGGGGGTCAGCTCGATCGTCAGCACGCCGTCCGCATAACGGGTCGGCACCCGCCGCCATGTCTCGCGGTCCGACGAGGCGCAGGCGCGATAGTCGGTCCAGCCCTGCGGATAGGCGGCACCGCCGGCATTGCCGATGCGCAGTACCAGCGGAACGCCCTTCGCGCCCGTCAGGCGGAAGTGGAACCACTGGTAGAAGTCGGACTGGTGGTCCTTGACGATGGCGAGGTCGAAGCGATTCCCCTCGCGACCGAGGACCGAGATGTTGCCGCTGTCGAAGCGGCTGGAAATGGCGATGCCGTCAAATGCTGTCATTTCACCGTGATAGTCTCGCCGGAACGGCCGGGGAAGTCCCTGAACAGGGCCGAGGCGAGGCGCGAGACGGCCGCTTCGGTCGCGGATTCGGGGGCACCGTCGCGGGAGATCGTCTCCGCCCGACCTTCCCAGATCACCGTGCCTTCCGAGCGGCGCTTGATCTGGACCGACAGGCGCGTGGCGACGTCCATCCGCTCCTTCGATTTGCCGATCGGGAAGCTGACGGAGCCGCCGAGGCCGACCCCGGTGCCACCGCCCCAGCCGCCGCCGCTGCTGCCGCCCAGGCCGATCGACATGGAAGACCCGCTGCGTTGACCGGTCGGGCGCCAATTGCGCTCGACGTCGATCACCGCGACCTGCTCCGACTTGGCGACATCGGGGGCGACGCTGAAGTTCAGCCGGCGCAGTTCGGATGCGACAATGCCGGCATAGGTCTGGAACTCGAGGTCCTTGGCCAGGGTCGGGTCGCGCGAGGTGACCGCTATGTCCCCCGATGCGATCGGCTGGCCGAGATGGAAACGGGTCACGCGCACCTCGGGGGTCTGCGCGGCGCAGCCCGCCAACGCGGCGGCGCAGCCCAGCAGGATCGCCTTGGACAAAATCGTCTTCATTTCCAACCTCCGGCCGATGCTCCATGGTCAACGCCGGAGCGTCGTTTTGGGTGCATCATGAAATCTGGACTGTCCATGAACGATTCGCCGCGACGGCGGATGAAAGAGCGTTCATTATCGTCGAAACGCGCCCGATCGACCGCAGCAGAACGGCCTTTCGGGCAAAACAGACATTGACTCGCCCCGCGCCAGACCATAGGGGGACGCCTCGTTTTTCAACATATCAGGTTAGAAAGCAGGCGCGTTCGCCATGAAGATCCGCAATTCGCTCAAGTCCCTCAAGGACCGCCATCGGGATAACCGCGTGATCCGTCGCCGTGGCCGCACCTATGTGATCAACAAGACCAACCGCCGCTTCAAGGCGCGTCAGGGCTGATCGATCCGCTGGTCGAAGGTCGCACGCGCGCCGTCATCTTCGATGTCGGCAATGTGCTCTACGACTGGAATCTCCGGCAGTTCTTCCAGAAGCTCGTGCCCACGCACGAGCTTGAACTGTTTCTGCGCGACGTCGTCACGCTCGACTGGCACAATCAGCATGATGCCGGCCGGCCTTTCGCCGAAACGAGCGCCGAGCTGATCGCGCAATGGCCGCGCTTCGAAAGCGCGATAGCGGCCTTCGGTCCCCGCTTTTCCGACACCGTCACCGGCCTGCTGCCGGGCATGGGCGAAATTGTCAGCACGCTGCATGCGCGGGGCGTGCCGCTCTACGCCATCACCAATTTCAGCGATGAGTTCTGGCCGCCCTTCCGGGCGCGCGAGGCTGCGATCTTCGACCTGTTCGAGGATGTCGTCGTGTCTGGCACCGAGCGGCTGGTGAAGCCCGATCCCGCCATCTACCGTCTCGCCCTCGACCGCTTCGGCCTCGCTCCGCACGAGGCGATCTTCGTCGACGATCGGGAAGACAATGTTCGCGCAGCCGAGGCGCTGGGCATCGCCGGCCATCATTTCCATGGGGCCGAACCGCTGCACGCCGAACTGGAGCGGCGTGGCCTGCTCTGACGCAGCCCGACGCTGCGCAAGTTTTTTTATCCTTTGACCTCGATCAAATGCGAATCACCCGCGCCGCGCGAAACTCCTCTCATCGAACGAGGAGACAGCGACATGATCAGCTTCATCGGTGACCATTATCTCTTTCTGCCGGTGGCGGCGGCCGCGCTCTTCATGCTTGTGGTGAGCGTCGTCAGCATCGAGGACGCCTTCCGCAAGAATTGACCCCTTTCGGCCTGGCCGGAAACGGCGGCGTCTACATCCCCTCCTCCTGGACGCCGCCGTAAGAATCGCCCGACCCCTCTCGGGCGTGGGGGGCCGTCCGGCCCAGGCCGGACAGCTCGGCCCGCACCTCCGCAGATCGTCCCGGCGCACCCTTGGGACGGTAGGCGGCAGGGCGGGCCGTTTCCCGTTCTTCCTCTGCCATCGGAAGAGCGCTCTCTGGCGATCCGCGCGTGAGGGCTGATCAGCCCTCGCCGCCGCCTCGCGGCTTGGCAGTTTCATCCGATCCCGTCATGAGCGGGGTGGACGGACAGGAGGCCGGGTGCGCGATCGGATGACGGTGAACAACAGGCGGAGCCGCGCGACGGCTGCGCTGCTCCTCCTCACGCTTCTGGCCGCCTGTGCGACGCCGCTGCCGCGCCGTGCGCTGAACTGCCAGCAGGCGGAGGCGCCGCGCCTGATGCGGTCGGCGGATGGGCGCTTCACCACGACCGAATTGTCGGTGCTCACCTATAATGTCGAAGGGCTGAGCTGGCCCGCCCGGTCGGGGCGTGGGCCGCAGCTGCGTGAGATCGGGCGGCGCCTCGCGGCGATGCGCGCGGAAGGGCGCGCGCCCGACGTCGTCCTGTTCCAGGAGATGTTCAGCGGCCCGGCCAAGAAGGCGCTGGCGGACAGCGGCTATCCGGCCATCGCCGGCGGCCCGCGCCGGATGACGCCGGCGGGACCCGCCACGCGGGAAAAGCTGCCGGGCCGGACCCGCTGGCTGCTCGGCGAACTGGGGCTGAAGCTCACCAGCAGCGGCCTGGCCATCGCCTCGCGCTACCCGCTGCTCGACCACCGGGCAGAGGCCTATGGCCGCCGTTCCTGTGCGGGAATCGATTGCCTCGCGAACAAGGGGATCATGCTGGTGCGCCTCGGCATTCCGGGCGTGCCGGTGCCGGTCGACCTGTACAACACCCATATGAACGCGCGCGGCGCGTCCAAGGCGTCGAACGTCCGCAACGCCGCGGCGCATGACCGGCAGGCGCTCGAGGCGTCCTTCTTCATCCGGCGCACCCATGAGCCGACGCATCCGCTGGTCTTCGGCGGCGACTTCAACATGCGCAAGTCGGAGGAGCGCTGGGAGAATTTCTCACGCTATCAGTCGCTCGGCCTCGTCCACGAACAGTGTCTCGGCGGAGCGCATGGCTGCGATGTGCGCCTGTCCTGGGACGGAGACGCGCCGTGGATGGACACGCAGGACCTGCAATTCTTCGAGCCGGGCGACCGCGTCGCGATCCGCCCGATCCGGGTGGAGGCGATGTTCGACGGGGGCGCGAGCGGGCCGGAATTGTCCGACCATGACGGCTTCCTCGTCACCTATGAACTGCGCTGGCCATCGGACATGACCCGCGCCGGCACCTGTCCGGCGATCGGCCCGCCGCTCGGCCGCTGATCGGTGACCCTGACCTTAACGAGGGCTAGGAAGTAGCGCCCCCCTGCGCGAGGCTGCTGTCGACCGACCTGAGTCGGCATAGACAGGAGAGCGAGCATGGCACGGATTGACCTGCCCGAGGGGCCGGAGAGCGAATGGGAACGGATGTGGAGCCTGCTGCCGCCCGCCACGGGTGAGGCGGCGAACCGCTTCAGCGACCTGATCCAGTCCGATACGATATTGTCGGTGCCCGAGCATGAGGCGGCACGCATCCGCATCGCGCATCTCAACGGCTGCGAACCCTGTTCGGGAGCGCGTGTCGCCGACATGGCGGCCTTCGGGCTCGACGAGGCCTTCTATCGCGACGTCGACGATCCGGCGCTGCGCCATCTCTATCCGCCGCGGATCGCGCTCGCGATCGGCTTCGCCGAGCGCTTCGTCGCGGGCAAGCAGGCGTTCGACGAGGCTTTCTGGGAGGAGATGCGCGACGCCTTCAGCGCGGCCGAGATCGCCGACCTGACCGCCTCCTGCGCGAAGTGGCTCGGCCTCGGGCGGATCAATGCGGTGCTCGACCTCGCCGTCGCCTGCCCGATCCGGATCGCCCCGCCGCGCCATGCGGAGCGCGTGCCGGCCTGAACGTCATGGCCTGATCGTGGGCGGGCGCAGGCGGATCAGCGTCCGCTCGCACTCCGCTGGATGAAGGCGGCCACATCGTCGTGGATCGCCTGCAGCGACGGCGCGTGCAGATAGACCATGTGGCCTGACGGATAATAACTATAGTCGATGTTCGCCTGCAGCGCGGGCGGGACGGGCAGGTGGCTGAGCTCGTAGCGGCCCGCGAAATAGGGCGTCGACACATCATAATAGCCGCCTGTCACCAGGATCTTCATCGCCGGATTACGCTTCATCGCCACCGCCAGATCGGGCAGGACATTGGGCAGCGCGATCAGCGGCTGGCCCGCGCCCGGCGGCTGATGCTTATAATCCCAACTGCCATAGATATCGATGCCCGAGCGATAGGGCCGCCCCTCGCCATAGCGCAGCGTGCCGCGCGCATAATCGTTGAACGCCGCGACATAGGCCGCACCCACCGCCGCGCTCTGCGGGTCGTACTCGGCGACCTTCGACAGCGGGTCTATCGTGTAACCGGTGAAGCGCGTGTCGAGCGTGCCCGTGGTCAGCCCCTGGTCGAGCAGAAGCTCCTTCTGCATCGCGCCATATTCGATGCGGAGATTGGTGCGCAGCAGATAGGCGGTGGGCAGCCCGGTATAGGCCGACAGCTTCGCCGCGATCGCCTGCCGCTGCGCCTCGGGCAGCGCATTGCCCTGCATCAGCGCCAGCGCATAATCGGTGGTGGCGAAGCGCTCGACCTCGGCCAGAAAGGCCTTCAGGTCGTCGGGGCGATCGGCGACGCGGCGATGATACCAGGCGGTCGCGGCATAAGTCGGCAGCGACACGACATAAGGCAGGTCGACGCCGGGGTTGGTCTGCGGATCGTCGGGGATCAGGTCCCAGTTGAGGATGTCCGACAGCAGGATGACGCCATTCAGGTCGACGTCGACGTCCTGCAACGCTTTGGCGAGGCCGGCGGCGCGCATCGTGCCATAGCTTTCGCCGAACAGATATTTGGGCGACGACCAGCGCCCGTGCCGGGTGAGGAACTGGACGATGAAGTCGGCAAAGGCGTGGACGTCCTGGTCGACGCCGTAAAAGGCCTTGTCCTTGTCCTTGCCGCGCGTGCGGCTGAACCCGGTGCCGGGCGCGTCGACGAAGACGAGGTCCGACGCATCGAGCAGCGAGAAGGCGTTGTCGACGGTGCGATAGGGCGCGCTGGTGACCTGCCCCGCATCCCCGGTAACCACCCGGCGCGGCCCGAAGGCGCCCATGTGCAGCCACACGGTCGACGACCCCGGCCCGCCGTTGAACAGGAAGGTGACCGGCCGCGACCCTGCCGGCACACCGGTGCGGACATAGGCGGTGTAGAACATCGACGCCTCAGGCGCGTCCTTGTCCCCCGCCTTCGCCTCGTCCGCGTCATGGTCCTTCGGATGGACGATCAGCGTCCCCGCAATCGCCTGATAGGGAATGCGCGCACCGCCGACCGTGACGCTGCCACTGCTGCGCACCTCTTCGGGCGCCCATGCTTCCGTGGGGGCGGGGGTAGTGGAAGCCGGCGCCTTGTCCGCCTTCTCCTCCGGCGCGGCGCCGAGGGGTGCTCCGCCCATCAGCAGGGCAGCGACGGCAAGGGCGGTGACGGGTTTCATGACGGCTCCCCCGGAGGATGTGTGTGGAAGAGGTGTGGCGGAAGCCGGGCTCGCTTTCAATCGATGCCCCGGCAGTAGTCTCCTCCATAATGCCACGCCCCGCCCGCGTCTAAACAGGAGTCGATATCGACGAAGCCCCGTGCCCACCAGCCAAGGTAGAGGGCCGTGAGCAACGCGGCCGTGGTGATTATTCGCCGCCGCATGGTCAGTACCTCTCGTCCAGAGATCTCGGTCGAAATGGCTCGCAGGCTGCGCGGCATCGTCCAGGCCCCGATCCAGCATCACGAAGACGCTTTCCCGCCTTTCGACCGGCTGCATTTGCCTTCTGATCGGCGAGCGAGTCCGCAGCAAGGTGGGGCTTCAACAGCAGTTGTACCGACTCCCTTCCGTCGCTGATCGTTTGAGCAACAGATGTTCCGGCGTTGCCGAGTGAAGAGGCTTCGCAATTGGCTTTGCAATGGAAGTATTTGTCGCCGCCATCGGTATTGGCAGCCTGCATGTCACGATAGTTGTGCCAGAAATCTTTAGCGGCTTGTGCTGTTGTCCGCAGGGCCCGGCCATGGCGTTCCCCCTGTTTACGCATGGCCTCATAACCATTCCAGCTTGGATTTCCGAGTTCTGCCAATCGCACTGGCGGCTCCTCGACAGCGGTACGGGCGGCATCGAGTTCGTCTTCGTCGTCGAAATAGATGATCTTTCCGTGCTCATCGACCCGGAACGGCCGCCGTCGAGGCGCCCACGGATTGGGTAGCGATTCGATCCCCTTATAGCGATCGAAGCCTGACCTTGTGACCATTCGACTCTCCTTGTTCTTGTATAGAACATAGGGAGAACATATTCAAACCTACAATGCACGCCTTTTGGATGGGCGCCGATCGGACGAAGCGATTGCTCGTGGAACTGGTTGAGGTGCCTTCAGGCAGGTCGGTGATTTCACCCCCCATAGCCCTTCAACTCATCCCCCGTCAGCCGCACGACATGGATCATATCACCCAAAGGTCGCGACTGGCCTATGTGGCGCAAGGGAAATTGACGCTCCGCGCGTCTGATTTTTGCCCAACCCATCAAAGTCCCAACCCAAGGTGATCACGGGTGGCTCCCCTGGAATGGAGAGCGTGCGTTGGGACAACAGTGCGCCCAAAGTTGGCCCATCAATCCCCCAAGGCCGACGATGTTCGTGATTTGTGCTGTCAAATCAGAGACTTTGGTTGCGCGGAACAAACTACAAACATGTGGCTTGCGAATCGGTTGGAAATACCACATCCTGTGCCTGCCGATTCGTCTTGGCACCACTGCTGGGGTGTGATGGTAGAAAGGAGGAAGTTACATGAGCAAGATGTTCAAGCCCGGCCAGAAAGCCCCGGTTTCGGCACAATTCGGTCTTGTTGGTGCGCGCGGAGCGCCCAAGGGAGTCGAAATCACTGGTGTGAAGGGAAAGCCCTTACCGCCAACGCCGAAGCCCAACATGGGCTACGTCCCCGTCGACCTGACGAAGCACAAGAACAAGTAACTCGACGGATACACGGGCCGAAACCGATCCTAACAAGGCCAGCCAACGGACACGTAAGATACTCGCGGCTGGATGCGTTCAAATCGACCGGCACCTAAGATTGAAATCGAACTCGGAGGGGGCTTTGCAGGCCCCCTCTTTTTTGTGTCAACGGATTGGAAGTTGCCGAGATCGACCCCGGCAACTCCATTGCAAGGTCAGACGACCGCGTGGCTCCGATCGCCAGCGATCACTTTCGCGCCAGCATCGACAGCCGCGAGCAACGCCTGATCGTCGAGATGGGCATAACGCTGAGTGGTTGTCGGTCGGACATGTCCCAGCACTTTCCCAACGATGTAGAGCGACTGCCCTGCCTGGACCATTGCGCTTGCAGCCGAATGGCGAAGATCGTGAAGCCGAACCTCGGGCAGACCGGCCTTCTTGCGAGCATTGTCCCATGCCAGAAAGAAGGACCGGAAAGGCTTCTTGGTGCGTGGATTTGGAAGGACATAGGGACAGTCATCCCAACGCGGCACCTTGTTCAGTATCTTGACCGCCTCCCTGGACAGCGGAACGTGACGAGCCGATCCCGATTTGGATTTCGGGACGCGCCAACGCCGGTTGTCCAGATCGAAGTCTTCCCACCGGGCATGAATCAATTCGCTTTTCCGAACTCCGGTAAGGAGGAGAAGGGGTATGAAATATTGCAGCTGGGTATTCTCGCTGCACTCCACAGCCAGTTGAAGCCGCTTGGCCTCTTCCGCTGAAAGATAGCGATCACGGGCATTGTTCAGGACGAAATGCTTGATGCCATCGACCGGATTCACGTCCGAGCCGGGAATGCCCCACTGCTTTGCACAGCGGAACAGATGACCGAACACCACGTGGACGAAGTTGGCCGTCGCGGGTTTATATCCGAGATTGACCATGCCCTTGAGGAAGATAGCGACTTCCTCCTGTGTCACTTGATCGAGACGCAGTTTGCCGAAACGCGGAAGGATGTGGTTCCGCAATGCACGCTCATCGTTGAAGTGGCTGGATTTGTAAGAGCGCACATACTCGATGAAGCGATCGGCCACTTCGCTGACGGTCGGAATGGCGCGAACGATGCGCCGATCCTCGGCAGGATCCTCACCCAGAGCAGCCTGACCCTTGATCTGCAGCGCCTTACGCTTGGCACGGTCGAGCGAGACTTCGGGATAGCTGCCGATCTTGTACTGCTTCAGCTCGCCATATTTGTTGTCGTAACGGACAGTGAAGGTTCGCTTGCCGCTCGGATAGACGGTCAGGATAAGGCCCGTGACCGAGACATCGTAGAAATCGACACGCTTTTTGCCTTTTGGGCAGGTCGCGGTCTGAACGAACGTGGAATCCAACTTAACGTTGGGCATGACGGTTTTTCCTTCTGGACGTGAGATAATTTGAGACATCGAGGATCGCCGCCGAACCGTCCCGGATACGGTCAGGATTGGACCGCCCGGAACGGCGCTGCGCGATCAGTCAAAATGGCCAGGAGATGGCATTGCGGGTCGGAGGGAGCCCACAACAATACGCCGCGAGCCCCTCACCCGGTCGAGATCACGCCATTAGATTCTGACGTAAGCCTTCTGGCTCGGAGGCCCTGATGGTCTGACACGCTCGGCCACTTCGCCCACCTTCACCACCTTCCAGGCGGTGCGTTCGGAAAACTCCGCCTTGTGAAGTTGGAGTCCGCCCACGGTGCGCTTCAGGTTCTTGCTGAGATACCAGCCGAGCTTGCTGCGATTGATCTCGCCGCGTTCGGTGACAGGCAGCTCGAAAAGAGCATCCTTGAGATCGTCGAACTTTTCAGCCTGATCGACCAGCCTGCGAACGGTGACAGTATCTTCACCCAGGCATTCGTACCATTCCCTGAGAAACGCGCCGAGCGTTTCGGCATCGGGATCGGATTCCACCTGTCGGATCAGACTTCCTGCTGGATCGGCCTGTCCCAACCAGACAAGCGGCTGACGGCAAAGATCGCTCCAACGTTCGTAGCTGGTGATGTTGGGAATATTCGCCTTCGGGCTACCCGCCGCAAGCCATGCACGGATGATAGTCAATGCGGCGCTGACATAATGGCCACGACTTTGCTGAACCATTTCAGCCGGTCGGAACCTGTAGCTGAGCGTCACCGGGGAGTCGGTCTTGGCATTGAGGTAGATCGTCACGACGCGACGGCACATATCCCGGATCGGTTCGACATTGTTGCCTGTGCCCATGAAGAACGAAGCCGTGCTGACGGTGACGCTTCGGCTCGTTCCCAAAAGCCGGTCCGTGATCGTCTCGCTCGTGAGCATTCGGTTGAGCGCCCCATGCGGGAGCCAGTTGGTCTGCATGTCGTCAAACATGATCACCGGCGGCTGACCGATCAGGAATGATTGGATCGATTTGGTGGCTTCTTCGGCAGTCGTTGGATAGCTGACATTCAGCGGCAATCCTGGACCAGCGAAAGGCGCGATCACCGAACCCAGATAGCTCTTTCCGCTTCCCGGCATAGAGGCTGAAATGTTGAATGCAGGAGCCAGTGGCAAGGACGGCCTGATCGCGGCAGTCAACATCGCACAGAGCGCCGCAGAACAATCGACAGGGTCGTCGAAATGGAACTCATGTACGAGTTGCTTGAGTATGCGGAGGGCTTCCATCGCATTCTCTCGCGTTGGCTCCGGGAGCGCGAACTCCTTGGGAGCGAACGCGGCATAGATCATTGATGCGGGATCATAACCCGGCGTCGTCACGAGTTCATGACTGGACCTGCGGAAGAAGGGTTGCCGAGCGAGGCCGCTCAACGGACGCAAGAGGGAGTGACCATCGCCCTTGAGGACCATCTTCACGATCCGATCAGAAGGCTCGCAGCGAACGACCTTCTTTGTCCTGCCGTCATATTTCTCCCAGTAGGCGGCAGCTGAAAGCCGCATCGTCATCGCCTGATCGGAAAGCGCCTCGATCGCCACATCTCCGGTTCGGGGATCGGTTTTGACCTCGACGATGGATTCGCCCGAACGATAATATCTGTCCGAGCCCGCCAGTGCCTTTTCGGCAGCGTTCACCACGCGATGCGGTTCACCGATCGCCATGTAGATCTTCGGCTGGCAGCGAGCCTGCTGCACCGGAACGTCAAGCCACCTGAGCAGATCAGATATGTCGTAAGGGTTCTTGTGTCTGTGTGGACAATGAAAATGTCCCAGTGGCCGGTTTTCTGAAGGCTCGAAATAGATTGCTGCGCCATCGTCGGATTGATGTTCCGAAGCCAGCGGACAAGTGATGTGATGCTGTCCAGGTGCGACCTTGCCTTGATACAGATCGCGTTCCTTCGCAGCAGCCACCACAGGATTGATCGCAGGGGCAGGCGTGAAGATGTCATCGCCCTGGAAGCCGAGCGGAATGACATTCTCCGTGACCGCCTCGGCAGAAGGAGGTGAAGGCGGTGCGGTGACGATCTCCGCGACGGGCACGGTCAAAGGGGGTGAAGGAGGTGTGATCGCAGGCGCGGGTTCGATCGCACTGGTCGGGCCTCCCTCCTTTCCTCCTTCCCCACCTTTTGGGGTGTCCGGCGCAGAAAATGTCGAAGGGACCGGGCCATTGAATGGCGTCGGCTTGGGTACCTGAATGTGAAAGGTAGAACTCATAACTCAAACCAATCCTCGCTTCTTCCAGCGTGGAGGTTTGAAGATAGAATTATGCCGCACACGCCGGAGTTTAGTTCATGTCCGGTTTTATTCCGGGACACTGGCGTGTGCTCTGGGCTTCGGTAGCGGCCCATGGATGATGAGCGGCGTCCGACAGAACGAGGGCGCAGATACTCCTCTAGCCAATGATGTCAATCGGCTGAATCATGATCTGGAAGCATTTTCACAAGCAGGCAAAGAAGCGCCAATATTGCGGCCCCTGCCCAAGGGTTGCGTTCCAGCAGGCTCGATAGAAGGCCTATGCACAGTAAGCCGAATGTCTCAGCCGGGCGAAAGAACACGCCCCACAGCAGCAAGGCGCAAAGAGCGATGAGGAGGACCGCCAGCACTCGTTGCAGGAGAGCGATGGCGATAGCAGCGATGACCAGATAGCCGATCGCTCTCATTCTGGGCCTATCATATATGATGGCAACGCTTCCGCATTGCGCCGACATAGGGTTGGCAGGGGGCTGTCCCCGTCCTGAACGAACAGGTGATAGGCAAACCCGCTATCCCCCACCGTCATGATGAGCTCGAACCAGCCGCCACGGTCGCGCAGCCAGTCCCATGAAGGTACGTCATCGACGATATCGAGCGGGCAGAAGCCGAGTTCTCGGACAAGATCGGCTTTCGTGTCGCCCTCTTCGACGATCAGGAAGTGGGTCATCCCAATCAACTCAGGCGTGAGCTGGGCGATGCGATCAGCAAGAAGGGCATGGAGTTTGGGATCGATGGGCAGGCTTAGAGCGTGCGTCATCGTCTGCCGGTCATGAAGCGACAGCATGGGTGATTTCCTTTGGACATGAAAAAAAAAGCGCCCCCGAAGGACGCTGCACGGTCTTGATCGTAGGATCGCTTAGGAGGGCTCGCGGGAGACAGCGTGTTGCTGGCCCTCTGGCTGCTCGCTTCAGCCTTCCGCCACGTAATTCCGGCAGAGCTTCAGCAGGTTCGCGTCAATGCCCTCTGCGTCAGGAACCAGGACGATATGGCCGAAGCCGTCATCAGACAGAACGTAGGTCAGTTCGAACCAGCCGCCATGATCTTGGATATGCTCCCATGATGGCGTGAAGCCGGAATCTCCAAACCTGAATCCATCGACGAGGTTGATGAGCGGTGGAGGCTCTATCTGGCCTGGATCATCCTCCGGTTCGATGATGACGAATGTGGCAATGCCATCATAGCCAGAGAGCTGAGCGTTACGATCGCGCAGGATGCTTTTCAATCCAGCATCCAGGGGTGTTTTCAGAGCGGCCTCCACGGCGGCCCATGATTGAAGGACGATCATTGGATTGCTCCATTCTGGACAAAAGAAAAGGCCCGGGGATTTCTCCCCGAGCCCATGATTTTGATGATGACGTACTGATGCTATCTGAGCGGGTCAGGGCCGAAGCGATTGTCTCCGGGAGTGCCGGGCAGGCACATGAAGATGAGCACCACGATACCGCCGACGTAGGGGATGAGGTTCAATAACGCGAACCAGCCAGACTTATTCTGATCGTGGAAACGACGCACCTGGACTGCCACAGTGGGGATCAGAAGACCGATGCCGGCGATCAGCGCAACCAGCAGTATTAGCCAGCCGAAGAACCCAAGGCCATCATTGAGCCCCGCGTTCATCGCCGTCATGAAGAACATGAGCATGTAGATGAGCGCCGTCCACAAGGCGAACAGCCAGAACTCCTTCCGACATGAGCGCCCTTCGAAATCGGCATACCGGTGCAGAGGCAGCAACGCCCAATCGAAGAAGCCGTCGTTGGTTGATGCTGTTGGTGCTGCGGTTCGTTCAAGAGCTGCTCTGATTGCGCTCGGCTTCTCGGCAAGAATCTTGGCCTTTTCCTGCTCAAATTCCTGATCGCTGAGGACGCCGTTCCGGTGAAGGGCTGCGAGCTTTTCCAAGCGGTCTAATTGCGACGGTGTAATCATCGATTTCCCCTGTTTGTGGGTTGAGAGAACGCCTCGTGGAGACGCGGTTCAGGCCCACACCACCGATCGTTTTACCGACAGCAGAGCCCAAAGCTAGAGAAATGACACGATTAGTATACAGACGTCGGGAAGCCGAACCGGCCACATCCGATTATGGATGTGGTGCAGCTTCTCGGCCTGAATGTCCGGCATCACCGGAAGCTAAGGGGCATGACGCAGGAGCAGTTGGCGCTCGAGTGCGGTATGGAGCGCAGCTATGTCAGCGACCTTGAGAGAGGCCGGCGCAATCCGAGTGTGCGGGCGTTAGGTCGGCTCGCAGAGGCACTTGGGATAGAACCGAGGACGTTGTTAGACGCCGATCAGGAATGACAAGCGGCGAGCGGCTGTGGCTCGCGCTTCTGGCGAAATAGGTTGAATTAGGACGTTTTAAACGTCGGAAGTGCTCTGAACATCATAATTTTTCTCGGAAAACCGGGACATCAGGCGGTGGTCGAGCAAAGCCTGAAAAATGTCTGGGCATGTTGCGGCGCAGGGAATAATGCGTCCCGCCGCGTCATAATTAATGGTTAAACCTGCCTGTGAAAAATTTGTGCGCAACAGGTTCATGAAGTTGGCATCTTTATAATGCCCCTTCTGACGGATGGCGAATGCTCGTCTCAGTTGTATCTTGTTCGAGCCCACGAACGCCGCAATTTCGGCCGTGTCAGTGAATATGCCTGAAAAATCCGCCTCAGCCTGTAAGGCGGTAAATTCTTCAAGATGGGCTTGCTTGTAATTAACGACAGACTCGAAATCACCCTTGTCAGATATCAAGACATTAGAATCCAAGACAAAGAAGTCAAAATACTTCGACAAAGAAAAGGCGGGGTCAGGCTCAACTTCCAACTCGTCATCCGAAAAAACGACCGGTATAAGTCCCGACACCTTTTTTGTTCGCCACGAGTTATTCGTCTTGGCCACGGCGTGAAGCGTTTGCCCGTTAGAGAATATCTTAGCGCTATAGAAGTCTGTGTTTTGGAGGTGCTTGAGAGACCGGGCTCTCTTTGTGTCTAACTCGTCCTGGGCGGCATCAACAATAAGGCCCGCGTTGGTTTCCATCGTTGTAATTGTGAGGGCGCTGGACTCGTTATTTTGAGCCAGCAGGTCGTACTCAATCGTTTCCGTTATTTGGTCGCGAGCGGTAATGATAGCCGTTTTAAGGGCGCTCTCTAGCGTCTCGGTAATCGCAACCCAGTGACCAGTGTATGTGGGTATCGTGGCGCCGGGCCTTACGGATTTACGGAACGTCCATAAGCTGAGGGACCCCCCGTTGACGTCGAATGCCCTAAAATCATCCAGCGCGGCCATCTCGCCCCCCTATTTTACAATAATCACATCCTGGATAGCATTGGTCTTATAAGTAGTTCCCACGTTCAGCTCAATGTTAGATAAAGCCATTGCGGTCGAAACTACTTGTCCACCCGGGTTACTGTATTTGATCTCAAATAGCTTCCATCCAAAAACTACAAGAACTGGATTCATAACTATCCTTTCGGATCTGTAGGTTATGATAAATATCCAGATGAGAAATACGATAAATCCTGCAAATTTTCCGACATCACTATAATCGATCCCCATAAATGAAACCACATAGGGCAGAACATAGTTCATAAGATCTGCGGGAATGTGTTTCACTTCAGAAACGGATATTTTCTTTTGGACTCTGATCGCCCTAACCACGATAAGTGTGAAGGCGAAGCATAGCAGGCAAACAAGTAAAAAGCTTAGGCTGATCGCGGGCTCGCGGAGAGGTATCTCGCACCCGGAAAGGCTAAACCTGTCACAGAATGGTGTGCCCCAGAGATCGAACCTAACATTCTGAACGAGCAAAATTACACTAAGCGGGAGGTAGGATCCGAGGAAAACTATGATTGCGGCGTAGAATCGAAGTCGCACGGTACCTCAGCCTCCAACCAACTTCAGTATAATTCAACCAAGAGGACCGAAGAGATCTTCACCCTTGTCGGCCTCGGGGCGAGGTCTGCGCGCTTTTCTTATCACGCCTTCTTTAGAAACAATGTCATAGGCATCCACGAAGCGCTGAAAAAAGCGCTCCATTTCGGACGACGGTAACGGTGGCAATTCATCGAAATCGTAAGCTGCTACCGCTCTATCCTGACAACCCTCCGGCTGACTGAGATCGAGCAAAAGGAGTCCGGCATTCTCGGCCTCGTCCACTGCAAAGAGTGAGTGGATCGCAGACGCAATAACCTGGAGACCTGAACCGTTCGGAACATGTCCTTTGCGGGGCTGAAGATAGAAAAAAAACGGCCTTCCGCCGTCGACGAACAGGAACTGGGGATCAACCTTGATCGCGATATCGGCGCGCAGGTTTAGGAAGCGTGGAGTAATTGGATGGCAGATAAACTTTCCGCGCTCGTTGGCCACATCCCAGATCAAGCCACCGACTTGCTCGTTAAAAACGCGGCCCGCTTCATGGCCTCGCTGCCCGCATGCTTTGATTGCGGCCTCACGCGACATCTCTAGGCTAAAGACCGCTCTGGCTTGCCGCTTCGCAGGGTCGTAACCCCACATCGGTCCGGGGCTCTCCAAATGCCTCCGGTAATTTACAACCGTGCTGGCGACGTCATTGCCGGTAAGTCTTACGACATCCTGCAGCGGAGGGATGGGGAGAGGCATGCTATAAGATAACCCCTCAAATATGACTCCTGCAACGACTATCCACTATTGAACATTAGCCGTTTTGGAGGATGCCAGAAAGTGAGCCTTAATCAGCTCATTGGTGATCTCCATGTTCATTCGAACACGGCCATCTGCCCGATGCCAGACCCGATGCCATGGACCCCCAGGTTCATGGGTAAGGGCGGATAGTTCAAAAGCTCCATATCCGGCGTAATAGGTCAAGGTAGCTTGGAGTAGGGAGGCGGTCTCTCTGCTGAAGATCCCCTCCGCTATCCGTTCCTCTCCGGTGGCCCAATCGACAATCCTGGCCCGAGAAGTGATCGGCGAGCTGCCAAAGACTTTAAACGCGTCATAAACGGCTCTGATGACTGGGCCATGTTCCCAAGCCTCGATCCTATTGGAAATAAGCGGCTTGTCCTCCGACGCGAGATGCCAACCGTGCGCATAATATATGTGCTTAAGAAGCTCCATATTCGTCAGCGGTTTATGGCAATTGTCAGCGCAATCCAGCAAGAAGTTGGCGACCGCTCGGGCATCATACATCAGTGATGCGCTCCTAGATTGCCTTGGGCTTTAGCACGAATCAGGCGGCGCATACAGGCGAGCAACATCGAAGGCTAGTCAGAAGGCCACAGGGGTTTGCGTGAAAGGCGCTTTGATGGGATCTCATGGCTTAAAGCGCACAACCTAGACCTCTCTACGCCTCTAAGCTTTACGCCCCATAACCCTTCAGCTCGTCGCCGGTCAGCCGGACGACATGGATCATGTTCGTCGAGCCTGGCGTGCCGAAGGGGACGCCGGCGACGACCACGATGCGGTCGCCGGCCTTCGCCAGCTTGTGGCGCAGGACCATGCGCTTGGTCTTGGCGACCATCTCCTCGAAGCTGGCCACATCGCGGGTGCGGACGGCGTGGGCGCCCCAGAGGAGGCCCAGGCGGCGCGCGGTCGCCAGTTGGGGGTCAGCACCATCAGCGGCACCATCGGGCGCTCGCGGGCGATGCGGCGCGCGGTCGAGCCCGACAAGGTGAAGCAGACGATCGCGCTCGCCGATACGGTCTCGGCGATGCTCGCGGCGGCCTCGGCCAGCGCGTCGGCGGTGGTCGCGTCGGGCAGCGTCTCGGTGAAATGCAGGCGCGCGGCATAGCCGGGGTCGCTTTCGACCGACATGGCGATGGCGTTCATCATCGAGACGGCCTCTTCGGGCCATTGGCCGCTCGCCGATTCGGCCGACAGCATCACCGCGTCGGCGCCGTCATAGATGGCGGTCGCCACGTCGGACACTTCGGCGCGGGTGGGCGAAGGCGACACGATCATCGATTCGAGCATTTGCGTCGCGACGACCACCGGGCGGCCCATGCGGCGTGCGGTCTCGACGATGCGCTTCTGCATCGGCGGCACGCGCTCGGGCGGCAGCTCGACGCCCAGGTCGCCGCGCGCGACCATCACTGCGTCAGCCAGCTCCAATATCTCTTCGAGCCGCTCGACCGCCGCCGGCTTCTCGATCTTGGCGAGCAGCGCCGCCTTGCCGCCGATCAGGCGGCGCGCCTCGGCCACGTCCTCGGGCCGTTGGACGAAGGAGAGCGCGATCCAGTCGGCGCCATGCTCGCAGGCGAAGGTCAGGTCGCGGCGGTCCTTCTCGGTCAGCGCGGCCATCGGCACGATCACGTCGGGGACGTTGAGCCCCTTGGAATTGGACAGCGGGCCGCCGACCTCGATCAGCGTGTCGATCCAGTCCGCGTGGACGTTGCGCACGCGCAGGACGAGCTTGCCGTCGTCGAGCAGCAGGCGGGTGCCGGGGCGCAGCGCTTCGAAAATCTCGCGGTGGGGCAGTTCGACGCGGGTCGCATCGCCGGGCGTCGGATCGCGGTCGAGGCGGAAGGGCTGCCCGGTTTCGAGCAGGACGCGGCCCTCGGCGAACTTGCCGACGCGCAGCTTGGGGCCCTGAAGGTCGAACAGGATCGTGGTGGTGCGGCCGAGTTCCTTCTCCATCGCGCGGATCGCCTGGACCAGCGGCACCTTGTCCTCATGCGTGCCATGACTCATGTTGATGCGGAAGGCGTCGGCGCCCGCCTTGAACAGCTGCGCGATCATCTCGGGCGAGGCGCTTGCCGGGCCGAGCGTGGCCAGCACGCGAACCTTGCGCTGGCGGGGGGAAATCTGGCTCTCCACGTGTCTTTTCCTGATCTCTATCGGGGGAGGATGCGACAGGGGATAGTCCGGCGGGCGCGGATGACAACCCCCTCCGTCACGGTAATGCCATCGATTGCATAAACCCGCTGCCGATGCGACCGGTCGCGGGCCGTCCGCTTATTCGCCGTTGAGCGTCGGGGCGGCTGCCTCTACAGCGTCTCGCCTTCACCGAACGCAGGGATAGACGAATCATGGCCGAAGCCGACACGACCGAAGACAAGGGCAGCATCGCGGCGCAGGAGCTGCGTCTGTTCGTCGAGCGGGTCGAGCGCCTCGAAGAGGAAAAGAAGGGCATCGCCGACGACATCAAGGACGTGATGTCGGAGATGAAGAGCCGCGGCTACGACACCAAGATCGTCCGCAAGCTGCTCGCCATCCGCAAGAAGAAGAAGGGCGAGCATGAGGAAGAGGCGATGATCCTCGAAACCTACATGGCTGCCTTGGGGATGCTATAACCCTCAGACGCCGGGCGCGGGGCCTCCGCCCCGCTTGGCTTCCTCGCATAAGCTCGTGCGGCCATTCGGCCTTGCGGACCATGTGCATGGTCCGACGCCGGGCTTAACGTCGGAGCCCGCAGGGCACCGCAAGCGCGACCGCGCGCCCGAGCTTATGCGAGGATAGCCAAGGCCACGGATGTGGCCGCCGACGCTTGAGGCCCGGTCTCGCGGAACATGTACATGTTCGGACGCCGGGCCTAACATCGGAGCCTGCAAGGGCTCCGCAAGGCCAAAGGCCGCCCGAACTTATGCGAAGATAGCCAAGGCCACGGATGTGGCCGCCGGCAATTGAGGGCCCGGCTTTGCCAATCATGTACATGTTCCGACGCCGGGCTTAACGTCGGAGCCCGCAGGGCACCGCAAGCGCGACCGCGCGCCCGAGCTTATGCGAGGATAGCCAAGGCCACGGATGTGGCCGCCGGCGCTTGAGGCAGAAATATAATGTCCACCTTCCAGATCGACACCGCCACCAGCCGCGCGAACCCGACGCCGGCGCCGATGAAGCGGCTCACCGTGCCCGCGATCCGCGCCGCCAAGGGCAAGCAGCCGCTGGTGATGCTGACCGCCTACACGATCCGCATGGCACAGATCCTCGATCCGCATTGCGACATGCTGCTGGTCGGCGACAGCCTGGGCCAGGTGCTCTACGGCCTGCCGTCGAGCCTGCCGGTCAGCCTCGACATGATGATCGCGCATGGCGCGGCGGTCGTGCGCGGCAGCTACCACAGCCTGGTCGTCGTCGACATGCCGTTCGGCTCCTATGAGGAAAGCCCCGAACAGGCGTTCCGCTCGGCCTCGCGGGTCCTCAAGGAAACGGGCGCGGCGGCGATCAAGCTCGAAGGCGGCGAGGCGATGGCCGAGACGATCGCCTTCCTCTCGGCGCGCGGTATTCCTGTGATCGGCCATGTCGGGCTCACCCCGCAGGCGGTCAACGCGCTCGGCGGTTATGGCGCCCGCGGGCGCAGCCAGGAAGAATATGCCAAGCTGATCGGCGACGCGAAGGCGGTGTCCGAGGCGGGGGCCTTCGCGCTGGTCGTCGAGGGGGTGGTAGAACCGCTGGCGGTCGAGATGACGCGTGCGATCGACATTCCCACGATCGGCATCGGCGGATCGGCCGACTGCGACGGCCAGGTACTGGTGATCGACGACATGCTGGGCATGTTCGATCGCGTGCCGCGCTTCGTGAAGAAATATGCGCAGCTCGCGACGCAGATCGACGCGGCCGTCGCCGAATATGCCGAGGATGTGCGCGCGCGGCGCTTTCCGACCGCCGAGCAGACCTATCAGCCCAAGGCCTGAGGCCCCGGCACCCGTTCATCGCGCATATCTATTGGCTCTGGCACGGGGCCCTGTCGCCCGCTAAGAGGGCCGGCACCGCCTGTTGTGGAGATTGTTCTTGGCCTCATTGCCGCCCACCGAGGACGCATTCGTCCGTGAAGTCGACGAAGAGCTTCGCCAGGAGCAGCTCCTCAAGGTCTGGAAACATTATGGCAAGCTGGCGCTGATCGCGGTCGCGCTGTTTCTCGCCGGGCTGGCGGCGTTCCTCTTCTGGCGCGGCGAGCAGCAGAAGGCCGCCGAAAAGCAGGGCGAGACGATGGGCGCGCTGATCGCCGACGTGCAGGCCGCGCGCAAGACCGATGCCGCCAAGAAGGCCGACGAGCTGATCGCCGGGGGAGGCTCGGGCTACCGCGTGTCGGGCCTGATGACCAAGGCCGCGCTGGCGGTCGACAAGGGCGATACCAAGGGCGCCGCCGCGATCTTTGCCGGCATCGCCGCCGACGAGGATGCCGCCCAGCCTTATCGCGACATCGCGCTGATCCGGCAGACACTCCTCGAATATGACACGCTGCCGCCGCAGCAGATCATCGACCGGCTCAAGCCCCTGACGATCGAGGGGCACCCCTTTTTCGCGACGGCGGGCGAGATGACCGCCATCGCCATGCTCCAGCTCAACCGCACCGCGGAGGCAGGGCGTCTGCTCGCCGCCGTGGCGCGCGACAAGGAAGCACCCGACACGCTGCGCGTCCGCGCCGCACGCCTCGCCACCAGCCTGGGCGTGAACGTCGACGAGGCCGCCGCACGGGCGACGGCGACCGCCCCCGCTGACAAGGATTGATCGGAATGAACCGGAAGCTTTTCGCCGCCGCCGCGGGGCTGGCGATCATGACGACCCTCGGCGGTTGCGGCATCTTCGGGGGCGGCGAGCGCAAGAAGCCCAAGACCCCGGTCGTGGGCCAGCGCATCGCGGTCCTGAGCTCGGACACCGACATCGAGGCCGATCCGACGCTGGGCGTGGTGCCGGTCACCGTGCCGGGCGAGCAGCTCAACCCCGAATGGCCGCAGCCGGGCGGCAACGCCGCCAAGGCGATCGGCCATGTTTCGCTGGGCCAGCAGCTCTCGGTGGCCTGGAGCCGCAAGATCGCCGGTTCGACGAGCAAGGCGCGCCTTGCGGCGGGTCCGGTGGTCGGCGGCGGCCGCGTCTATGTGATCGACGTGGACGCACGCATCCATGCCTTCGACCTGAAGACGGGGGCTGCGGTGTGGGAAGCGGTCCTGTCGGACAAGAACGGCAACAAGGCGTCGCTGTTCGGCGGCGGCGTCAGCTACAGCAACGGCAAGGTCTATGCGACCAACGGCGTCGGCGACACCGGGGCTTTCGACGCGGGGACCGGCAGCCAGCTGTGGAAGGTCCACCTGGGCGGGCCGCTGCGCGGCGCGCCGTCGATCGGCAACGACTCCGTCTATGTGATGAGCCAGGACAACCAGCTCTATGCGCTGAAGGAAGCCAATGGCGAGACGCTGTGGTCGGCCAGCGGCAGCCTGGAGAATGCCGGCGTGTTCGGCGCGGGTGCGCCCGCGATCGGTCAGGGCACCGTCATCGCCGGCTTCTCGTCGGGCGAGCTGACCGCCTATCGCTATGAGAATGGCCGTGTCGTGTGGCAGGATTCGCTGTCGCGCACGAGCATTAACACCTCGGTCGCGAGCCTGGTCGATATCGACGCCTCGCCTGTGATCGACCAGGGCCGCGCTTATGCGATCGGCGCCGGCGGCCGCATGATCGCGATGGACATCCTTACCGGCCAGCGGCTGTGGGAGGTCAATGTCGGCGGTCTTGAGACGCCGGTCGTCGCGGGCGAGTGGATCTTCCTCGTGACCGACGATGCGCGCCTGCTGTGCATCACCCGCACCGGTGGCCGCGTCCGTTGGCAGACCCAGCTGCCGCGCTGGAAGAACGAGAAGAAAAAGAAGCAGTCGGTCAGCTGGTCGGGGCCGGTGCTCGCAGGTGGTCGTCTGCTTCTCACCAACACGCTCGGCCAGCTGGTCGAGGTTGGCGTGGCCGACGGCGCGGTGGGCCGGACGATCAAGCTCGGCGACACCATCTATGCAGCACCCGTGGTGGCCGACAACATGCTTCTCGTCCTCACCGACAAGGGCCGGCTCGTCGCCTATCGCTGATCCCGGGCGTGCCTCCCGCCGGCTTGGCGCCGGGGCACGAAGACTCGGGCTAAACAAAAGGCTCCGGTCCCTGTAAGGGGCCTCCATGAAACATATCCCCACCGTTGCCATCGTCGGCCGCCCGAACGTCGGCAAGTCGACGCTGTTCAATCGTCTTGTCGGCAAGAAGCTCGCCCTGGTCGATGATCGCCCGGGCGTGACGCGCGACCGTCGCGAGGGCGACGCGTCGCTGCTCGGCATGGAATTCAAGATCGTCGACACCGCCGGCTTCGAAACCGACGATCCCGAGACGCTGCCGGGCCGGATGCGGGCACAGACCCAGGCGGCGGTCGACGAAGCCGATGTCGCGCTGTTCATGATCGACGCCCGCGCCGGCCTGACCCCGCTCGACGAGCAGATCGCCAACTGGCTGCGCGTTTCCGACACGCCGGTGATCGTCATCGCCAACAAGGCCGAGGGCAAGGCCGCCGAACATGGCATCTATGAAGCCTTCGGCCTCGGCCTGGGTGAGCCGGTGCCGCTGTCGGCCGAGCATGGCGAGGGTATCGTCGACCTGTTCGATGCGTTGCGCCCGCATGTCGAGCGTGAGGACAATGACGAATTCGGCGTCGAGGAGGAGGAGTCCGAAGACGAGGAGGCACGCGGGCCGCTGAAGCTCGCGATCGTCGGGCGCCCCAATGCCGGCAAGTCGACGCTGATCAACCAGATCCTCGGCGAGCAGCGGATGATCACCGGCCCCGAGGCGGGCATCACGCGCGATTCGATCGCGATCGACTGGGACTGGCATGCGCCCGACGGCGAGGTCCGCAAGATCCGCCTGATCGACACCGCCGGCATGCGCAAGCGTGCCAAGGTGCAGGACAAGCTCGAGAAGCTGTCGGTGGCCGATGGCCTGCGCGCGGTCGACTTCGCCGAGGTCGTGGTCCTTCTCCTCGACGCGACCCTTGGGCTCGAGGCGCAGGATCTGCGCATTGCCGACAAGGTGTTGCAGGAGGGCCGGGCGCTGATCATCGCGCTCAGCAAATGGGACGTCGCGGTCGACCCGCCGTCGCTGTTCCAGGGGGTGCGCGCGGCGCTCGACGAGGGGCTGGCGCAGGTCAAGGGCCTGCCGCTGCTCACGGTGTCGGGCGCGACGGGCCGCGGCGTCGATCAGCTGCTGCAGGTGGCGCATGAAACGCGCGAGGCCTGGTCGATGCGCGTCTCAACCGGCCGGCTCAACCGCTGGTTCGAAAAGGCGATCGAGGCCAACCCGCCGCCTGCACCGGGCGGCAAGCGGATCAAGCTTCGCTATCTCACGCAGGCGCGCACGCGGCCGCCGAGTTTCATCCTGTTCGGGACGCGGGTCGACCAGCTTCCGGAGAGCTATCGCCGCTATCTCGTCAACGGCATAAGACGCGAACTCGGTTTTGGCGCCGTGCCGGTGCGGCTCACCGTCCGCGCACCGCGCAATCCCTTCGATACGTGACTGCGACGCGCATCGACGCGCGCGGCATGCGGTGTCCGTGGCCCGTCGTCCGCCTGGCCAAGGCGGTGCGCGATGGCGCGTCCGAGGTGCTGATTCTTGCCGACGATCCGATCGCGCCCGGGGAGATCGCCGCGCTTGCGGCTGCGCGCGGATGGACCGTGCAGCCCGCCGAGGAAGATCATGGCTGGCACATATCGGTCCCGGCGGGCTGAGCGACGCTTTTCGTCCTCCGCCGACGCAGCGGAAATACGGTGTAATACGATAGTCTTAGAGTAACCGCTCGTTTACGCCCCACACCTAGGGTGAGTCGAACCTGGCAGGGTGCGAACAGGGACGAGACATGGCTCATAGCGGCATGCGTGTGGTGAACTGGACGACGTTCGGTGAGACCCGCGATCTGATCGGCAGCGATTTTCCGAGAATCCTCGGCTATTATCGCGAGGATGCCGCCAAATATGTGGTGGCCGTGGAGCAGGCATACCGGATCCGCGACGCTGTCGCGATGGTGCGTCCGGCCCATACGCTCAAGGGCGATTCGCTTCAGTTCGGCGGGGAGGCGCTGGGGGCGCTGGCCGAGCGTATCGAGCAGAGCGCTCGAAACAGCGTCGAAATGCAGGCTCCGCCGGAAAAGTTGGACGATGAAATACTGCAGTTGCGGCCGCTGCTGATCGAGACGCTCGCCCATTTCGAGCGGGAGATCAGCCGTTCGGCCGCGCCGGTGGTGGCCACTGGGCCTTTCCGCCGTCCCGCCGTCGCCGCGGGATTTGGCCGCAAGCAAGCCTGAGCTATGGGGCCGGCCCGCGAACGGGCCGGCCGACAGCGCGTCAGTCGTGCGCGGGCTTCGACTGAAGCTGGATATAGTTCTGGATGCCCATCCGCTCGATCATCTCGAACTGCTTTTCGAGCATGTCGACATGCTCTTCTTCCGAATCGAGGATCGACTGCAACAGATCGCGCGTGCCGAAGTCGCGAACCTGTTCGCAATAGACGATCGCTTCCTTCAGCTGCGGGATCGCGTCGTTCTCCAGGGCGAGGTCGGCTTTGAGGACCTCCTCCACCGTCTCGCCGATGCGGAGCCGGCCGAGCATCTGGAAGTTCGGCAGGCCGTCGAGGAACAGGATGCGCTCCGCAAGCCGGTCGGCATGCTTCATCTCGTCGATCGATTCCTCATATTCGCACTTGGCGAGCCGGGCGACGCCCCAATGTTCGAGCATTCGATAATGCAGGAAATATTGGTTGATCGCGGTCAGCTCGTTCTTGAGCGTCTCGTTGAGAAATTCGATGACCTTTGCGTCACCCTTCATAAAGTCCTCCAATGCAGTGACGTTGTCCGATAGACGAAACGCGCTGCGTTGGAAAGGGTTCTGGTCGATTACTTAGACAAATACGTAAACCTATTCAAAGACTTGCACCTGACATTCATTCGCACCGAAAGCGAAAGTCATTCGCAGACAAGAAAAAGGCCGCCCGGGGGCGGCCTCATGGAAAGCGTCGCTGCGAGCGGGTCAGGCGCCGACCGACTCTTCTTCGATGATGCTTCTGGCGAAGGGGAGGCACTGGCCGCAGCGCGGGCGGCGACCCAGCGTCTGATAGGCACTGCGCGGACAGCTCGCGCCCTTGCGGGCAGCGTCCCGAACATCGGATTCACGAATCGCGTTGCAGATACAAACGAGCATTCGGCACCTCTCGAATCGAGATTTACGGCTATTGCGACTGACTATCAATAGTTTTTATACGACGCCTGCACGGCTCGCCGTATCTTCCCGCTTCCCCCCGTCGCGGCGAGCGGATAGGCGCGCCCTATGACCGACAGGATGGACCGCAGCGAGAGGGTCGCTACCGCGTTCGGACGCGCGCCCGCTTATGCGTGCGCCGCACGCGTGCAGCGCCGGATCGCCGCCACATTGGCGGACCGCATCGGGGGCGCCACGCGGCCAGCGCGGCTGCGGGTCCTGGAGCTCGGCTGCGGCACGGGCTTCCTGACCGAAGCCCTGCTGCCGCATCTCACCAGCGCCGAGTGGACGATCAGCGACCTGTCGCCGCAGATGGTCGAGCGCGCCAGGACCAGCCTCGGGCCGCGCATCGGAACGGCGCGCTGGTTGCCGCTCGACGGCGAACGGCTCGATCCCGCACTGGGCCCTTTCGACCTGATCGTGTCGAGCATGGCCTTTCAATGGTTCGAGGACCTGCCGGCCGCCATAGGGCGGCTCAGTGCCATGCTCGCCCCGGGCGGGCTGCTCGCCTTCGCGACCATGGCCGATGGCAGCTTTCGCGAATGGACGTCGGTTCTGGGCGCGCTGGGCCGGCCGCCGGCGACGCCGGCCTATCCGACAGTCGCGCAGCTTGAGGCGATGGTGCCCGGCGATTGCGTCGCAGCGATCGACCGGGTCGATTTCGTCGATCCGCAGCAGGATGCGCGATCCTTCCTGCGCGACCTCAAGGCGATCGGCGCCGGCACCCCGGCCGCCGGCTACCGGCCGCTGCCCCCGGCATTGCTGCGCGAGGCGATGATCCGTTTCGACGCCGGCCCGCGCAGCATCACCTATGCCATCGCCTTCTGCCTGCTGTCCGTACCCCGGGCCTGACTAAGGCGTGGTCACGCGCTCGATCCGGACATCGACGGCCGGGACCGACAGCCCCGACAGGGCGATCCCGTGCGGGCCGGGTGCGAGGTCGAAGAGCAACGCCTTGCGCTCGTTGCTGCCGGCTCGGGGCGCGTCATGCGCCGCCACCGGGAGCGCCCGTCCGTCGAGCAGGACATCGATCCAGGCATCGGCATCGAGGGAAAGCCGATATCGGCCCGGCTCATCGATATCGACGGCGAGCAGGGCGCCGCGATTGGCGGGGGCCTGGGTGAGGGGTGGCGCGACCGGATAGACCAGTTCGCGCTGGGGGCTCGACCGGATGGTTGCGGTCTGCCCGACATCGAGCGGGACCTCGCCCGAGAGCGATGACGCCAACATCAGGCCGACAAGCAACGGCAGGCGCCGACCGTGCCGGACGCGCCGTGACACCAGAAATGCCATGGCCTCAGCCGCTGTTGCGCAGGGCGGTCGCGATCGCATTGATCGACAGCTGGATGCCCTCGCGGACGCGTGGGTCGTCCTCGCCCGACCGGTGGCGCTTGAGCAACTCGATCTGCAGAAGGTTCAGCGGCTCGATATAGGGCAGGCGCAGGCGGATCGACTGGTCGAGCGACGGATTTTTCTGCAACAGCCGGGTCTGGCGGGTGATCGACAGAAGGGCGTCCTGTGTCATCTGCCAGCCATCGCGGATCTGGCCGAAGATCGACTTGCCCATCGCCTGGTCTTCGACCAGCGCGACATAATGTTCGGCGATGTCCATGTCCGACTTGGCGAGGACCATCTCGAGATTGGCGAGCGTCGACTGGAAGAAGGGCCAGGCCTCCAGCATCTCGCGCAAGAGGCCGATATCCTTGTGCCCCTTCAGCCCGTGCCCGACGCCGAACCAGCCGGGCAGCATCACGCGGGCCTGCGCCCAGCTGAACACCCAGGGAATCGCGCGCAGGTCCTCGATCCGGTCGCTCTTCGTTCGGCTGGCGGGGCGGGAGCCGATCTTGAGGTCGGCGATCTCGGCGATGGGGGTCATCTGCCGGAAGAACTGGCGAAAGCCCTCCGTTTCATAGACGAGGCCGCGATAGGCCTTGAAGGCGTTGCCGGAAATCTCGTCCATTGCTGCGAAGAAGCGCTTGGCGTCCTTCGGCGCGAGCGCCTCCTTCTCCAGCGAAGCGAGCAGCGTCGCCGAAGCCATCGCCTCCAGATTGGCCGAGGCGCTCTCCCGGGTGCCATATTTGGCAGCGATCACCTCGCCCTGCTCGGTGATGCGGATGCGGCCCTGCACTGTCCCGTGCGGCTGGGCGAGGATCGCGGCGAAGCTCGACCCGCCACCGCGCCCGACCGCGCCACCGCGACCGTGGAACAGCTGGATCGCGCTGCCGGCTTTGGCGAAGACGGGTTTCAGCGCGCTCGATGCCTCGTGCAGGCTCCACACCGAGGTCAGGTAGCCGCCGTCCTTGTTCGAATCCGAATAGCCGACCATCACCTCCTGATGGCCGCGCGCGGCGGTGATCGCGGCGACCTCAGGCAGACCGAACCAGCGGGTCATCACGTCAGGCGCGCGCTGGAGATCGCCGATGGTCTCGAACAGGGGGACCGCCATGATCGCGGCTGTCGGCGGGTCCCCCGGCACGTAGAGGCCCGCCTCCTTGAGCAGGATGTTGACCTCGAGCATGTCCGACACGCTCTCGGCCTTCGAGATCAGATAGGTGGTGATCGCCTCGCGGCCGTAGAGCCGATGCGCCTCGGCCGCTGCCTCGGCGATCGCGAGCTCCGACAGCGTCTCCTCGGCATAATCGCCGAATGGCGTCCGCAGCAGACGCTTCGACGCCAGTTCGGTGCGGAGCAGCGCGACACGCGCCTCTTCGTCGAGCGAGAGATAGTCCGCTTCCACCCCGGCGACCTTCAGCAGGTCCGCCACGACGCGTTCGTGGACGTCGGCATTCTGGCGCATGTCGAGGGTCGCCAGGTGAAAGCCGAATGTCTCGACAGCCCGGATCAGACGTCCCAGTGCGCCGCTGCCCGACAGCGAGCCCGCCCCGGTACGGTTCAACGCATGGGCGATCTCGACCAGATCGGCGCGCAGCTCGGCGGGGGTGAGATAGGGGCCCTTTTCCGCATCGGTCGCGGGCAGGCGCCCCGGCAGGCGGCCGGTCAGCATCTGGTAGGTCTTCGACAGACGAGAATAGATGCCGGTAATCGCGCGCCGATAGGGTTCGTCGCTGCGGGCCGAGCTCTTGTCGCCCGACGCCTCGGCGAGTTTCTCGACCTCCCAGGTCACCTCGGCCAGCTCGGTCGAGATCGACAGCTCGGCGCCCAGCAGGTGAAGTTCGCGCAGATAATAGCCAAGCACGGTCTCGGCCGCGCGCGATAGGGCGAAACGCAGAGAGTCCGCCGTGACGAAGGGGTTGCCGTCACGGTCGCCGCCGATCCAGCTGCCCGGACGCAGGAAGCTGGCGGGGCGATGCCCGAGCGCGCGCTGCCAGCGCGAATAGAGGGCGGGCAGCGTCGGCAGGAAGATGTCGCGCAGATAGGCGAGAGCCGTCTCCACCTCGTCGGCGACGTAGAGCCGCTCGCGGCGGAGCGGACGGGTTTGCCAGAGCAGCGCGATCTGGCGGTAGATGGCCTGGTCGATCAGGTCGCCATCGGCCGTCTCGGTACGCCCGATGTCCTTGAGCGTCATCAGCTCGGCGATCTTGTTGCGATGATCGATCATGCTTTTCCGTCGCACCTCGGTCGGGTGAGCGGTGAGCACCGGCGCGATCAGCGCCTGTTCGAGCATTTCGACGACCTTCGAGCGGGAGATACCCTCCTGTTCGAGCCGGTCGAGCGCAGAGGCGACGTCGGCGCCCGGTTCGGATGCGACCCCCTGACGATCCTCGGCGAGATTCGCGAGCATCGAGAAGAGCATGAAGCCCCGCACGAAGGCGAGCGTGTCGTCGAGCGTCAGCGCATCGAGGCCGGTATCGATCTCGTGCGAGCCCACGATCCCGCGCGCGCGATCGACCGAAGCCGACCGGATATATTCGATCCGGCGGAACAGCGTCTCTCCGCCATAGGCCTTGATGACGTCGCCGAGCAGGCGTCCGAGGAAGCGGATATCCGGATTCTGGGTGATGGGCGGTGCGCTGGACATGGGTTTATGCTGCGCCGCAATAAAAGCGCCGTCAATACCGCTCCGGTCCGCGCTGCCGCCGCCTTTATCCGCCGGCTGCAAAAATCTCATCGAGGAAGTTGCGCATGGCCTGCCAGCTGCGGCGGTCCGCGCGTGGGCTGTACATCTCTTCCCGCCCCGGATTGGTGAAGGCGTGGACGGTGTGGCCATAGCTGTGCAGCTGCCAGTCGGCGCCGGCCTCGGTCAGTTCCTTCGACAGGGCGAGGACCGTTTCCGGCGGGTCGAGCGGATCGTCCCAGCCATGCAGCACCAGCAGCTTTGCCTTCACGTCGCCATTGGGAAAGGGCGGCGGATCATAGACGCCGTGGAAGCTGACGACGCCGGCGACGTCGGCGCCGCAGCGGGCAAGGTCGAGAACGCACTTTCCGCCGAAGCAGAAGCCGATCGCCGCGACGCGGGCAGCGTCGCCGGGCAGTTCCGCCTCGCAGGCCATGCGGAGCGAGGCGAGGAGGCGACCCCTGAGCAGCCCACGATCCGCGTCCATCTCTCCCATGCGGGCAAGGGCCTCGTCGAAATTGGACGGCCAGTTGCCGAGGCCATAGAGGTCGATCGCCACGCCGACAAAGCCTAGTTCGGCGAGCGACCGGGCCTTGGCTTCCTCGAAGCCGGTGCGTCCCATGAAGGTACCGGCGACGATCACGATCGGCCGGGCGGCATCGCTGCCATCGTCCCAGGCGGCATAGGCCTCGAACGTTACCCCCTGATGCTCGTAACGGATCGTCCTGTTCGCGATGGCCATATGTGCTCCGATGTCATGGATTGCCGCTTATTCGCGCGATGAAGCACCGATTTGCAAGGGTGACAGGCGGGCGGTGGGCCACTAAGAGGCCCGTTCCGTCTCTAACGGTCGATGCTGCGGCGTCCGGGCAGTCCTTCGCATCCTGCTCTCGCCGCCAAGAAGGGGAAGTGATGCCGACGCTCGTCCTTATCCGCCATGGTCAGTCCGCCTGGAATCTCGAAAACCGCTTCACCGGCTGGTGGGACGTCAACCTGACCGAGCAGGGCATCGCCGAGGCGAAGGCAGCCGGCGAACTGATGGCGGCCAAGGGGCTCGACTTCGACCAGTGCTACACCAGCTTCCAGACCCGCGCGATCAAGACGCTGAACCTCGCCCTTGAGGCGATGGGGCGGCTGTGGCTGCCGGTCGAGAAGGACTGGCGCCTCAACGAGCGTCATTATGGCGGCCTGACCGGCCTCAACAAGGCGGAGACCGCCGCCAAGCATGGTGACGACCAGGTCAAGATCTGGCGCCGCAGCTTCGACATTCCGCCGCCCGTGCTGGAGGCCGGCGGCGAGTTCGATCTGTCGAAGGACCGCCGCTATGCCGGCATCGCCATCCCGAACACCGAGAGCCTGAAGGACACGATCGCCCGCGTTCTGCCCTATTGGGAGCAGCGCATCGCCCCCGACCTGAAGGCTGGCAAGCGCGTGGTGATCTCGGCGCATGGCAATTCGCTGCGCGCACTGGTCAAGCATCTGTCGCACATTCCCGACGACGAGATCACCGAACTGGAGATCCCGACCGGGCAGCCGATCGTCTATGAACTCGACGACGCGCTGAACGCACGCGACCGCTATTATCTGTCCGAGCGCTGAGTATAAATCCTCCCCTGCCTTTGCAGGGGAGGGGGACCACCCATAAGGGTGGTGGAGGGGCGATCCACCGTTGCGCATTCCCCTCCACCGCCTGCGGCGGTCCCCCTCCCCGACCCGGGGAGGAAGATTGGGAGTGACGATGGCAGACGTACCGCTGATCGGAATCATCATGGGGAGCCGGTCCGACTGGGAGACCATGTCGCACGCCGCCGCCACCCTGGACGCGCTGGGCGTGGATTATGAGACGAAGGTCGTCTCGGCCCACCGCACGCCGCATCGCCTCTACGACTATGCCACCTCGGCAGCCGGGCGTGGCCTCAAGGTCATCATCGCCGGAGCCGGCGGCGCGGCGCATCTTCCGGGCATGGCCGCCTCGATGACGCGTTTGCCGGTACTGGGTGTGCCGGTCGAATCGAAGGCGTTGAAGGGCATGGACAGCCTCTTGTCGATCGTCCAGATGCCCGGCGGCATCCCGGTCGGCACATTGGCGATCGGAAAGCCCGGCGCGATCAACGCGGCGCTGCTGGGCGCCGCGATCCTGGCAACCAGCGACGATGCGCTTGCCGCCCGGCTGGATGCGTGGCGCGCCCGCCAGACCGCCGACGTTGCCGAGGAACCGTTCGATTGAGCACCGCCCTGATCCCCCCCGGCACGACGATCGGAATCGTCGGCGGCGGCCAGCTCGGCCGCATGCTCAGCATGGCCGCTGCACAATTGGGCTATCGCTGCGCGATCTTCGCCCCGGAACCGAGCGGCCCCGCGGCCGACGTGTCGGCGCGCTGGGTGCAGGGCAATTATGACGATCTCGATGCGCTCCAGGCCTTTGCGCAGAGCGTCGACCTGATCACCTACGAGTTCGAGAATATCCCGGTCGGTCCGCTCGAAGCGCTGCGCGTGCCGCTCGCCCCGCACCCGCGCGCGCTCGCGACCGCGCAGGATCGCGCGACCGAAAAGGCCTTCGTCAAGGCGATCGGCGGACGGCCGGCACCTTGGGCCGTGGTGAGCAGCCGCGAGGATCTGGACGCCGCCGTCAAGCTGATCGGTGCCCCCGCGATCCTCAAGACCCGCCGCTTCGGCTATGACGGCAAAGGCCAGGCCCGCCTCAAGGCCGCTGCCGACGCGGACGAGGCCTGGGCATCGCTTGCCTGGGAGCCGGCGGTGCTCGAAGGCTTCGTCGAGTTCGAGCGCGAATTTTCGATCCTGGTCGTGCGCGGTCGCGACGGTACGATCGCAACCTGGGATCCCGTGCTCAATGTCCATGAAGACGGGATATTGGCACTGTCCACGGTTCCCGCAGGCCTGTCCGATGCGACCGTCGAAGCTGCGAAGGCGCTGGCCGGCAAGATCGTGACCGAGCTCGACTATGTCGGCGTGCTGGCGATCGAGTTCTTCGATACCGAGGCCGGTCCCGTGTTCAACGAAATGGCGCCGCGCGTTCACAATAGCGGCCACTGGACGATCGAAGGCGCGGTGACCTCGCAGTTCGAGAACCACATCCGCGCGATCTGCGGTCTCCCGCTCGGATCGACCGCACGCGCCGCGCCGCGCGTCGAGATGCGCAACCTGATCGGAGAGCAGGCCTCGCATTGGGACCTGATCCTGTCCGATCCGGCGGCCCATCTGCATCTTTACGGCAAGGGACAGGCACGGCCGGGCCGAAAGATGGGCCATGTGACGAAACTGTTTTTCGACTGAGGTCAGGGGCTGGCGACCGGGCGCTCATGCGTCAGACCCAGACTTTCCTGTCGATCCCATATTCGGCGCTGACGTCGCGTTTGAAGCCCTGCAGGCGGATCGGCCTCGACCCGGCGCAAAGCGGTGCTCCCACGATGCGCATCCAGCGGATGCCCCCTCCGGCGGGGCGCAGTTCGACATCGAGGGTGAAGCCACGTCGATGGCGCAGCGCATAATCGCGCAGCTTCTCCATCGCAGCTCTCGATGGTTCGGCATAAAAGTGCAGGGCATCCGACCGCACAACCGGTTCCCCGCGCGGCAGACCGAACAGATCGTACACGCCCTCGGACCAGCTGAGGCTGCCATCGGCCAGATCGCAATCCCAAAGGCCGATCCCCTTGCGGGTCAGGAGCGGACGATCGAGCGCCGGGACGATCGCCTGCTTTCCGGACCAGCTGAACACGCAGCCGAGGTCGAAACGCTGCGCGCGCTCGAACAGCGGCCAGCTGTGTGTCAGTGGCGAAGGGTCGAGCGATGAACCCAAAGCAGAGTCTCCCGTCGATCGGAGCGGGGATTATGCGCGAAAATCCTAACAGTTCGTGACTGTCGAATGGTCGAGCCGGCCTTAGGGCTGTCCCGTTGCGGGACGGCTTCAGCTGCGACGGACCCCGGTCATCTCGGCTTTGCCGAAGGCGCCCATCGTCACCGTGCCGGACAGGCGGTCGCCCTCGACGACCGCCTTTCCCACCAGCGTCATGCGCATCGGCTTGTCCGTCGGCATCTTCCAGATCAGCCGATCGCCCTCGATGCGGCCGTCGATCACGGGCAGTTCGCCGACATCGGCGACGTTGCTGCCCGTGAAGCGATCACCGTCGCGGACGATGGTGAAAACCGATGCCTGTTCGCCGAACGGCGCCTTGGTCACGCAGTCCCAGACTTCGGTGCTCACTGGCCGACCTGCATCTTCTCGACCGGCAGGCCCAGGTCCTTCAGCTGCGGCTCGACCTTCGCGGCGTCGCCGACCACGATCCAGATCAGATCGTCGGGGCGGATTGCCTTGCGGGCGGCAGCGTCGAGATCGGCGGCCTTCATCGCGCGATAACGTGCCGGCAGCTTCTCATAATAGTCGTCGGGACGTCCGAGCGTGTCGAGCGAGATCAGCGCGCCGAGCAGGTCGCCCGAGGTCTCGAACGAGCCGGGCAGCGAGCGGATCTGGTTGTTGATCGTCCGATCCCGTTCTTCCTCCGTCACGCCCTTCGTCGTCAGAAACGCCTTCATGTCGGCAATGGCGGCGGCGATCGAGGCGCCGGTCTTGTCGGTCTGGACCGGCGCGATCACGTACAGCGGCATCGTCTCGCGCAGCATCTGTGCCTGGGTGAAAGCGCCATAGGCCCAGCCCTTGTCCTCGCGCAGGTCCATGTTGAGACGCGACAGGAAGCTGCCGCCGACGACTTCATTGGCGGTGACCAGATCGAGCGGATCGTCCACCCCGCGCGTCGGCAGCAGTTCGCCGGCGAGAATATAGCTTTGCGGGCTCTGCGGCCGGTCGATCACCACGATGCGCGCCGGGCGCGCCATGCGGTCCATGCGGAACTGCTTCTCGCCCTTCGGGGCGGCGGGCTTCGCCCAGCTGCCGAAGCGCGCCTCAAGCAGAGGCTTCAGCTCGGCGAGCGTCGTGTCGCCGGTCACGAAGATCCGCGCGTTGTCGGGCCGCAGCCAGCGGTCGTGGAAGGCCAGCAGGTCGGCACGGGTGACCGCCTTGACGCCCTCCTCGGTGCCGCTGCCCGACATCGGGACGCCATAAGGGTGCAGCTTGCCATAGAGCAGGCTCGGCATGATCCGCCGGGCGATACCGCGCGGCTGGGCGTTCTCGGCCGCGATGCCCGCCAGCACCTGGTTGCGCAGCCTCTCGATTTCGGCAGGCACGAAGGTCGGCCGCTGGATCACGTCAGCGAGCAGGTCGAGCGAGGGCGCAAGATTGGCCTTGAGCGCGAACATCGACACATTGGTGCGGTCCATCGTCGCCGAGCTGGCGATCTGCGCGCCGAGCCGTTCCTGGGCTTCCGCGAGCGCAATCGAATCGCGCTTGCCGGCGCCCTCGTCGAGCAGCGCGAGGGTCAGGCCCTGCGTGCCCAGTTTGTCCTTCGGATCGGCGGCATGGCCGGCGTCGAAGCTGACCGAGAGGCGGACGGTCGGGACCGTCGTGCGGCGGGCGAAGACGACCGGTATGCCGTTGGACAGGGTCGTGCGCTCGATCGCGGGAAAGGTGAGGTCGTTGATCGCCTCGACCGGCGGGGGCGAGGACCGGTCTACCGCCGCGGTCGGGCGGCGGGTCATCGAGATGGCAGGGGCCGCAGCGCCGCCCTCGAAGCGGGGGCTGCGATAATAGCGCGGGGCCATCGCACCGCCCTCGGGCGAGCCTTTGGCCGCACCGCCCGCGATCGCCATGTCCTGTTCGGTGCGTTCGCCCGGCTCAACCACCAGGCGGAAGGCCGGCCGCATGAGCCATTTCTGCAGCGCGGCCTTGATCGTCTGCGGGGTGGCAGCCGCAGCCGCGGCAAGGTCCTTTTTGTACTTCTCGGGATCGTCCGAATAGACCGCGCCCTCGGCCAGCGTGACGGCCTTGCCGCTGAAGCCGCCGACCGTCTCCAGCCCGGAAATCTCGCCCGCCACCTGGCGCGTCGCGGCGCGCTGCACCTCGTCGGCGGTGGGGCCGGTGCGGATATAGTCCGCGATCAGCCGGTCGAGTTCAGCCGCGACCTTGGCTGCGTCGACGCCCGGTTTGACATCGGCGGTGACCTCGACCAGCGACATCTTCTCGAACTGCTGCACCCCTGCCGTCACCGACACGGCGGTCTTGTCCTTGCGGACCAGCGCATTGTCGAGCCGCGAAGAGGCAAGCCCGCCGAGGATGTCCATACCCAGGTCGAGCGGAATCAGGTCGGGATCGTTGAGGCCCGGCACCACCCAGTTGCGATAGATGCGGGTCTGGGCGACGCGGTCCTTCATCACCTGGTCGACCGGCGCCTTCAGCGTCGGGATGGTGACGGCAGTGCGGGGCGTCTCCGGCCCGCGCGGAATGTCGCCGAACCACTTCGCTACCTTCGCCTTTGCGGTCGCCACGTCGATATCGCCGGCCAGCACGAGCACCGCGTTGTTCGGGCCGTAGTGCGAGCGAAACCAGGTCTTGACGTCGTCGAGGCTGGCCGCGTCGAGGTCGCTCATCGAACCGATCGTCGAATGGCGATAGGGGTGGCCTTCGGGGAAGAGTGCGGCGAGCTGCGCATATTCGACCAGCCCATAGGGTTCGTTGTCCCCCTGGCGCTTCTCGTTCTGGACGACGCCGCGCTGGTTATCGAGCTTCGCCTTGTCGATCGCCCCGACTAGATGACCCATGCGATCGGATTCGAGGAACAGTGCCAGATCGAGCGCGCCGGTCGGCACTGTCTCGAAATAGTTGGTGCGATCGAACCAGGTCGTGCCGTTCACGTCGGTCGCGCCGACCGACTCGAGCGGCTTGAAGAAATCCTCATTGGCGTTCTCGGACCCGTTGAACATCAGATGCTCGAACAGATGCGCGAAGCCGGTCTTGCCCGCGGGCTCGTCCTTCGACCCGATATGATACCAGACCGAAACGGCGACCACGGGCGCCTTGCGGTCGGTGTGGACGATGACGCGCAGGCCGTTGTCCAGCGTGAAGCTCTGATAGGGAATGTCGACCTGCTTCACGAGTTCGGTGACAGGAACCGGCGCCTTGGGGGCGGCGGCGAGGGACGGCGTGCAGAGGGCCGTCGCGAGCAACAGGGCGGCGACGGGACGGAACAGGCTGCGGCGCATTCGGGAACTTTCCGGATGGGGGAAGATTGCCAGCCAATCTAGCCTTTGCCGCCAAGGGTGCAATATCCATGCAATACGCCGGTCGAAGGAAGCCTATGGTTCACCGATCCGGATGCGAGGCATGTTAGCGCGGGAGCCACTTGTGTTGCAGAAAAGCCACACCATATCGCCGGTCATGGAAGGCAGGGATCAGGCATGAACCTCGAAAAATTCACCGACCGCTCGAAAGGCTTTCTCCAGTCCGCGCAGACCGTCGCGATCCGGATGAACCACCAGCGCATTTCTCCCGAACATCTGCTCAAGGCGCTGCTCGAAGATGAGCAGGGCATGGCGACGGGCCTCATCAAGGCGTCCGGCGGCGACCCGGCGATCGCGCTGAAGGCGACCGATGCCGCGCTCGCCCGCGTACCATCGGTCAGCGGCAGCGGCGCGCAGCAGACGCCGGGGCTCGACAATGATCTGGCCCGCGTTCTCGACCAGGCCGAGCAGGTCGCGCTGAAGGCGGGCGACTCCTATGTCACGGTCGAGCGGATGCTGCTCGCGCTGGTGCTTTCGCCCGCGACCGCCGCCGGCAAGGCGCTGGCCGAGGCCGGGGTTCGTGCCGAAGCGCTGAACGGCGCGATCAACCAGCTACGCGGCGGGCGGAGCGCCGACACGGCAAGCGCCGAGGATCGCTACGATGCGCTCAAGAAATTCGCCCGCGACCTGACCGCCGCTGCGCGAGAGGGCAAGCTCGACCCGGTGATCGGCCGTGACGAGGAAATCCGGCGCACGATCCAGGTTCTCGCCCGGCGGACGAAGAACAACCCGGTGCTGATCGGCGAACCTGGCGTCGGCAAGACCGCGATCGCCGAGGGCCTGGCCTTGCGCATCGCCAATGGTGACGTGCCCGACGGTCTCAAGGACCGCAAGGTGATGGCGCTCGACATGGGCTCGCTGATCGCCGGCGCCAAATATCGCGGCGAGTTCGAGGAACGTCTCAAGGGCGTGCTCGACGAGGTCAAGGGCGCCGAGGGACAGATCATCCTGTTCATCGACGAGATGCATACGCTGATCGGAGCCGGCAAGTCCGAGGGCGCGATGGATGCGGGCAATCTGCTCAAGCCGGCCCTGGCGCGCGGCGAGCTGCACTGCATCGGCGCGACGACGCTCGACGAATATCGCAAATATGTCGAGAAGGACCCGGCGCTGCAGCGGCGTTTCCAGCCGGTGTTCGTCGGCGAGCCGACCGTCGAGGACACGATATCGATCCTGCGGGGACTCAAGGAGAAATATGAGCTGCACCACGGCGTGCGGATCACCGACGGGGCGATCGTCTCGGCGGCGACCTTGAGCAACCGCTACATCACCGACCGCTTCCTGCCCGACAAGGCGATCGACCTGATGGACGAGGCTGCCTCCCGCCTGCGCATGGAGGTCGAGTCGAAGCCCGAGGAGATCGAAAATCTCGACCGTCGGATCATCCAGCTCAAGATCGAACGCGAGGCGCTGAAGCGCGAGACCGACGCCGCATCGAAGGACCGTCTGGACGCGCTCGAAGCCGAACTGGTCGAACTGGAGGAGCAGTCGGCCGAGCTGACCCAGCGCTGGCAGGGCGAGAAGGAGAAGATCAACGCCGAGGCGAAGCTCAAGGAGCAGCTCGACGCGGCGCGGATCGAACTCGACCAGGCCCAGCGTCGGGGCGATCTCGGCCGGGCGGGCGAGATCAGCTATGGCGTGATCCCGGGTCTCGAGCGTGAACTGGCGGAGGCGCAGTCGGCGTCGGCCGGAGCAATGCTGCGCGAGGAGGTGACGAGCGAGGACATCGCTTCGGTCGTCAGCCGCTGGACCGGCATTCCCGTCGACAAGATGCTAGAGGGCGAGCGCGAGAAGCTGCTGGCGATGGAGGAAGAGCTCGGCCGCCGCGTGATCGGGCAGAAGGATGCGATCGAGGCTGTCTCACGCGCGGTTCGCCGCAGCCGCGCGGGACTGCAGGATCCCAACCGTCCGCTTGGCAGCTTCCTGTTCCTGGGTCCGACCGGCGTCGGCAAGACCGAGCTGACCAAGGCGCTGGCCGATTTCCTGTTCGACGACAGTTCGGCGATGGTTCGCATCGACATGTCCGAGTTCATGGAGAAGCACTCGGTCGCCCGGCTGATCGGCGCGCCTCCCGGCTATGTCGGCTATGAGGAGGGTGGCGTGCTGACCGAGGCGGTCCGCCGGCGGCCCTATCAGGTCGTGCTGTTCGACGAAGTCGAGAAGGCGCATGGCGACGTGTTCAATGTGCTGCTGCAGGTGCTCGACGACGGGCGGCTGACCGATGGCCAGGGCCGTACGGTCGACTTCTCGAACACGCTGATCATCCTGACCTCGAATCTCGGCAGCCAATATCTCGCCAATCTCGGCGAAGGTCAGGCGGTCGAGACCGTCCACGATCAGGTGATGGACGTGGTGCGTGCCCATTTCCGTCCGGAATTCCTCAACCGTCTGGACGAGATCATCCTGTTCCACCGTCTGGGTCAGGAGCATATGGGTCCGATCGTCGACATCCAGGTCGGCCGCGTCGGCAAACTGCTCAAGGATCGCAAGATCCGGCTGGAGCTGACAGAGGGCGCGCGGGCCTGGCTGGGGCGGGTCGGCTACGACCCGGTCTATGGCGCGCGCCCGCTCAAGCGCGCGGTGCAGAAATATCTGCAGGACCCGCTGGCCGAAGCGCTGCTGCGCGGAGAGGTCCCCGACGGATCGACCGTGCGGATCGACGAGGGCGACGGGCGTCTGGCGATCGAGGTGGCGTGATGGCAGGAAGGGCGAGGCTGGGTCTCGCCCTTCTGCTCCATTCTGGAGAATAAGGCGGTTAAACAGGTGGATGACAGTTGCGCCGCGGCCGTGTTATCTCGGTATTACGCACAGGAAAAATCACCGGGGATCATCGTCATGAAGTCGCTCCTTTCCGTTGCCCTGATCGCGTCCTTTTCACTGTCCTCTGCGGCGTTCGCCGCCGAAAGCAGCACGAAGAAGGACAAGAAGGATCCGGATCGCCTCATCTGCCGGTCCGAAGACGTGCTGGGATCGCGTCTTGCCAAGAATAAGCGCTGCCTCACGGCCGCCCAGTGGGACGAAGAGCGTCGCGCCCAGCGCACGCTGATCGATCGCGCGCAGGCGAACAACTACAAGAACAACTGATCGGGTGCGCGCCGGAGCCCGGCGCGCCCGATTGCATCAAATCGCGTAGCCCATAGACTCGGCCCAGGGGGCCAGGATGGGCAGGACCGGCTCAAGATGCGAGCGATAACGCTCCCACCGGCCAGCCGAGCGACGGTAGATCGGTTCGGTGACCTGCGAATAGCTGGCGGTGCGGATATGGTCGCGCTTGGCCGCGCTCCCTCGATTGTCGAGCACGCGTTCGTCCCAAGGGACGTCCAGAAAGGCGAGCAGGGCCCGCATCTCCGCTTCGGGGTTCTCGACCATCCTCTCGTAACGGATCCGGTGCACGTCGATCGGTAGGTTCGCCTCCGCGAGGGTCCAGGCAGTCTGTGCCAGGTCATAAAGACGCGCAGCGCCGTCGAGAGTCGTGAAACTGAGCATGGCCCGGTTCAGTTCGAAATTGGACATGAATGCGCTGAGCACACAGTCGCAGGGATGGCGCTCGGCAAAGATCACCTTCGCGTCGGGGAAGAGGCGATGGATGATTCCCATGCGCGTCATGTGCAGCGGGAATTTGTCGACGACGCGCTGGCCGGCGGCGGGCGGCGCGATCTGGTCGAGCGTTTCGAAATACAGACGGCGTAGCTCGGCGACGCGCTCATCGTCTAGCGAGGCGATTTCGGAGGGGGCACCGAGAGCATTCTCGACCTGCCGCACGACCGGCATCTCCTCGAGCACGTGCAGCTGCGGAAGGTTCATGAGCAAGGTGTCGAGCAGGGTCGTGCCCGACCGCGGGAAACCGACCAGGAAGATCGGCGAGGGGGGCTCCGACGGTGCGCTCGTCCTCGTCCAGCGGTTCGTCGCCTCCGCCGACAGCTGGTCGGTATTGGCGCGCACCTCATCCAGATAGACGTCGGCGTCGCGCAGGACGATCGGCATCAGTTCGAGCGATGCTGCGTTCATCTGCCGGAAGGCGGAGAAGGCGATGTCGGCTTCGCCGACACGGTCAGCAACCTCGCCCAGCAATTGGCAGCGCCGCACCGTGTCGATCGTCTCCGGAACGGCCTGCGCGAGGGGTAGCGCCTCCTCGAACCGGTTCTGGCGTCGAAGCGCCCAGGCATCGATGAAGCGCGTCTCGGCCTCGGGCAGTCCGGCGGCGCGCGCCTGTTCCGCCAGGCCGGCCAGCTCGTCGGTGCGGTTGAGGTTTTCGAGCAGGACTGCCAGTTCTAGATAGGCGGCGACCGAACGGCCATCGAGGCGGATCGCCTCGCGCAGGGCGGCTTCGGCCGCCGGATAATCGCGCATGGACGCTTCGGCGAGGCCCGTTTCCAGTTGCACCTCTGCATTCGACGGGTCGCGGCGCTGGGCCTCGCGCATCAGCGCCTGCCGTTCGGAGAAGCGTCGCAGCTTCGCGAACAGCTGCGACAGGTTGCAATAGGGAAGGCTGATATCGGGGCGCAGTTCGATGGCCTTCTGCAGGCCTGCGATGGCCTCCTCGACCTCGTCGACCGAGGCGTGGATGTTGCCCAGATTGTTCCAGCTTTCGAAGTCGTCGGGCATCGCGGCGACGACCTTGCGATAATCGGCGATCGCCCGTTCGGGGCGGCCCTGCAGATGGTGGACGTGCGCCGAAAGCCGCAAGAGCTTCGGGTCGTCGCCCCCATCGGCGGCCAGCGCGGTGGCGGCGTCCAGGTCACCGGTCTCGATCATGGCGCGGACGAGGTTGTTGAGCGTCGCCTGGTCTTTGGGATCGAGCGCGCGGGCCTGCTTCAAGAGCGTGACGCCAGTGGCGAAATCGCCGGTTCTGCACGCCAGCATGCCGGCCAGCGACAGGAGCGGCTGATCGCGCGGCGTGCTGCGCAGGATGTTCTGCGCAGCGTTCAGCGCGCCGGGTAGGTCGCCGATCTTGATCCGGGCGAAGACGGGCGACAGATGCGGGGGCGGCAGGGTCATGATGAATCTCAGGCCAGAGGGGGAGCGATGTCGAAGGCGACCGTCATGCGCTCGCCGAAACTATAGGGCAGCGTACCGTGCCACATCGTCGAGGGGAACAGCACGAGCCGACCGGGCTTTGGCTCGATCGTCCGGACAGGCGGAATGTCGAGGCCCAGTTCGGCCTGGGGACTGCCCAGCGTCAGCCAGCCCGCCTGTGTGCCGGTGGCAGCCTCGCGGGGGACGGTGACATAGAAGGCCGAGCTGATCAGTCCGGCCGGGTGGACATGGTTGGCGTGGTGACCGCCGCCCTCGCCGGTCAGTCGCACCGACCACGACCCCGCAAAGCGCGGCCGCGCCGGGCGCCCATAAGCGAGCAGCGGATGGCGTGGGTCGGGTGCTGGCAAGCTGGCGAGATGATCCCGTGCCGCTTCGACGACGAGGGCGCGCAGGGCTTGGATTTCTGGATCGACCCGGCTGAACAGCGGTCCATCGGTCTGGGTGCCGCCGCGCACCGACTGGTCGAGATGCGGCGCGCTGGACCGGTGCAGCGAGCGCAGGCGCCGGGCGAGCGCAGGCAGGTCGTCGATACGGTCTGCGAGATCGATGACACGCACAAAGGCCGGGTCGTTGAGCCAGTCGGCGCGCGCATCGCCCGCAAGCCGCCAGGCGATGGCAGCATAGGGCCACATCGCGCGGTTGGCGCCCTGCGGTCGCGCCCATCGCTCGATCAGCGGCAAGGCCTGCTCGACGCGGCCGGTGCGCAGCAGATGCCGGACATGGCGGATCGCGACCGACAGATCGTCGACCTTCGCCATGACCGCGAACAGGGCATCGGCGCCGCTGACGTCGCCGAGTTCGGAACGCGCCGCCGCTTCGTTCGCAGTGAAGGTCAGTTGCGGGCCCAGCACCGCCCTACCCCGCACGACGGCATCCAGTGCGGCCTCGAACTGGCGAGCGTCGATCAGCGCGAGGATGAGAATGCGCCACAGGTTGAGGTCGCCGGCGTTGGCCGCCAAGGCTCGTTCAATCGCCTCGGTCGAGCGCAGGCTGTCGCCCATCATCCAACGCAATTTGATCAGCCGATCATGGCCCGGATACCAGCCCGGATGAAGCGCCAGCAGTGCCGCGATCTCGGCGATTGCTGTTGCGGCGTCGCCCTGTGCCATGCGGGCGGCGGCGCGGCTCAGCAGAAGATCGCCATTATTGGGTTCGAGCCTGAGGGCCGTCTCGAACAGGGGCAGCGCATCGAGTCCGGCTTCCAGCGCGACCTGCGCTCTCGCTTGCGCAACGCGGGCGTCTTGTGGCTCGATCGTTGCGGCGGCGTTGAGCGCGGGCAGGGCCTGATCATGCTGGTCGACGGCGCGGTGGAGCAGGCCGGTCCACTGCCACAGGCGGGCGTTGCTGCCGTTCCGTTCCGCCGCCAGAGCAACGAAGGGGAGAGCCTCCTCCTCCCTCTGGAGTTCGAGCGCCTTGGAGGCCAATGTCTCTGCCGTCGTGGCATCGGACGGGCGCAGCGTCATTCGTGCGATCAGGTCGTCGATCATGTTCGTCACAGTCCCTGTACCACCGTGCCGCTCTCCGCTTCGAGCAGGGCCGTCACGGCAGCCTGCTCCTGGGGGTGAGGCCCGGATGCCAGATGTCTATGATGAGGATCACGCGCAGCGCGCTGCTGGGGTTCAGGGCCTCATGCTCGATCGTGTCGTCGAAGACCCAGGCCCTGCCGCGCTCCCAGAGGCGGGTTTCGGCGCCGACGCGGAACCAGCAGCCTTCGGGTACGATCAAGGGCAGGTGGCAGACGAGCCGCGTGTTGGCGACGCCATGGTGCGGCGGAATGCGCGTGTTCGGGCCAGCAGCGAGAACATGGCATTGGGTGAACAACCGCCGATGCGTGGCTGGGGAAAGCGCTCGATCAGCGCCATCGTGCCCGGGCAATGCCGGGCATTGGCCGCAATGCGCCGGCCATATTGCCACAGATGGATCGCGGTCCAGTCGCGGTTGTGGTTGAGCGGCGCCCATTGCGCGAGCGGCGCGCCGTCGGGATATTGAATATAGGGGGTGAGTTCGGCGCGTTCGGCGGCGGCACCGCCTCGAACTCGGTCTGGATCAGGTCGGTTGCCGCCTCGAGTTCCTCCAACCATGGGAACAGGCTGCGATCATGATATTCGCGCTCGATCAGGCCGGGAAAATGGAAATGGGTCGGATCGCTGTGCCAAACGCGTGTCTTCCGCAAGGCGTTGCTGCGGAAGCGGGCAATGCGTTCAGCGCTTTCCGGATCGGCAGCGGATTCGGCATCGGCCATCGCGCGGCGAAGGCGGTCCTCCTTGTCGCTGCGCCAGCGGTCTCGCAGAGCTTCGCCGCGCGCTACGGCTGTGGCGAGCTGCGGGTTGGCGATCATGTCGGGCTTCCGGGCGAGAGCCTGCTCATAGGCCTCGCCGGCATCGGCATGGCCGAGCTGCTCCTTGAGTCCGGCGCGAAGCATCAGCGCCATGAAGTCGAGCGGAGAGAAGGCGAGCGCGGCGGTCACCGCGTCGAGCGCTGCCGCAGGGTTGTTCGACGCTCGATAGAGCGCGGCACGCTTGAGGTGGAGTTCGAAACCCGGAGCGAGAGCAACTGAACGTGCTAGCAGCGCAAGCGCTTCGGAAAAGGCGCCCTTAGCGGCAGCGGCATCGGCCGCGCGTTCCAGGTCGGCGGGCGTTGTGGTGGAAGCCATGCGCTACCTTAGGTGCTGTTCATCAGCGGGGGAAGCGGTCCGCGACGCGGCGCGATCACGGGCGTCGATGCGCTTGCCACGACTGCCAAAAGAAAGAGGCGGCAGGGTTGCCCCCACCGCCTCCTCCGGCTTCGCCTCGACTATTAGAAGTTGAGGGTCACGCCTGCGTAGATGTAACGACCCATGGCGTCGTAGACGCCCGGGAAGGTGTTGCCCGAGCAGAACACCGCGGTGCAGGCGTTGTTGACTGCCGATGCACCGTTCGCGCCGATGATCGGCGGATCGTTGTCGAGCAGGTTCTGAACGCCCATACGGAAGGTGTACTGGTCGTTGATCGCATAGGTCGCGGCCAGGTCGAAGTAATGCTGGGCCGGGATCTTCTCGTTGAACGGCGAGAAGGCGCCGGTCAGCGTCGGGTTCGAGCTGCTGCGATCGATCTTGACCTTGCCGAAGTAACGCCATGCGAGCGACAGGCCGAGGCCGTTCTCCATGTCGAAGGTCACGCGGGCCTTGTGGCGCCATTCCGGATTCGGGATGCCGCAGACGAGGCCGTAGAGACCGGCGCAGTCATAGGGAGCCGACACACCGTTGTCGGTCTCGATCTTGTCGAGCCAGGTGCCGATGATGCTGAACGACAGCGAGTTGGCACCGATGCGGGTCGTGTAACCGGCCGACACGTCGACACCGCGGGTCTTCAGACCACCGATGTTGAGCGGAAGGTCACGGACGAAGCCGTTGGCCGAACGCCACAGCGACCCGGTCGCGTCGCGCTGGATCAGCGAGCAGAAGGTCGGATCGCCAGTGGTAACGCACTGGTTGATGATCACGTCCTGACCATATTCCTGGATCAGGTTCTTCACCTTGATGTCGAACCAGTCGACCGTCGCGTTGAAGCCCGGCAGGAAGGTCGGCTGGAACACGATACCGATCGTCTTCGTGTCCGACTTTTCCGGCTGGAGGTTCGGATTGCCGCCGATCAGGCCGTTATACTGGCCGGCAGGATTGCCCGCGACCGGATAATTGGCCGGATTCAGACCGGTGAGGGCGCATTGGGCCGCCGTCGCCGAGCCATCCGCGCAGGGGTCGCTGTTGCCGTTGAGTGCGACGCGGATCGGCGCAAACAGATCCTGCACGTTCGGAGCGCGAACCGCACGGTTGAAGCTCGCGCGGAAGCGGATGTCCCGCACCGGAGCGAAGTCGACCGCGATCTTGAACGTGTCGGTGGTGAAGCCGCTGCTATAGTCGGAATAGCGATAGGCGCCTTCCAGGGTCAGAGCGTGGATGCCCTGCTCCTCGACGATCGGCAGACGGAACTCGCCGAACAGTTCCTTGACGTCGAACGAACCCGAGGTCGGGAGCGTAGCCGCACCCTGGCCGGTCAGGTCGCCCGTGCTGAACGCGACGTCGGTGTCGAGTTCCAGCGACTCCTTGCGATATTCCGCACCGAACACGACGCCCAGACCGTCGTTCGCCCAGGGCGACTTCAAGCCATATTCGCCGAGCAGACGGGTGATGGTGCCGCTGATGACGCGCTCCTGCGTGTTGCCACGCTGGAAGCCCGGGATCTGCACGTAGTTTAGTGCTTCGGGGGTCACGCCACCGAGCGAGAACATGTCGTAAGGACGGCAGTTCGTGTCGGTACCCAGAACGAAGACGCGGCAGGCGGGCTGGCCGGTGCGCGGGTCGGTGACGACGTCGATCGCATTGGTCAGGCGCGAGGCCGAGAACTCGTTGAAGTAGGTCTGCGAATAGTTGGTGCGACCGAACAGGTAATAAGCGTCGTACGACCAGACCGGGCTGAGTTCGCCCTTGGCGCCGCCGACGATGCGGAAGGCGGTGTGCTGGAGATCGCTGCGGCGCGGGCCGCCTTCGACGTTACGACGCAGAGCCTGCAGGAAGGCGCGCTGATAGGGCGCGCCGGTCAGCGGATCGCGGAAGGTGATCGGCGTCGCGCCAGCGTCGACCAGCGGGAAGCCGGTTTCGGTGAAGCGCGTGACCAGGTTGCCGGGGACGCAGATCTGGGCCCGCTGCGAGGCCGACAGGAGCGGGTTGTCGCAGTTGACGCTGAGCGTGTTGCCGAAGTTGCCCGACTCGGCGATCTGGGCGACCGTGCGGTCGTCCATGAACATGGCTTCCATATAGGGGTGGAAGGCCGGGCTGACTTCATAGTCGGCGAAGACGCCGGCCGTGTAGCGCTCGTCGGGACGCTGGAAATAGTTCAGCGGCGCGAAGTTGTACGGCGTGAAGCCCGGAAGGAAGGTGCGGTTCGGACCGATCTGGAGCGTGTTCGAGTTCCAGTCGAAGAAGGTGCCGTTCGCCGAGGTGGCCGAGCCACCGCAGTTGACGACGCCGGCGGCCGTGACCTGCGAGGCGCACGACGAATAGTCATACTTGCTCTGCGTGACCGCCTTCAGCTTGCGGTAGCCGGCATAGGCCATGAAGTGGCCCTGGTCGTCGTCGCCGAACTTGCCACCGAAGGAGACGGTGACGTCGACGGTGCCGCCATTGACGGTGTTGCCCGACGGGAAGGGGAAGCCACGGCGAGCGTGGGCGGCCTTCAGCGTGTCGTTGCTGTTGTTGTGCTGGTAGAGGCTGTACTGGCCGTCGATCCGGAAACCTTCGAAGTCGGTGTCCATGATGAAGTTGACGACGCCGGCGACCGCGTCCGAACCATAGGTGGACGATGCACCGCCGGTCAGCACGTCGACGCGCTTGACGATGGCGGCGGGCACCATGTTGAGATCGGCCGCGGAGGAGTCGGGATCGCCCGGCATCAGGCGGCGACCGTTGATCAGGACGAGCGTACGCTCGGCGCCCAGACCGCGAAGGTCGACGGTCGCGGTACCGGTCGCGCCATTGGCGAGGTTACCGCCCTGGCCGGCGAAGGTCTGCGGCAGGCTGTTGATCAGGTCTTCGGTGCGGGTCGTGCCCTGGAGCTTGAACTCCTGCGAGCCGACCACGGTGACCGGGCTGACGCCGGTCAGGTTCGGCTGCGGAATGCGCGAACCGGTGACGATGATGACCGCGCCTTCTTCGTCCCCATCCGCTGCGGCCTGCGCGAACGCGGGCGCGCTCGCGAACGCGGCGATGCTCAGCGCGACAGCGCTGCAGCCCAGCCCGAAACGGCTGACCTTGTTGATTTTAGTGGTCACTTTCCAGTCCCTTTTCTGGAGTGAGCGGGCCGAATCGTCGGCCCGTGCTCAACCCTCGCAAAAAGGTGCAGGCGCTGGCACACCATACACCCCTCACTCGGGCATCCCGTTGATGTGCAAGAAATCTGATCAAGCTGTAAAGCGGAGGTTAATCCGGAGAGGCATGTTGGGCCGCTGTTGTCGTATTTATGCAACAGTGGCGAAACGGCATTGCGCGGATCAAGGCATGCATGGTTATATTGTTTCAAAGGCAGGAGGAATGGGATGAAAAAGCGGCATTTTTCAGCGCTTGTAGGGCTATCCGCGATGGCCGCCATGTCGGGCGCCAACGCGGCTGAAAAGGTCCGAGATCGCCCCGAGCTGTTCCGCAACCTGCTCGACTGCCGCGGCATCGCCGACAATGGCCAGCGTCTCGCCTGCTACGACCGGTCGGTCGGCGCGATGGAGGACGCCGAGAAGAAGAAGGATCTGGTGGTCGTCGACCGCAAGGAGATCCGCGAGACCAAAAAATCGTTGTTCGGCTTCTCCCTGCCCAAACTCTCGCTGTTCGGCGACGGCGACGAGAAGGAAGAAAAGGCCGACGAGGTGCAGGAGATCGAGAGCACTGTGGTCAGCGTCCGTCCGTCCAAGGGGGGCGACTGGGCGCTGCGGCTCGCGAACGACGCCGGGACCTGGGAGACGGGGGGCGCGCTGACGGTGCCGCCCCGCGTCGGCGACAAGGTCAAGATCAGGAAGGCGTCGCTCGGCAGCTATCTGGGCTCGGTAGGCATCAGCCGGGGCATCCGCTTCCGCCGCGTCGAATAGGGGAGCGATCGTGCGGGTCCGGGGCCCGGTCTTCGGTCGTCAGGGCATGGGGCCGGCGATCGGGGCCGGATCGACCCGGGCGTCGCGCCACTTCATCGACCAGTGGAGATGGGGCCCGGTCGCTCGCCCGGTCATGCCCACGGCGCCGACGATATCGCCCTGGCGCACCGCCTGTCCGACCACCACGTCGATCCGCGACAGGTGCAGGAAGGCCGAATTCAGCCCCATGCCATGATCGATCATGAGCAAATTGCCTTCGAGCGAGAAAGGGGCGGATGCTGCCAATATGACGACCCCGTCGGCCGGTGCCGCGACCGGGGTCCCGGTCGGGCGGGCGACGTCGACGCCCGAATGGAAGCTGCCCGGCTCGCCGGCGTAGATGCGCTGCGATCCGAACACCCCGCTGATCCGGCCCGTGACCGGCCAGGTAAAGCGTTGCCGCCAGCCGACACTGCCGCTGTCCTGCGCGCGGGCGGCTGCGATCCGTTCCAGCTCAATCTTGCGCCGTGCGAGGAACTCGGGGGTCGGCGTGGTGCCCCTGGGCAGTGTCGGGAGCGATTCGATCTGCCAGGCGCGCGGCGCGACGACGAGGGCGCGGCGCCATATCGTGCCATCGGCAAGCACGGCTTCAAGCAAGGCGCCGGGGCCGGCGTCGCGATCGAACCCGACCAGAAAGCGGCCATCCGGAGCGACCGGGACGGGCTTGCCACCGAGCATGAGCTGCGCTGCTCCGCCGGGCAGCATCCCGAAAGCCAGCCCACCCTGCTCGATGCGACCGGACAGGTGAAAGTCGGCATTGTCGACCACGCGTGCGGCGGGGGCAGTGGGTGGCGTGATCGTCGGTGGAGAAACGGGCGCGGTGGTGCAGCCCGCGATGGCAAGCAGAACCGGCAGGAGCGCGAGCGCCCGGCGCGCTGGCCTCAAGCCGTCTGCTCCGCCTGGGTCGCTTCGACCGCGCTGGCATAAGGCTGCTGGCGCGCCACGCTCCAATAGCGCAGCTCGTCGAGCGGAATCGCGACGCCCGAAACCGCGCAGACGACATGGTCGCCGCCCGTCAGCACGCGGAAGCCGTTGGCGAGATAATGGAGCCGGGCCTCCCGGCCCGCATTCATCAACATGGTCTATCCTCCGAAGGCGGCATATGGGCCCTGCGCCGCGCGACTAAAAGAGCTTTTGCTGGCGCGCGGCCTCGTCGGGCGCGGCTTTCGCCCTGGCTGGCGGCCTTGTCGACGCGCGCATGTCGTCCCCATCGACGCGCGCATCGACCGCGCCATCGGCGAAATGAAGCGTGAGCAGACCCGCTTCCCGCGCCGTCTGGGCGTTGCTGAGCACGCCTCCGTCGCGGCGTTCGACGCGAACATAGCCGCGCTGCAGCGGGCGATCGGGATGCAGCTGCTCGGCCAGGCGCCACAGCTGGTCGAGCGCCGCGCGGTTCTGGTCGATCTTGGAGCGGATCGGACGGTCGCTCAGCCGGACCGACGCAAGCCGCTCGGCGGCGCGCTCATATTTCCGGTCGAGCAATGCGGGGCGGAGCGCGCCGGCGGCCTGGGCAAGGTCGCTCCGCGCATGGGCGAGCCGCTGCCCCAGCGCACGCGGAAGGCGGTCTGCCAAGTCGTCGAGCCTCTGCTGCTGCCCCGCGAAGAGGCCGTCGAGGGTCGGCAGGCGATCGGCCACGGCCTCGAACCGCTCTGCCGCCCGTTCGCGGTAGCGCAGTGCCAGCCGTTCCGCGCGGCCCCCGAGCTCGCGCACATGATGGGCGAGATCGGCGCGCACTGGCACCGCCATCTCCGCCGCAGCGGTCGGCGTCGGCGCGCGGCGGTCGGCGGCGAAGTCGGCCAGGGTCGTATCGGTCTCGTGGCCCACCGCGGAGATCACCGGGATCGGCGATTCGGCTATGGCGCGGACGACCTCTTCCTCGTTGAACGCCCAGAGATCCTCGATCGAGCCGCCGCCGCGCCCCACGATCAGCAGGTCGGGGCGCGGGACCGGTCCGTCCGGCGAGAGGGCGCCGAAGCCGCGCACCGCGCGGGCGACCTGCGGCGCGGCGGCGTCGCCCTGCACCGCGACCGGCCACAGGATGACATGGCTCGGGCAGCGATCGGCGAGGCGGTGGAGAATGTCGCGGATGACCGCGCCGGTCGGCGACGTCACCACGCCGATCACGCGCGGCAGAAAAGGCAGGGGGCGCTTGCGTTCCTCGTCGAATAGGCCTTCGGCGGCGAGCTGGCGACGGCGCTGGTCGAGCAGCGCCATCAGCGCGCCCTGCCCCGCCAGCTCCATGCGATCGATCACGATCTGATATTTGGACCGGCCTGGGAAGGTGGTCAGCTTGCCGGTCGCGATGACTTCGATCCCGTCCTCGGGGCGGAAGCGCATAGCGGAGGCCTGCCCTTTCCACACCACCCCGTCGATGCAGGCGCGCTCGTCCTTGAGGCTCAGATAGCAATGGCCCGAGCTGTGGCGCTTGAAACCCGAAATCTCGCCGCGCACGCGCACGAATCCGAAGGCATCCTCGACCGTCCTTTTCAGCGCGCCGGATAATTCCGACACCGACAGCGCGGGTGCGTTGTCGCCCGGCTGCTCCTCGGCTAACAGGCGGGGCCTGTCGCTTGGGGGCACGCCTGGGAGAAAATCGTTCATGATCGTCCTGCTGTTGGGATCGGGGGGCCGCGAAGATGCGCTGGCCTGGAAGCTCGCGCAATCGGACCGGCTCACCAAATTGTTCGCCGCGCCGGGCAATCCCGGCATAGCCCAATATGCCGAATGCGTCGATCTCGATCCGACCCATCCCGAATCCGTCCTGGCCTTCGCTCGGGAGGAGAATGTCGGGCTGGTGGTGATCGGGCCCGAGGCGCCGCTGGTCGCCGGCATGGGCGATCTGCTGCGCGCCAACGGCGTCCTCACCTTCGGCCCGAACCGCGAGGCGGCCCAGCTCGAAGGCTCCAAAGGCTTCACCAAGGATCTCTGCCGGCGCGAGAATATTCCCACGGCAGCCTATGGTCGCTTCTCCGACGCGTCCTCCGCCAAGGCGGCGCTCGACAGCTTCGGGATTCCGGTCGTGATCAAGGCCGACGGCCTGGCGGCCGGCAAGGGCGTGGTCATCGCCGAGAGCCGCGCCGAGGCGGAAAATGCGATCGACGACATGTTCGGCGGCAGCTTCGGCAGCGCCGGTGCCGAGGTCGTGATCGAGGAATTCCTGACCGGTGAGGAGGCGAGCTTCTTCGCGCTGACCGACGGGACGACGGTCGTCCCCTTCGGGTCGGCGCAGGATCACAAGCGCGTCGGGGACGGCGACACAGGCCCCAACACGGGTGGGATGGGGGCCTATAGCCCGGCGCCGGTGCTGACCCCCGAGCTGGAAGCGCAGGCCATGCGCGAGATCGTCGAGCCGACGGTGCGCGCCATGGCGGCGGCCGGCATCCCCTATTCGGGCGTGCTCTATGCGGGCCTGATGCTGACCGCCGACGGCCCCAAGCTGATCGAGTATAATGCTCGCTTCGGCGATCCCGAATGCCAGGTGCTCATGCTCCGGCTCGAGGATGATCTGGTGACGCTGATGCTCGCGGTTGCCGAAGGGCGGCTTCACGAGATCGCGCGCCCGAGCCTGTCACCCAACAGCGCGCTCACCGTGGTGATGGCGGCCAAAGGCTATCCCGGCACGCCTGCGAAGGGCGGGGCCATCCGAAACATCGAGGCGGCGGAAGCCAAGGGCACGAAGATCTTTCACGCCGGCACGGCGCTCAAGGACGGTGAGCTGGTCGCCAATGGCGGACGCGTGCTGAATGTCACAGCGCTCGGCAAGGATATCGCCGAAGCGCGCGACACAGCCTATGCCGCGGTCGACGCGCTCGACTTTGCGAGCGGTTTCTGCCGTCGCGACATAGGCTGGCGGGAACTGGCACGGCAACGGAACGGTTGACGCCGAAGGGCGTTCGCAAGAGGTCAATGTAACGAGGGATTTCGGGGGTATGTCGAACGCTACGCTGATCATCGCCACGCTTGTCGCCATCATCGCGATTGCGGGGCTCTTCCTGTTGCTACGCAAGCCCAAGCAGCGCGTGTCGCTGAGCGAGACGCCGGCGCCGGCGTCCATGCGCGCCGCCGAGCCTGAGCTTGCCGCTGCCGTCATCGCCACGCCACCGGCCGATATCAAGCCGGTCGAGACGCTCGACGAAGGCAAGGGTGTGGTGGACAGCGCCGCGGCCGCCATGCTCGACGTGGCAACGCCGGTTCTTGGTATCGACGCGCATCCCGACCTGCCCGCCGACGAACTTACCCGGATCAAGGGGCTCGGGCCCAAGGCTAAGGCGGTGCTCAACGGAATCGGAATCCACCGTTTCGATCAGCTGGCGGCGCTCGACCCGGCGCAGGCGGCCGAAGTGGATGCCCGGCTCGGCGCGTTCAAGGGACGGATTTTTCGCGATCGCTGGATCGATCAGGCCCGCTATCTAGAGCAGGGCGACATCGCCGGTTTTGAGAAGGAATTCGGGAAACTCGGCTGAAGCGAGCCGGCAGCGTGGGCGTCAGCCCACGCCGTCCAGCGCAGCGAACTTTTTCACGGCCGCCGCAGGACCTTCTGGATCGTTCCAGACCGCGCCCGATACAGCAAGGAAATCCGCGCCTGCGGCGATCAGCGGCGCTGAATTGTCGGGCGTTATCCCGCCGATCGCGACGCAGGGCAGTTCGAACAGGGTCGACCACCAGCCGAGGATCGACGGCTCGGGCCGGTGCTCGGTCTCCTTGGTGGTGGTCGGGTAGAAAGCACCGAAGGCGACATAGTCGGCCCCGGCCTCGCCCGCTTCCATCGCCAGATGGCGGCTGTCATGACAGGTGACGCCGATCTGCGCCTTGGGGCCGAGCTGTTGTCGGGCATCGCGCGGATCGCCATCGCCCTGGCCCAGATGCACGCCATCGGCATCGAGGCGCTTCGCCAGGCCGATCGAATCATTGATGATGAAGGCGACCTCGCGCGACGCACATACCGCCTGCAACGGGCGGGCAAGGTCGGCGATGCGATGCTCGTCGATGCCTTTCAGACGCAGCTGGAAGGCGGCCACGACGGGCGCCGCATCCAGCGCTGCCGCCAGCGTTTCGGCGAAGCGCTCGTCGATCGATGCGGGCGAGATCAGGTAGAGTTTGCAGGGCGGCCGCGCTGCATCGCGCTCGAACCGGTCGGCAAAGGCGGGATCGAGCCGGAGCTCGTCCTCGTCGAAATCATCGATATCGGTCGTGGTCATGCCTATCACTTAGCCACAAACGTCATTCCCGCGAAGGCGGGAATCCACCGGGTCGGTCGGCCGAACCTCTAGCGATCCGGAGTTCGTTCGCCGGTGGATTCCCGCCTTCGCGGGAATGACGGAAAGAAGGGTGAGATTGCTCCCACCCTTCCATAGGGAATCAGGCAGTCTTGCTGGTCGACGCCGTGTAGATTTCGTCGATCGCGGCACCCAGAGAGGCGTCGAACTGCTCGTCGGTCATCTGCGCGCGCAGATCCTCGAGCAGCGCACGGCTGAAGCTGGCGATGACGCCGCGGTTCTTCGCAAGTTCGGTGCACGCGTCCGGGCGGCTATAGCCACCCGACAGCGCGACGACGCGCAGCACGCGGGGATGGTCGACCAGCGCGTCGAACAGGCCGGCCTTCGCCGGCAGCGACAGCTTGAGCATGACCTTGTCTTCGCCGGTCATCGCGTCGAGCGCCTTGGTCAGTTCATCGAGCAGGATCTGGTCGGCCTCGGCGCGCTCCGGGCTCTTGATGTTCACCTCGGGCTCGATGATCGGCATCAGCCCGCCGGCCAGGACCTGCTGGCCGACCTCGAACTGCTGCTTGACGATCGCGGCAATGCCCTCGCGATTGGCGAGGTTGATCACCGAACGCTCCTTGGTGCCGAACACGCCCAAGCTCTTGGCCCGCGCCAGAAGGGCGTCCAGTTCGGGCATCGGCTTCATCAGCTGGACGCCGTTCGCCTCATCCTCGAGCCCCTTATCGATCTTGATGAAGGGAACGACGCCGCGCTCGTTGAGCACTTGCGGGACCGGTTTGCCGTCGGCCTGGCCGTCCATCGTCCGCTCGAACAGGATCGCGCCGATCACCTTTTCGCCGGTGAAGACCGGCGAGGTGATGATGCGGGTGCGCATCGCATGGATGAGGCCGAACATCTCCTCCTCGGTCGACCAGGCGCCTTCCTCGACGCCATAGCCCTTGAGAGCCTTGGGCGTCGAACCGCCGCTCTGGTCGAGCGCCGCGATGAAGCCTTTGCCGTCGGCGATCTTCTTCGCCGTCTCCTGATCGAACATGGGTGCTTATCTCCTGTCTATGTCTGCATGGCGCCTTTGCGGCGTCCATGGATTCCCTGGCAAAATTTCGCGGATGCGCAGTGTCAGGCGTCGAGCGCCTTCACTCCCGGAAGCTCCCGCCCTTCCATCCATTCGAGGAAGGCGCCGCCTGCGGTCGAGACGAAGCTGAAGTCGTCCGCGACTCCGGCATGGTTCAGCGCCGCGACGGTGTCGCCGCCCCCGGCCACCGACACCAGCGAGCCGCCCTTGGTCAGCGCCGCCGCCGTGCGGGCAAGTGCGACCGTTGCGGTGTCGAAGGGGCTGATCTCGAACGCGCCCATCGGCCCGTTCCAGACGAGCGTGCGGCATGTCTTGAGGGCATCGCCGAGCGCTTCCACCGCCGCCGGGCCGACATCGAGGATCATCTCGTCGGCGGCGACCTCATGGACGTTGACGGTGCGCACCGGCGGGTTGGCGCGGAATTCTTTGGCGACGACGACGTCATAGGGGAGGTGGACGATGCACTCGGCCTTGTCGGCGGCGTCGAGGATTTCGAGTACGGTGTCCTTGAGGTCATGCTCGCACAGCGACTTGCCGACATCGACGCCGCGCGCGGCGAGGAAGGTGTTGGCCATGCCGCCACCGATGATGAGATGGTCGACCCGGCTGACCAGATGCTTGAGCACGTCGAGCTTGGTCGAGACCTTGGCACCGCCCACGACGGCGGCCACCGGATGCTCGGGGTTGCCGAGCGCCTTTTCCAGTGCTTCCAGCTCGGCCTGCATTGAGCGGCCGGCATAGGCGGGGAGCAGACGCGCGAGGGCTTCGGTCGAGACATGCGCACGGTGCGCGGCCGAGAAGGCGTCGTTGACGTAGAGGTCGCCGAGACGCGCCATCGCCTTGGCGAGTTCGGGGTCGTTCTTTTCCTCGCCCTTGTGGAAGCGGGTGTTCTCCAGCAGGGCGATGTCGCCGGGCTGGAGCTGGGCGACGGCGGCTTCCGCCTCCTCGCCACAGCAATCGCCGATGAAGCGGACCTCGCGGCCGAGCACCGAGCGGAACGCACTGGTGACCAGGGCAAGGCTCATGTCGGGATTGCGCTCACCCTTTGGGCGGCCGAAATGGGCAAGGACGAGCACGATCGCGCCCTTGTCCGACAGCTCGGCTACCGTCGGCGCGGCGGCGCGCAGCCTCGTGTCGTCGGTGACGGTGGCGCCGTCCATCGGCACGTTGAGGTCTTCGCGGACCAGTACGCGCTTGCCGCGCACGTCGCCGATATCGTCGAGTGTCCTGAAAGCCATCTTATCCCTCGATTTCCACAGTATCGCCGAGCGCGATGCGTCCGCCCTCGATCACCCGCGCGATCCTGCCGCCCCTCCAATCGGGCCGCAGCGCGCTTTGCAGGCCGTCGGCCACGGCATCCATCCGCCGGCACGGGTCGCATTCGCCCGTAATCTCGAACAGGGCGGCGCCGACCCGGACCATGGCGCCTGGCGCCTGCGGCAGGTCAACGCCCTCGACGAGCAAATTGGCCCGGCGCTGTTCCCAGGAAACCCCACGGCCGAGTTCCGCAATCGCCGCAGACCAGTCCTCCAGGCGGAGGATGGTGACCTGGCGCCGGTTCGACTTGCCCGGGCGGGTGGCGCCACGATGATCGCCGTGGATTCCCGTATCCAGGCCGACCTCGACATGATCGATCGTCTCGACAGGCCCATGGGCGCGGCCCTTGCGCGCGATACCGATCAGCCGGCCGGCCATGTCAGGCGGCTCCGCCCGCCCGCGCGACGGGCCGGTCCGCCACGACCGCCGGGCGGCGGTCCGTGGCGGCGGCTGCCACGCGGAAGGTCGGGCCTCGTCTCAACTCAGAGCAGCTTGCCGATCGCGCCGGCCGTGTCGACCATGCGGTTCGAGAAGCCCCACTCATTGTCGTACCAGCTGAGCACGCGGACGAGCTTGCCTTCGATAACCGAGGTCTCGAGGCTGTCGATGGTCGACGAATGGGCGTCATGGTTGAAGTCGATCGAGACCAGCGGCTCCTCCGTGTAGCCGAGCACGCCCTTCAGCGGGCCTTCGGCGGCCGCCTTGAGGAGCGCGTTGACCTCGTCCTTCGTCGTTTCGCGCGACGGGGTGAAGGTCAGGTCGACGACCGAGACGTTCGGGGTCGGCACGCGGATCGCCGAACCGTCGAGCTTGCCCTTCAGCGCCGGCAGCACCTCGGCGACCGCGCGGGCGGCACCGGTGGTGGTCGGGATCATCGACATCGCGGCGGCGCGGGCGCGGCGCGGATCCTCATGGATCTGGTCGAGGATCTTCTGGTCGTTGGTATAGGCGTGGATCGTGGTCATCAGGCCGCGCTCGATACCGATCGACTCGTGCAGCACCTTGGCGAAGGGCGCGAGGCAGTTGGTGGTGCACGACGCGTTCGACACGATGATGTGATCGGCGGTCAGCTGCTCGTGGTTGACGCCGAACACGACGGTCAGGTCGACTTCCTTGCCCGGGGCCGAGATCAGCACGCGCTTGGCGCCGGCGTCGATATGCGCCTGGCCGCCCTTGCGGTTGGTGAAGAAACCAGTGCACTCCAGTGCGATGTCGACGCCCTGGGCGGCGTGCGGCAGCTTGGCCGGATCGCGCTCGGCGGTGACGTGGATGCGCTTGCCGTTGATGATCAGGTCATTGCCGTCGACTTCGACGGTGCCGCTGAAGGCGCCATGGACCGAGTCGCGCTTGAACAGCAGGGCGTTGGCCTTGGCGTCGGCCAGATCGTTGATGGAGACCAGCTCAAGGTCGTGATCGGTGCGCTCGAGGATGGCGCGCGCCACATTCCGACCGATGCGACCGAAGCCGTTGATTGCAACCTTGACTGCCATGTGCCGATATCTCCTGCGGTTTGTTTAGTTGCCGAGCGCCCCGATGATCTGGGGTGCGATCTTGTCGGCCGTCAGGCCGAAATGGTCGTAGAGCGCCTTGACCGGAGCCGAGGCGCCGAAGCCGTCCAGGCCGAAGCGCAGGCCCTTGCGGCCGACATAGCGTTCCCAGCCGATGGTCGTGCCGGCCTCGATCGAGGCGAGGAGCACGCCCTCGGGCAGGACCTCGTCGCGATAGGCCTCGGGCTGCGCGTCGAAGCGCTCCCAGCTGGGCATCGAGACGACGTCGGCGCCGAAACCGGCCTCTTCGAGCTGCTTCGCAGTGGCGAGCGCGATCTCGACCTCGGAACCGCTGGCGATGAGAACAACCTTGCGCGCGGCATCGGCGGCCTTCAACCGGTAAGCACCCTTGGCGGAGAGATTCTCCGACACGTCGGTGCGCAGCTGCGGCAGGCCTTCGCGCGACAGGGCGAGGAGCGACGGTCCGTCGGCCTTCTCCAGCGCCAGCGCCCAGCATTCCGCCGTCTCGACCACGTCGCACGGGCGATAGGTGTCGAGGTTCGGCATCACGCGCAGGCTCATCATATGCTCGACCGGCTGGTGGGTCGGGCCGTCCTCGCCGAGGCCGATCGAGTCATGCGTCATCACATAGACGACGCGCAGCTGCTGCAGCGCCGACAGGCGAATGGCCGCACGGCAATAGTCGGAGAAGACGAGGAAGGTGCCGCCATAGGGGATCACGCCCCCATGCAGCGCCATGCCGTTCATCGCGCAGGCCATGCCGAACTCGCGGATGCCGTAATAGACATAGCGACCGGCATAATTATCCGCGGTGAAGGGCGCCTGCGCCTTGGTCTTGGTGTTGTTCGATCCGGTCAGGTCGGCCGAGCCGCCGATCGTCTCGGGGATCTGCTCGTTGATCGGGCCGAGCACCATTTCCGATGCCTTGCGGGTCGCGACCTTCTGCGGATTGGCGGCGAGATCCTGGAGATAGGCGTCCAGCGAGAAGCCGGTCGGCAGCTTGCCGGCCATGCGGCGTTCGAACTCGTCCTTCTGCGCCGAGGCGGCGAGGCGCGCCTGCCAGGCCTGATGCTCGCCGACGCTGCGCTGCCCGGCTTCGAGCCAGGCGGCCTTGATGTCCTCGGGCACGACGAACGGCTCGGCGGTCCAGCCGAGATGGGCGCGGGTCGCCGCGACCTCGTCGGTGCCGAGCGCGGAACCGTGGGTCGCCGAGGTGCCCTGCTTGTTCGGAGCGCCGAAGCCGATGATCGTGCTGCACTGGACGATCGAGGGGCGCGGGTCGGCCTTCGCTGCTTCCAGCGCCTGGGCGATGCTGGCGGCATCATGGCCATCGCACGACATGGTGTGCCAGCCGGTTGCGGCATAGCGCGCCAGCACGTCCTCGGACGAACTCATCGAGACCGCGCCGTCGATGGTGATCTTGTTGTCGTCCCACAGCACGATCAGCTTGCCGAGCTGCAGATGGCCGGCGAGGCCGATTGCCTCATGGTTGATGCCTTCCATCAGGCAGCCGTCGCCGGCCAGCACCCAGGTGCGGTGGTCGACGAGCTCGTCCCCGAACACGGCGTTCAGGTGGCGCTCGGCCATGGCCATGCCGACGGCGGTGGCGAGGCCCGAGCCGAGCGGACCGGTGGTCGCTTCGACGCCCGGAAGCTCGAAATTCTCGGGGTGGCCCGCGCAGGGGCTGTGCAGCTTGCGGAAATTGCGAATGTCGTCGATCGTCGGCCGCGCATAGCCGGTCAGGTGCAGCAGCGAATAGATCAGCATCGACCCATGGCCCGCCGAGAGGACGAAGCGGTCGCGGTCGGCCCAGTCGGGCTTCGCCGGATCATGCTTCAGATGGCGGGTGAACAGCTCGGTCGCGACGTCGGCCATGCCCATCGGCATGCCGGGATGCCCCGAATTGGCGGCCTGCACCGCATCCATCGAAAGGGCGCGGATGGCATTGGCGAGCTGCCGCGGTGCAATCGTCATGGTCTACCTTCTGTGCGGACGGGCGGGATCGTCGATCGAACAGGGATTGGCTGTTCGCGCGCCCCTTTGTCGTGCCAAAGCGGTATCGTCAACCTTGGGGAACGCTTGCGAGGCGGCGCGAGGCTGCTATTCCATCGAATCGATGACAGACCGCCGCCTGATCCTTGCCCTGGGCCGCCTCGAACGCGCTATAGCCCGTGTCGAGGCCGGCATCGAAGCAGCCCCGCCCACACAGTCGGGTTTCGGCCATGACGAAAGCGAGGCCTTGTACCGCCTGGCCGAGCGCCACCGCACGCTGCGCGAAACGACCGAGTCGGCGATCGAGCGGATCGATCGCCTGCTGGAGAGATATTGATGGCCGACGTCGACGTCGAAGTCGCCGGACGGCGCTATCGCCTGAGCTGCCGCGACGGGGAGGAGGACCACCTCCGCGCGCTGGTCAATATGGTCAACGGCAAGGCGCAGGACATCACCGGGGCGCTGGGGGAGATGACGGAGTCGCGCACGCTGCTGCTGTCGGCGCTGCTGCTCGCCGACGAGGTCAACGACCTGCGCGGTGCGGCGGCGGTGGCGCGCAACGAGGTGCCTGCCAGCGCCGAGCCCGATCCGGCCTATGCGGTCGCGATCGAGCGCATTGCCGAACGGGTCGAACGGCTGGCCGAGCAGATCGAACGGTCGTCGGTATGAGCCTGTTGCCGCTCCGCTCTTGAGAGTCGCGTCGCGGCATCCTAAATGGAGGGCGGCGGGTTCTGCCCGGCACGAGCTGCAGAGAACATCCCTGAGGCGATTCACATTCCTAGGGGGCTGTCCCTGCCCGGATCCTGGTCCGGAACATATGGTCCCCACCTGATGCTACTGGCGTCAGAGGATATTCCAGCAACGACCATGGCGGTCCCGCCACCCGCCTTTTTCCCCGCTGCCCGCTTTTCACCGGGGCCGGGGGCATCATGAGCCCGGCGACCGACAAGGCCGAACAGCGGTCGATCCTGCGGGGCCGACGGGATGGCTTCGTCCAGGCGCTGTCGCCGGACGACCGCGCCCGGCTCGAGGCCGAAGCGGCGGCTGCGCTCATGCCCTTGATCGCGGCGTCCCGATCGGTGGCCTTCTACGTCGCGCTGGGCAGCGAGCTGGGTTGCGCGGCCGCGATGGACATCGCCGCACGCGCGGGGATCGACATTCTCCTCCCCTATGTGACCGGTCGCGCCGCACCGATGCACTTCCACCGCTGGTTGCCGGGGGAGGCACTCGAGAGCGGCTGGCGTGGGCTGCTTCAGCCGCGCGCCGATGCGCCGCGTGGCGAGCCCGACGTGATCGTCGCGCCGCTCGTGGGATTCGACTCGCGACTCATGCGGCTGGGTCAGGGCGGCGGATTTTACGACCGAGCCTTCGCGCTACGGCCTATGGTGAAAAAAATCGGGTTTGGCTGGTCCGTGCAGCAAAGCTGCGCCATAGCCGTCGATCCTTGGGACGTGCCACTCGACGCGATGGTCACCGAACGGGGCCAGATCGAGCCGGAGGAAAGAGGGTGAACGAACCGAGCTGGCGCAAGCCCACAGGCATCTTCCTGATCTTGCTGTTGATTCTCGTCTGGGCTGTGATTGTCGCTACGGCATCCTCGTGGATCGGCGATCAGCATATGCTGGTGCAGCTGCTGATCTACGTGGTTGCCGGCATCGTCTGGATAGCCCCGCTGAAGCCCCTTCTGGCCTGGATGGAAACGGGTCGCTGGAGGCACTGACGTCGTAATATTACGGTGCGGCATTAACCGGATGTATCGAATCTCGCTCTATCCCCCGGTGCCAGGATCAGGGGTGTAGTTGTGCGCGAGGAACGTATCGCCGAAAAGTCTGCCGAGCGCGCCGAATGGCGCAGGCTCTATGACATGATCGGCAAATTGTTGTTCGACCACGGGCTCGAGCCGTCGCCGGGCAATTTCGAGATGTGCCACCGCTATCTTTCGGGGCGGGACGGCGAATTCAACGCGATGATCGATCGTGCCATCGCCAAGGAAGGCGGTTTGAACGAGACCGTCGCGGCGGCGATCGCAGCCCGGCTGGACAGCGGCCTTTCGACCGATGAACTGTCGCGGATCGCGACCGAGGCGCAAGGCTTCCTGGAGGAAATGTCGTCGATCCTGACGCGATCCGGCGACGAGGCGCGCGATTATGGACAAGCGCTTGCACACGAGGCGGCCGGGCTGGAGGCCGATGGGTCGCCCGCGCTCGCGGTCCAGAAGCTCGTCGGCCTGACCCGTTCGATGATCGACAAGGCGCAGCTTGCCGAAGAGGATCTGCGCCGGACCGAGGCGCAGATGAGCGTGATGCGCAAGGACCTCGCCGCCGCCCATCATCGCGCGAACAGCGACCCGCTGACCGGCCTGCCCAATCGTCGTGCGCTCGACCATCATCTGCGCAACGCCTTCGAGAAGGCCAGGCGCGGAGACACGCCGCTGGGGCTCGCGATTTGCGACATCGATCATTTCAAGCAGTTCAACGACACCCATGGTCACCAGATCGGTGACGAGGTGATCAAGTTCGTCGGCTCCTCGCTCGGCCGCGCGGCCAATGGCGATGTCTTCGTGTCGCGCTATGGCGGGGAGGAGTTCGTCATCGTGTTCGAACGCGCCGCTGCCGCCGGCGCGATGACTGTGCTCGACAAGATCCGGGCCGCGATCGCCGCACGCGAACTGAAGGTGACGCACACGGGCCAGTCGCTCGGCAAGCTGAGCTTCTCGGGCGGCCTTGCGATGCTCAACATCCAGGATTCCCCGGGATCGATCCTCAAGCGCGCCGATGCCGCGTTGTACCAGGCGAAGCAGCTGGGCCGGAATCGGATCCACGCCGCCGACTGACCGAAGAAGAATCGCGGGCGGGCGCGCGCAGGTTGGCGCTTCGCGTGCGCTTCCTCTATGGGGCAGGAACCTGTTCGTCTCGAGGGGCGCGTCGGCACGGCCGGGCACCTCCGGTGACGACAGCCGACCGGGAGCCCTGATGTCCGAAGTCGCGTCCTTCTTCTCGATCCACCGTCACGGTTTCGTCCGTGTTGGAGCGGGCACGCCGCTGGCCAGCGTCGGCGACGTCGGCGCCAATGCCGACGCCATCCTCGATCTGGGCCACCGTGCCGACGCCGCCGGAGTCGACCTGCTGGTCCTCCCCGAGCTCAGTCTGTCCTCCTATGCGATCGACGATCTGCATCTGCAGGATGCTCTGCTCGATCGGGTCGAGGACGAACTCGCCCGGATTGTCGAGGCCAGCGCGGCGCTCGCACCCGTGCTGCTGGTTGGGGCGCCGTTGCGGCGTGCGGGGCGGTTGTACAATTGTGCCGTGGTGATCGCGCGGGGCCGCATTCTTGGCGTGGTGCCCAAAAGCTTCCTCCCCAATTACCGCGAATATTATGAGAAGCGCTGGTTCGCGCCCGGCCATGGGCTGACCGGCCTCGACATGATGCTGTGCGGGCAGCGCGTTCCGTTCGGGGCGGACCAGATCTTCGCCGCCGAAGACCTGCCGGACTTCGTCTTCCACGTCGAAATCTGCGAGGATTACTGGGCACCGCTGCCGCCCTCGACCGCCGGCGCGATGGCGGGCGCGCTGATCCTGTGCAACCTGTCGGCCTCGAACATCATCATCGGCAAGGCGCGCGAACGCGCCATGCTCGCCCATTCGCAGTCGGTGCGCGCGATCGCGGCCTATTGCTACTCGGCCAGCGGGCCGGGCGAGAGCACCACCGACCTGGCCTGGGACGGACAGGCGATGATCCACGAGATGGGGACGATGCTTGCCGAATCGACGCGGTTCGGCATGGATGCGGAGTTGATCTTCGCCGACGTCGATGTCGAGAGGCTCCGTCTGGAGCGGATGCGCAACGGCACCTTCAATGACTGCGCCACGGCGGCCGGGCATCCGGAATCCCGCTTTCGGCGGATCGCCTTCACGCATCGGCCCCATGGCCGCGACGTCGGGCTCGCCCGACCGGTCGCCCGCTTCCCCTTCGTACCGGCCGATGCCGCAGAACTCGACGCCGACTGCTATGAGGCTTTCAATATCCAGGTCGAGGGCCTGGCGAAGCGCTTTCGCTCCACCGGCGGCAAGGCGATGGCCATCGGCATTTCGGGCGGTCTCGATTCGACCCATGCGCTGATCGTCGCAGCCAAGGTCTGCGACCGGCTGGGCCTGCCGCGCACGGCGATCCGGGGCTATACCATGCCTGGCTTCGCGACGGGCGAGGCAACCAGGTCCAACGCCTGGGCGCTGATGCGGGCGCTGGGAATCACTGCCGAGGAGATCGACATCCGCCCGGCGGCGCGGCAGATGCTCGTGGATATGGGCCACCCCTTTGCCGGGGGCGAACCGGTCTATGACGTCACCTTCGAAAATGTGCAGGCCGGTCTGCGTACCGACTATCTGTTCCGCCTCGCCAATCACCATGGCGGCCTGGTCGTCGGCACCGGCGACCTGAGCGAACTGGCGCTGGGTTGGTGCACCTATGGTGTGGGCGACCAGATGAGCCATTATGGCGTCAACGCCGGGGTGCCCAAGACGCTGATCCAGTATCTGATCCGCTGGTGCGTCCGGACCGACCAGTTCGACGCCACGACCGACGAGATATTGCTCTCTATCCTGGGGACCGAGATATCGCCGGAGCTCGTCCCTGCCGATGCCAGCGGCGCGATCCAGAGCACCGAGGCCCGGATCGGCCCCTATGAGCTCAACGACTTCTTCCTCCACCATGTCGTGCGACTGGGACTGAGGCCGTCGAAGATCGCCTTTCTCGCCTGGCACGCCTGGCGCGATGCAGACGCCGGGCTGTGGCCGGCGGGCCTGCCGGTAGAGGGGCGCAATCGCTATGATCTGGCTATCATTCGCGGCTGGCTGGAGAAATTCCTCTTCCGCTTCTTCACGATCAGCCAGTTCAAGCGCTCGGCGCTGCCGAACGGACCGAAGGTGTCGGGCGGCGGGGCGCTGTCCCCGCGTGGCGACTGGCGCGCGCCATCCGACGGAACGGCCAAGGTCTGGCTCGACGAACTCGCAGCCGCGCTCGACGGCGTCGAGGGCTGAGCCGGGGGGAGGCGCATCATGTCGGGGGACGGGATGACCCGCTTTCGCTGCGTCATGCTCCGGCGCAGCGGTACGTCCGAGATCCGCGTCGTCAGGGCGCCGGACGCGGCGGCTGCGCGCGCGGCGCTCGAGGCGCGGGGCCTGCAGCCGGTGAGCGTCGAGGCGATCGGGCCCAGCCTGTTCGACGTTCTGGCGGCGAAAGCGCGCTCGGGCGACTGGCGATGGCCGGGACGCCATGTCGAGGGGGCACGCGGCCCGACGGCGATCGCGACCGGCGACGTCGCCTGGCGGGCCGCACTCATCCTCGCCACCATTCCGCTCACGACCGCGATTATCGCCTGGGGCTGGACGGGTGTCGACATGCTGCGCATGCGGACGATCGAACGTCGCGACGCCGAAGCCCTGGCCGGGCAGGCGCGCATCGCCGCGGTCGAACGCGCCCGGCATGGCGTCGAACGGGTGGCCGGCGTGCCGCCGCTGAGCGCCATTGCCGCGCAGCTGGCGGATGTCTTGCCTGAGGGCGCGAGCGTCGAAGCCATGTCGCTGACTCCCGAAGCTGAACTGTTGATCGAGATCGATACGGCCGATCCCGATCAGCTGCGCGCGACACTGGCTGCCGATCCGCTGCTGGCGTCGCTCGGCGAGGTCGATCAGAGCCGAACCGATGCGGGCACGATCCGGGTCAGCCTGAAGGGACGGCTGCGATGATCGTCCGCTTCCCTCGTTACAGCCCGCGCCGCCTCGCGGCACTGGTCGCCATTGTCCTGCTACTGTGCCTTGTCGCAGGCCTGGGGTTGGCTGTCCTCGAACGGAAGCGGAGCGCCCTGCTGCGACTGGACATGCGGGCGGCGGCTGGCCGCCTCAGGGCCGCGCCGCTCCTGCCTCAGGGTCTGGGTTTTGCCGGACGCGATCGGGCGCAGGCCCAGGCCACCTTCGTCTGGACCATGCGCCGGGCCACGGCCGAGCGACGGCTGCTGCTCGAACGGCTCGCGCCGATGCCCGCCAATGGCCGGATGCCGACCGAACTCTCGGCCGATCTGGTCGTCTCGGGCCCTCAGCAGGACGTGCTCGCCCTGGTCCAAAGCCTCGAGTCCGGCACGCCCCTCATCCGCTTCGCCTTCTGGCGTCTGTCCCGCACGGGACCGGCCGAAACCGCGGTGCGGCTCGAGGCGCGCGCCGTGGGGTGGCACGAAGGATGAACGGTCGCCTGATCAACGGACTTGCGATCGCGCTGGCCCTCGCACTTCCCGGCTGGCTGCTCCACCGCGCACAGCCCGCGCTGCCGACGCTGCCCGCGCCGGGCGAGACGGTTCTGCCCGTCGCCGCGCCGGATGCGGTGCCGTCCCGGCGCCTGTTCCTCGATCCGCTGTCGCCTGCGCTGACGACGCAGGCAGAGGACGCGCCGCAACTTGTCGGAATCGTCGGGCGGCTTCCCGACAACGCCATTGCGATGGTGCGCTCGGGAGACGGCAGGACGGCGACGCTGTCGCCCGGGCAGAGCCATGAGGGCTGGACGCTCGTCAGCCTGTCGCCCGATGCCGCGCTGTTCGCCAAGGGCACGCGCCGGGTCCGGTCCTTTCTGGCTGCCGACGATCCCGAGCCGGAGGTTGACGAGGAAGCGCCCCTCGCCGAGTGATCAGGAGGCGCTGATCAGTAAACGCCCGAGATTTCCAGCGGCAGGCGCGCGCGGGGCGGTTCGAGCAGCAGTGGTGGGTGCTTGCCGAGCATCGCCTCGTCATAGCGGGTGCGGGCATATTTGGCGTCGGTCACCGCCTTGGCTGCAGCCTGGTCGCGCAGCACGGTCGGCTTCAGGAAGACGAACAAGGTCCGCTTCACCTGGCTCTCGCGCCGCGACTTGAACAGCTCGCCCGCGATCGGAATGTCGCCCAGGATCGGGACCTGGCTCTTCACCTGGCTGCGGTCGTCGCTCATCAGGCCGCCGAGGACGATGGTCTGGCCATCGTCGGCGAGCACGGTCGTCTGGATGCTGCGCCGGTTGGTGATGAGGTCGGCGGCGCCGGTCACTGCGGCGACGAGCGACGAGACTTCCTGCGCCACTTCGAGGCGGACGACATTGCCCTGATGGATGCGCGGTACGACTCGCAGCGTCAGGCCCACGTCCTGCCGCTCGATCGTGGTAAAGGGGTTGAGCGAGTTGCCGTCGGTGGTGAAGCTGCCGGTGCGGAATGGCACGTTCTGGCCGACCACGATCTCGGCCGGTTCGTTGTCGAGCGTGGTGATGCTCGGCGTCGACAGCAGGTTTGCGCGGGTCGACTGGCCGATCGCCTGCAGCAGCACCGAGAAATTGTCACCGAAGCTGATGCTGGCCGAACCGCCATTGGGCAGGACGGCGACCGCCGCGGGCGCACCGATCGCGCCCAATATGGTCGACAGCGAGACGCCGGGGCTGGTGAAGGAGGTCGCGGCACCGTCGCCACGATTGAGCGCGGCTGCGCCGATGCCAAGCTGGACGGCGAGGGATTCGGCCTCGTCGCCGCTGATTTCGACGATCACCGCCTCGATCAGGACCTGCGGGCGACGCACGTCGAGTTGGGAGATCAGCGGCTCGACCTCGGCAATGGCGGCCGGGGTGCCGCGCAGCACGATCGCGTTGAGCTCGGGCGCGGGCTGGACGGTCAGGTCGGGCGTCGAGAAACCCTTGGGACTGGCGTCGCCGCTGCTCCCGCCGCTGGTCGACGGGGCGGCAGCAGCTGCGGCGTCCGCGAGACTGCCGAGCGAAGAGGCGGTCGAGCCGAGCGACGAGGTCGAACCGGAGCGGGAAGAGGCGTTGGTTCGGCCGATGCTCGCGCGACCGCCGGCTACCGCCTTGGCGACCGGATTGGTGACGCTGCCCTGTTCGCCGAGCACGCCCTGCAACACGGCGGTGACCGATTCGGCGTCGCCATTGTTGAGACGGATCATCCGGGTGATCGGAACGCCGGCACCGGGTTTGTCGATCGTTGCGGCCAGCCGGCGCGCCTCGGAGATCAGATTGGGCTCTCCCCGCAGCAGCACCATGTTGCTCCGTTCGTCGGCCACGACGCGCGGGCCGCCGGTCTGGCTGCCGTCCCCGAACAACCCCTGGATGGCAGCCGCGACGTCCTTGGCATTGGCGTAGCGCAGCGAGATGCTGTCGAAACGCCCGCCGCCGCCATTGTCGAGCGCGCGTGCCAGTTGCTCGATGCGGCGGACATTTTCCGCATAATCGGTGACGATGATCGCGTTGGGCGAGGTCATCGCCTCGATGCTGCCGAACTGTGCGACGAGAGGCCGAAACACGCGCGCGGCCTGTTCGCCCGAGATATTGTGGAGGCGGACCATCCGCGTGGTGACATCCTGCGCGTTGAGCCGCCCGCCCGAGCCGGCATCGCGGATCGCCGAGGCCTGCGGAATGATTCTCCAGGAGCGCCCGGATTTCACTGCCGCGAAGCCATGGACGCGCAGGACCGACTGGAACAGGTCCCACACCCCGTCGACCGACAGCGGCTCGGCCGATGTGACGTTGACCGTGCCCTTGACCGCCGGATCGAGGATCAGCGTGCGGCCGGTGATGCGCGAAATCTGTTCCGCAACGTCGGAAATCTCGACCGCGCGCATGTTGACGACCACGTCGGCGGCACCCGGGGCGGACTGCGCCAGGACCGGCGCGCCGACCAGCGAGGCGGCGACCAGGGCGGATAGGGCGGTGCGGGCGTACAGGGACACGGATCGGTTCCTCAACGGAGGGCAAAGGAGAAGGTGACGCGCTTGCCGCCGCGCACGACTTCGACCTGGGCAGGTCCGGCGGCCATGATCTGGGCAAGAAGCTGGCGGTCGGCCGCGACGGCGGTGGCCGGCATGCCGTTGATGCGTTCGATGACATCGCCGGGAAGTAGCCCGGCCTCGCGTGCTTCGGGCGAAGGCGAGGTGCCGACGCGATAGGCGCCGCCGACGGGAGCTGCGCCGAGGCGGTCGAGCAGCGACAGCGGTCCGCCGGCCGGAGCGCCCGGCGGCGGCGAGCCGGGCGCGAAGGCCTGGAGCGGCTGGCTGCCCGACCCGTCCGACGGGCCGGTCGCGGGTACGGCGCCGGTGGCGGCCGGTGCGGACGAAGCTGCTGGCGGCGTCTGGCCATTGGCCGAGATGCGCGGCAGGTCGAGCCGTTCGAGGCGACCGTTCGTCCGCAGCAGCACCTTGTCGAAGGCGATCGCCTCGATCGTCGCGCCGCCCGGCACCGACTGGCCCGTGACATAGGCGACGGGCTGGCCGCCGGTGGGCGCGATCAGCGCGGACGAGGCCGAAGCCGGGTCGGCAAGGATGATGCCGCGCAGCTGGAGCGCGAGGCTGGTCGGCGGGGCCGACGAGGCGTCGGGCCGGCCGAAGGGCGCAAGTGCGAGCGCAGGCGCGATATCTACGGACCCGCCGGGTGCGGCTGCCACTGGGGCACTGGCTGGCCGGGTCGAGCTGGCGCCCATGAGATGCCAGGTCGTCACGCCCAGCGAGATGGCGATCGAAGCGATCACCAGCGCGGTGAAGATGTCGGCGGCGCGGGAGGCCTGGCGTGGGGTCATCGCGTGGTTGTCCCCCGGTCGCGGAATCCATCGAGCGTGACGACGGGATCGCTCTCGCCCGGCGCCGAGACCGACACGGCCAGCTTGGCGAGGTCGGGATCGTCGGTGGCCGTCTCGGCGACGGTCACGCTCCAGCGGCTGCCCAGCATGTCGACCGTCTCCGGCGACGTGGAGGCGCCGGGAAGCGAAAGTTCGGCAAGCCGGTTCTGGGCGACCAGTTGCGCGCCGGCGCGGCGTTCCAGGCTGCGGATCGAATCGACATGTGCCTCGGCCGCGCGGACGAGTCCGGCGGCGGCGATGGCGAGGACAAGCAGCGCCACGAGCGCCTCGATCAGCGAGAAGCCTTCTTCTTGGAGCCGGCCGGCGGGATGAAGCGCCTGCATCATGCGGCCGGCGCCGGAATGGGCGTAGCCGACAGCCCGTCATAGACGACCATCCAGCGATCCTCGCCCGATCGCAGGCCGATGCTTGCCGGAACGCCGGTGCCGTCGACGCCCAGCATCAGCGGCGGCGTGCGCTTGCCCATGTCGAGTCGGATCCCGACCGGCAGGCGATGGCGGGCATGCGCCTCATCATTGCCGCTGCTCGAACCGAGGAAGGCGTAGCCCCGATCGTCCCAGGTGAAGGCGACCGGTTGATCCGACACCATGGCTTCGTCGGCGACCGACTGGAGCCGGCTCGACAGTCGGCGCGCCTCGGCCTCGACGCTGGGCGCACGGGTAGCCGCGCCGATGCCGAGCACGGTCGCCCCCGCCGCGACCGCGATGATCGCGAGCACGGCCAGCATCTCGACCAGCGTCATCCCCGATTCGCCCCCCTGTGGCTGCATCTCAGGGTGCTTTATCACTCAGATCGGCATCGAGTCCCTCGCCGCCGGGCTTGCCGTCCTTGCCGAGGCTCAGCAGTTCGAAGGTGCCGCCAGTGTTGCGATAGACATATGGCCGGCCCCAGGGATCGACCGGCACCTGCGCCAGATAGCCTTCGGACGACCAGTTGCGCGGGAGCGGCTCGGTGGTGGGCTTCTTCGACAGGGCGGCGAGGCCCTGGTCGCTGCTGGGATAGTCGCCATTGTCGAGTCGGTACATCTTGAGCGCGGCGGAGATGGTGCGCAGGTCGGTCTTGGCCACGGTAACGCGGGCCTCGTCGGGGCGGCCGATGACGTTGGGCACGATCAATGCGGCTACAAGCGCGATGATCGCCAGCACGACGATCATCTCGATCAGGGTGAGGCCCGCTTCCGGATCGGAGATGGCGCGACGGGGCGCGTGTTCGGCCTCGTCATGAAATTGTTGCGAAACTATGATCATGGCCGCGCTATGAGATACATCCATGAAAACCATGTTACAGTCGCCTAGCATAGCGCCCCGACTGGCGCGGCTAAAAAATATGCTTGCCGGCCCGGCCGTGGGTGCGGCGTGGGCCTGTGACAACGGAGGCTGCCGGCCGCTGGGCGTCGATGCACCGCGCGATGTGGTCCTGGTGCCCAGCGAAGAGGTGCTGCTGCTGCCGGTACCGCTGCCGCTGCCCTCTCCTGCCAAGCGGCTTGCGGCTCTCCCTTTCGCGATCGAGGACCGGATCGCCGAACGAATCGACGCCGTCCATCTCGCGCTGGGCGGGCAGGCGCCGGGTGGCGAGTGGATTGCTGCCGTGGTCGCACCCGAAGCGATGGCCCGGTGGATCGCTACGGCAGAAATCGCCGGTGTCGGCGACGCAGCCCTGCTGCCCGACGCGCTGGCGCTGCCCGTTCCGGATGCAGGCCGGTGGAATGTTCTGCGCGATGCCACGGGTCGAATCCTCGTGCGGCTTCCGGATGGTGGCGGCTTTGCCACTTATGAGCCGCTGTTCCTGGCGATGTGGACGGCCGCTGGCCGCCCCGAATGCGACGAACAGGCCGGGCTGGGACCGATCGGTTCGATCGCGCTCGACCTGCGACAGGGCATCTTCGCCCGTCCGCGCCAAGGGCTGTCCGCGACCGGCAGGCGCGTTGCGCTCGTCGCGGCCGCCGGCCTCCTCGCCCACGGTGCGATCGCTGCCGCCGACACCTTCGCGCTCAAGTCGATCGCCGCGAAGCGCGGCGCCGAACTGACCAGCCAGCTCGCGACGGCCGCACCCGGCCGCTATGCGGGCAGCGATCCGCGCGAGGCGGCGATGGTCGCGGCCGAGCTCATCCCGGCCGGAACGACGGCACCGCCGGGCAGCTTCCTGCCTCTGCTGACCCGCAGCTCGGCGGCTCTGGCGCCCTTCGGGGCGACGGTGACGGTCCGCAGCCTGGGATTCGATGCCGTTCGCCAGCGCCTGCAGCTGGAGGTCGATCTCGCCGATCCGTCCGCGCGCGGGGGCATCGTAAAGGCGCTGCAGGGCGCGGGGCTGCAAGGCCGTTTCGAGGGGGCGACCCTCATCATCGCCGAGGGGGGCGCATGAGCCGTTTCGATTTCGCCACGCTGTTTCCGACCGCCGAACCGGCGCGGCAGAAGCTGCTCACCTGGTGGGCGGCGCGCAGCCGACGCGAGCAGATATTGCTGGCGCTGTTGGCCGTCCTGCTGATGGCCTGGCTGGTCGTCACCATGGCCGTGCAGCCGCTGCTCGAGACGCGACGCCGGGCGATCAACGACATCCGCACCTATGAGAGCCTCACCACGCGGCTCCGCAGCGCAGGCCCCATAGGCAGCGCCCCCGTGCAACCGCAGATGAGCGGCACGCCGGCGACGATCCTGTCGACGACGGGCGCGCAGCAGGGGGTGGTTCCGGTCGTGAACGGCGAGGGCGGCGAGGTTCGCGTTACCGTCGCCGACGTCCCCTATGAGGCGCTCGTGCGCTGGATCGCAGCCTTCGAAGGGGGAAGCTCCCTGCGCGTTACGGGATTGCGGATCGATCGTCGGCCTGCCAGCGGATCGGTTTCGGCCGAACTGACGGTGCGCGCATGACCGCGCTTCCCTATGGCTTCGCACGCCGCCACGGCGTCCTGGTCGATCAGGCGGGGGAGGCCCATCGCTGCCTCTTCCGGGCCGGCGCCAGCCCGGAAGCGCTGCTCGAGGTGCAGCGTCGCTTCGGACCGGCGACCTCGTTCGAGCCGGTCGGCGAGGAGGCGTTCGAATCCGCCGTCGCCGCCACCTATCGCGATGGCATGGCAGGCGGCATGGATCTGGCCGAGACCGACGATCTGGCCACGCTCGCCGACAGCGCTGCGGCGGTCGACGATCTGCTCGACAGCCGCGACGACAGTCCGGTCATCCGCCTGATCAACGCGTTGCTGCTGCAGGCGGTGCGCGATGGCGCGTCCGATATCCATATCGAAACGCAGGAAAAGCGCCTGATCGTCCGCTTCCGCGTGGATGGCGTCCTGCGCGACGTCGTCGAGCCGAAACGCGCCCTCGCCCCGCTGCTGGTCAGCCGCATCAAGGTCATGGCGCGGCTCGACATCGCCGAGAAGCGGATCCCGCAGGACGGCCGCGTCACGCTGCGCGTCGGCGGTTACGACATCGACGTCCGCGTCTCGACCATCCCGACCCAGCATGGCGAGCGCGTGGTGATGCGTCTGCTCGATCGCGGCAGCACAGGGCTCGACATCGATGCGCTGGGCATGTCCGAGCGCGACCGCGAGGTCTTCCTGCGCCTGCTCGATCGCCCGCACGGCGTGCTGCTCGTCACCGGCCCGACCGGATCGGGCAAGACGACGACGCTCTACACCGCGCTGACCCATCTCAACGACCGCAAGCGCAACATCATGACGGTCGAGGATCCGATCGAATATGAGCTGGCGGGCATCGCCCAGACCCAGGTCAACGCCAAGACGGGCATGACCTTCGCCCGCGGCCTGCGCGCGATCCTGCGCCAGGATCCGGACGTGATCATGGTCGGCGAAATCCGCGACCAGGAAACCGCCGAGGTCGCGGTGCGATCGTCGATGACGGGCCATTTCGTGCTGTCCACGCTCCACACCAACAGTGCGATCGGGTCGATTACCCGGCTGATCGACATGGGGGTCGAGCGTTACCTGCTCGCACCGATGGTCGTCGGCCTGATCGCGCAGCGGCTCGTCCGCCGCCTGTGCGAGCATTGCCGCTGGCAGGATCGCGCGACCGAGGCGGACTCGATCCTGCTCGGCAAGGCGCTGAAGCCGGGCAAGAAGATCTGGCGCGCACGCGGCTGCGACGAATGCCATGGTGAGGGCTATAAGGGCCGCATGGCGTTGTACGAAGTCGTGGCGGCCGACGACGAGATCCGCCGCATGATCCACGACGGCGCGTCGGAGGCCGAACTGACCGCAGCGGCACGGCGCGAGGGACCGAGCCTGCTCGAGGACGGTATCGACAAGCTGCGCGCCGGTCTCACCACGGTCGAGGAAGTCGCCCGCGTCGTCCAGGACGAGGGGTAAAAGCCCATGCCCGCCTTCGCCTATCGCGCCGTCGACCCGCGCGGCGCCTCCAAGCAGGGCGTGATCGAGGCGTCGAGCGCGGCCGCCGCGCGACAGTTGCTGCGCGACCGTGAATTGCTGCCCACTTCGGTCGAGGCGGCCACGGCACAGGCGGCGGCCGGGGGGAGCGGCCTGCGCCTTTTCCGTCGCCGCATCGGCGCCAAGGCGCTTTCCACGGTGACGCGACAGATCGCGACCCTCGTCAGCAGCGACGTCAATGTCGAACAGGCGCTCAAGCTGGTCGCCGAATCGGCGGAAAGCGCTGCGCTGCGGTCGCTCCTGCTCGATGTGCGCGGGGCGATCCTCGACGGCTACAGCTTCGCGGCCGCGCTGCGGCTGCACCCCGCGACCTTCCCCGAATTCTTCACCGCGTCGGTCGCGGCCGGCGAGCAGGCGGGCAAGCTGTCCGAGGTGCTCGCCCATCTCGCGGACTTCGTCGAGGCGCGCCAGCGCAACCAGCAGAAGATCCAGCTGGCGCTGCTCTACCCGGCGCTGCTCGCGGTCGTGTCTTTCGGTATGATGGCGCTGCTTATGGTCTATGTCGTGCCCGACATCGTCCGCGTCTTCATCTCGCGCGGGGCGGACCTGCCCTTCCTCACCCGCGCGCTGATCGCCATCTCGGCTGGCCTGCAAAGCTATGGCCTGGCGCTGCTCCTGCTGATCTCCGGCGGAATCTTCCTGTTCGGTCGCTGGCTGCGTGCGCCCGCGAACCGGCTGGGGTTCGACCGGACGCTCGCTGGCACCTGGCCGATCGCGCGCTTCAGCCGGCAATATAATGCGGCGCGTTTCGCGGCGAGCCTCGCGACGCTGGTCCAGAGTTCAGTACCGCTGGTCGACGCGCTCAATGCGGCGGCGGCGGTGACCCCCAATCTCCATTTCCGCCAAGCGGCGCTGCGCGTCGCCGAGCGGGTGCGCGAGGGCGCGAGCCTTCAGGCGGCGATGGGTGAATCGGGTATCTTCCCGGCGATGCTCGTGGCGATCGTCGCGAGCGGCGAGAATGGCGGGCAGCTCGGGCCGGCGCTCGCGCGCGCGGCGGCGGAACTGGAGCGTGAACTCGAGGCGATGGCGTCGATGCTGGTGGCGCTGGTCGAGCCGATGGTGCTGCTGATGATGGGCGGGCTCGTCCTGCTTATGGTGCTCGCCATCCTGCTGCCGATCATCAACCTCAACAATATCGTGGGCATGTGACGATGTCTGGGCCCACCGCGACCCCGAAGCTAGAGGTCGCTTTCGATCGTCATGCCGCCCGGCGGCGAGAGAAAGGGCAGCGCGGCCGCGCCTTCGGCAGTCACGGAGAGGCTGATCCGGCCATCCGGGTTGAGCGTGCCGAGCAGATAGGCTGGCTGCGGCTGACCGGTCGGCGCCAGCGTCAGTCGGGTCCGCTCGCCATCGCCGATCGCGTCGAAGCGCAGCGGCGGAACGGCGACCGGCGCCGCGCCCGCCGGGCCTTGGCAGCTGCCGGGCTGGGTATCGATTCGCCCCTCGGCCATGCGGGTGCCGCCGCCGATCGTCATCCGGCGCAGGTCGACCGCCATGGGCAGGCTGCAGCGAAACGGGGTCTGGAGCAGCGGCGCGATGAGTTCGCCATCGGCCGTGCCGCGGACATCCCCGAAAATCACGCGGCCAGGACGCAGCAGGGCGTTTCCCGTCAGCGTGTTGACGCCGCCCGCAAGGCCGAAATCGACGGCGAAGCCGAGGCCGGTCAGGCTGCGCAGCGGCGACCAGCGCCAGTTCAGCGTGGTGCTGCCCAGCGGAGCCGATCCATGCCAGATGGTGCCGCCGGCGCCGGGGATCGGCACCACCAGTGCGGCGGGGACGGTTGCGATCAGCGTGGCGAGATAAAGACCGATGCCCAGGCCCGCATAAGCGAGCCGATGGCGGCTGGTAGGGTTGCGTGAAGGAATATCGGATGGACCGCCAAAGACGTCATCTTCTGGGGCTCCTGCCGTCAGCGCTGCTTCTGGGGTCGGCATCGTCCTCTGTGTCTCCGTTGCTGGCGGCTGCGCGGGGCAAGGCCGCCAAGCGCCCGCCGGCGGCCCTGTTGCTGCCGTTGAGCGGCCCGTCGGCCACGCTGGGCGTTAGCATGCAGCGTGCGGCGATGCTCGCGCAATCGCCGCTGTCGAAGCCGCAGGATCTGATGATTCTCGACACCGGCGGCACGGCAGCGGGGGCGACTGCGGCCGTCCAGCAGGCCGTGAAGCGCGGGGCAAGGATCATCATCGGCCCGCTCTTCGCGGAGGAAAGCCGCGCGGCGGCGCAGGCGGCCGGCGGAGTACCTGTGATCAGCTTCAGCAATGACGAGAATCTGGTCGGCAGCGGCGCCTTTCTGCTCGGTATCACGGCGAGCCAGAGCGTGACCTCGATCCTCCGCTATGCGCGGGGCCGGGGGGTCAAGCGCGTGGCGGTCCTGGCCGGTCCCTCGCGCTGGTCGGCGCAGGGCGTTGCGGCCGCCGAGCGGTTGCGTGGTGCCGCCGGGCTGGACGTAATCGTTCTTCCGGCGGAGACCGCACCAGAGCAATTGCGGTCGGTTCTCGCGCGCAGTGGCTCCGGGCTGCCCGACGCGGTCCTGGTGACCGAGAGCGGCGATGCCCTGCTCCGCGCGGCGCGGTCGATGCAGGATGGCGATCCCCAATTGCTCGGCACGCAGCAGGCGCTCGATCTTCCACCCGGCGCGCTGCGCGGTGCGTGGATGACGGGGCCGGACCCCGCGTCGATATCCGATTTCGCACAGCGTTATGGTTCCGCCGGTGCCGCCGGGCCGGGCCTGCTCGCGGCGCTTGCCTATGACGGCATGTCGATCGTCGAGGCCTTGCGCGCGGGCGGCGTGGTCGATCGCTCCGCGCTCTCCGCCGTGCCGTCCTTCGCCATTGCCACCGGACCGATCCGCTTCGCCGCCGACGGTCATGCCGCGCGCGAACTCGCGGTGCTGGTTGCCGGCCCCGACGGCTTCACCGCCGTGGACAAGAGCGGGTCGCTATGACCGATGGCGACGCCTCTTCGCGCGCTTCGGCGGGCGAGGCCGGCTTCACCCTGATCGAACTGATCATCTCGCTCGCGCTGTTCGGGTTGATCGCGATGGCGGGCCTCGCGCTCGTCGATGCGCTGATGGGGATCCAGAGCCGTACCGAAGGGCGGCTCGACCGGCTGGCCGAGATCCAGCGCGCGATGTTCGTGATCGACAACGACCTGTCGCAGCTGTCGGCCGGACCGCTGACGGGCGATGCCGCTTCGCTGAGCTTTACCCGACCGCTCGCGGCGGCGGGGGGCGTGCCGGTGCAGGTGCACTATCAGCTGGGCGCGGGGACGCTGCTGCGCAGTGCGCGCGGCAATGGGCTGCCGCAGGGCGCGCAGCGGGTGATGCAGGGTGTCGCCTCGCTGCGATGGAGCTATCTGGCGCCCGGTGGCAGCTGGATCGATCACTGGCCCGCCTCGCCAGATCAGGCGAAAAGCTGGCCGCTCGCGGTGGCAGCGGACATGGTATTGGCGCCGGGCGGAAGCGTGCAGGGACGGGTACGGCGCGTCGTGGCGCTGCCCGTGCATCCATGAGCGGGATGCGACAGCCACCGAATGGACGCGAGCGCGAGGCGGGGATGATCCTCGTCAACGTGCTGCTGTTCGTCGCCATCGCCAGCGGGATCCTGCTGCTGATGATCTCGGTGGAGGATAGCGGGCTCGAACGGGGCTTGCGGATGCGCGAGGCCGCCCGTGCGCAAGCGATCGCGCGCGGGGCCGAGGTGTCGGCCGTGGTCGCGCTGCGCCGCGATGCGCTGGTCGCGCCCGACACCGACAATCGGAGCGAGCCCTGGGCGGCGCTGGCGGAGACGGCCGCACCAATCGAGGGCGGCAGCTTCGACCTCGCGATCGAGGACGCGCAAGGCCGGTTCAATGTCAATGCGCTGATGCAGCCCGATCCGGTCGCGCTCGGCCTGCTCGGCAAGATCGCAGCGGCGGTGGGGATGAGCCCCGATCAGGCCGACAAGGCGGTGGTGGCGATCCGGCTCGCCGGGCCCGTGACCGATCTGCGCCCGCTGGCGGGCATCGGCCTACCCCCGGCGCAGCTGGCGCGGCTGACGGGGCTCGTCACGGCGCTGCCCTATGAGAGCAAGATCAACCTCAATGCCGCCAGCCCCGAGCTGCTGGCGATCCTGTCCGACGATCCGATGGCGGCCGGACGACTGGCCGCGCTGCGCGAGCGGCAGGGCTATCTGACGGCGGCCGATATGGCCACGCTCAACATGGCGATGCCGCAGGGGACGGGGCTCACTTCCAACCTGTTCTGGGTGCGCAGCCGGGTTCGTATCGGCGACACCAGCCAGCAGCTTACCAGCCTGATCGCGCGGCGCGACTTACCCGACGGCGGCAAGGGAGCATTGGTCGTCGGGCGTTGGTGGGGAGCGTCGGCGCCGCTGCAGGCGCCACGCCTGCCATGACCGGGGACGATGCCGTGAACGATATGCGAGACCAGCGACTGGCTTGTTACGGCACTTTGGCGCCGGGACGGTCGAACCATGACCAGCTAAAAGGACTGCGCGGCCATTGGCGGGTCGGAAGCATCGCCGGACGGCTCGTCCCGGAAGGCTGGGGCGCGTCGTTGGGCTATCCGGCGCTGCTGCTCGATCCGCCCGAGCAGCGGATCGAAATCCACCTGTTCGAGTCGCCCGACCTACCCGCCCACTGGGCCCAGCTCGATACTTTCGAGGGCCCCGGCTATGTCCGGACGGCGGTCGCGATCGATACGGCCGAGGGGCCGGTCGAAACGTGGATCTATCTCGGAGCGGGAAAGCCCTGAAGACGGGGCGGGCGCCGCTCGCGCGACGCCCGTTGACCTTTACAGGTCGATCGAGGCCGACAGCTTCACGGTGCGCGGCGCGCCCTGAAGCAGGTCGGGGCGGAAGGTGTCGAAGGACGAGGCCCAATAGCGCTTGTTCGCGACATTATCGACGTTGAAGCGCAGGGTCAGCGGCTTGTCGGCGACCACCGTGACGAAGCGCGCGCCGAGATCGACCCGCGTCCAGGAAGGCAGCTCGAGCGTGTTGGCGTCGTTGGCCGCCTGCTCGCCGGTGTGGACGACGCGACCGGTGAGAGTCAGGCCGGTGGCGAAAGGCAGGTCCCATTCGACATTGGCGTTGATCAGATAATCGGGAACGCCGGGGGCCTTCTTGCCCTGGTTGATGCCGTCCTGGGTGCGGCGGAGCTTGGCGTCGATGACCGAGGCACCGCCGATCAGGCGCAGCCCGTCGACGATCTCGCCTTCCATGCTGAACTCGATGCCGCGATTGCGTTGCTTGGCGAAGACGCCATAGACGAGCGAGCCGGCAGTTCCGTCGGCGATGGCGCTGGGGCGTGGCCGGTCGATCGTGAACAGCGCGAGCGACCCGTTGACCCGGCCTACGCTCAGCTTGCCGCCGACTTCATATTGGGTGGTCTTGGTCGGGGCGAAGGTCTCGCCCGCATTGCGGACCGGCAGGCCGTTGACGACCGTCGGGGCGACGGGCCCTGCTTCGAAGCCCTGCATGCGGTTGAAGAAGAGCGAGACGTTCTGCACCGGCTTGAACACGATGCCGGCAACGGGGGTCACTGCCGACTCGTCATAGGTGCTGGTCAGCGCCCCGCCGAAATAGGAATAGGATTTCTGCCGGATCGACTGGAGCCGCAGGCCGCCGGTGATCAGGATGCGATCGTCCCACAGGCCGATCGTGTCGGATGCGAACAGGCTCCACAGCCGCGTCCGCGCGACCGGGAAGGGATCGTCCAGATCGCCGCCGACGAGGCTCGACGAAGGGATCGGGACCTCGACCGCATTGTAGAGATTGGTGGCGAAGCCTGCGAAGCCGGGTCCGTAGAGGAAGTCATAGGCGTTGCGGTTGACCTGCCACAGCATCGATCCGCCGAGGTTGATCTGGTGGGTGACGCCGCCGCCCGCCAGCTTGATGCGGATGCCGGCCTGGCTGGCTTCGTTATTGTCGGTGCGGGGGACGTAGAGCGCATTGCCACTGGCAGCGCCCGTGGCCGCGTCGAGAATGGTGATGCCGCCATAGATGCCGTCTTCCATGCCGTCGCGGGCACCGACCGAGGCGTAGAGCATCGCCGCGTCCGACAGGTCATATTCGACCTTGGCGATACCGAACACGTCCCGCAGCTTCGAGTACGTCCAGGGCTGGGCATAGTTGGCGCTGGCCTTGGGCACGCGCGGGATTACGGCGGTGCCGACGGTCACTTTGGGGCGAAGTCCGCGCACCTTGACGCGCTGATAGGCGAGGTCGAGCGACAGCCGAAGCGGGCCGGAATTATAATCGAACGCGCCGCCGATCGTATAGGTCGAGCGGAACTCGCCGTCGATCGAGACCTCGCCGGTGCGGGCCACGCCGTTCACGCGGACGCCGACATCGCCGAACCGACGCGAGACGTCGAAGCTGCCGCCGACATGCTCGTCGGCGGTGTAGTTGGCGGTCAGGCGGGTCAGGTCCTGGGTCGCGCGCTTGGGGATCAGGTTGACGCTGCCGCCCAGACCCGAGCCGCCCGGGGCGGCGCCGTTGAGAAAGGCGCTCGCGCCGTTGAGAACCTGCACCGACTCAAAGAGCTCGGGCGAGATGAGCTGCCGCGGGGCGATGCCATAGAGGCTGTCGAGCCCGACATCGTCGCCGAAGACCGTGAAGCCGCGGATCACGAACTGCTCGGCCGCATTGCCGAAGCCATAGGTGATCCGCACCGAGGGATCATTCTCCAGCACCTGCCCCAGCGTCTGGGGCTGCTGGTTGAGGATCAGCGCCGCATTGTAGCTCTTGATCGAGAAGGGGACGTCCGCCGCATCCTGGTCGCCCAGCACGCCCAGGCTGCCACGGCGCGCAACCTCGGTCTGGTTCGCCTTCTGCGCGGTGACGATGATCTCGCGCATGTCGTCGGCAGCATCCTGCTGGGCGAAGGCCGTGCCACCCATCGACAGGGCGGTGGCGGCGGCTGCCGTCAGCAGGATGGTACGAAGCTTGGATGCGGTCACGGGGGTCCCTTTCGAACGGATTTTATTGTCTGGTGATGATGGAGCGTCAGCTTCGCCGTCGTGCGGTGGCCCACAGCAACGTGGCGACGGGCCCTGCGAGCGCGGCCCAGGACAGCGCGTCGCGCCAGCCGTCGCCGGTCAGCGCGGCAACGAGGCCGACGACGCTCAGCAGCGCGAGCAGCAGCGGTGCCGCGAAGATCGTGGTGAGAGGCTGACCGGCCTTCATGCGCCGGCCACCACGGCGCCGCCCGTCTCGACTTCGCGCAGCCGAGATTCCAGCGGGATGTGGCGCTTGCCGAGCCAGAGATAGAGGCCCGAGCCGAGGACCAGCATCGTGAAGAGGTCGAACAGCGCCCACAAGATCTTGAGCGGCAGAGCGCCATAGTCGCCGAAGTGCAGCGGCTGCGAATAGCTGAGCGCCAGCGCATACCAGGGCATCGGCCGCGCATCGGTGAGCCGGCCGGTCTCCGCATCGATCAGCGCCGGCGTCAGCGCCCGCTCGGTGAGCGGGGTCGCGCCCTGAAAGAAGACCGCATAATGATGCTTGCTGCTGTAGACGCCGCCGGGGAAGGCGATGAACTGCGGGTTGTTGCCAGGCAGGGCCTTTCGCGCCTCGGCCATCGCCGTGTCCAGCGAGCCATAGCGCGACGGCGGGAGCGCGCTGCGGTCTCCATAGCTATGCGTCATGGCGGCGAGCTCGGTCGCCTGCCAATATTGGATGATGGGGGTGGCCAGCGTGTTGATCACCCCGGTCAGACCGACGACCGCCATCCAGGCCAGAGCGGTGATCCCCAGCAGGTTGTGATAGTCTAGCCATTTCAGCCGGGTGCTCCGGCTGGTGCGGACCGTGCCGAAGGGCAGTTTTCGCATGAAGGGCGCATAGAGCACCACGCCCGACACCAGCGCCGCGACGAAAAGCAGGCCCATCAATCCCAGGAAGAGCATGCCGGGCAGTCCCAGAAACATGTCGGTGTGCAGCTGAAGGAGGAAATGCATCACGCCGTCGTCGTCGAGCTTGCCTTCGGGCGCGCCGCTAAGCCGATTCCATAGCTGCACCGTCATCTGCCCGGTCGGAGAGTCGGGCGCCGGGGCGGTGGTGACGGTCATCGACGAGAGGTCATTGTCGAACGCCATGAAGACCGGAACCTCGCCGGGCCGCGCGGCGAGCGCCTTGGCGAGCATGACGTCGAGCGGAAGCAGCTTCGGATCGGTACCCGACGACGGCGGTCCTGCCTGCGCCGATGCGCCTTCGGTCAGGCTGTCGATCTCGTCGTGAAAGATCAGCGGCAGGCCCGTGACGCAGAGCATCAGCAGGAAGGCCGTGCAGAGGATGCTCGTCCACTTATGGACGAGGAACCAGACGCGGATCGTGGAGCGAGTCAAATATCTGCTAACCGGTAATGAGAGCGATTAGCAATAGCATAGATAGGGTGGGTCGGGGATGCAAGTTCGCAGCCCCGCCTTCAGGGCATGAAAAAGGGCGCGGAAGCCACAGCCTCCGCGCCCGCTTTCCGTCTGTTCAGGATCAGAAGTTGGCGGTCAGACCCAGCGAGAAGGTCCGGCCGATTTCGTATCGGTTGAGATAGATGATGTTGCTGCCAGACTTCTGGAACTCGCGATAATCGGTGCCCGTCAGGTTGCGGGCCTCGATCTTCAGCTCCATGTCGGTGCCCAGCAGCTTGAAGCCCTGACGACCGACGAGGTCGAAACGGAAGCCGGGGCGCTCCTTGATGTCCGGTTGGCGCGAGGTGCCCTGGATCGGGCCGCGGTTGGTCACCCGCTCGCTCGAATAGTTGAGCAGCGCGGTCACCTGCGACAGCGTCTCGGTGTCTTCGAAGCTCAGCTGCAGGTTGACGATATGGTCGGACTGACCGGTCAGCGGCGCGCCGTCACGGAACAGCGTGCTGGCGGCGACCGGGGACAGGTCGGGACCGATTACGGTGGAGTCGTCGACCTTCAGCTTCGACTTGGTGAAGGTATAGTTGGCGATCGTGACGATGCGCTTGGTCGCGAAGAAGTCGCCGCTCAGGAAGTCGAGCGGGAAGTGCTTCTCGAGTTCGAACTCGGCGCCGTACAGCTGCGCTTCGGGCGCATTGGCGAAGCCGGTGCGGAGCGCGCCGCCGCCCGCGAAGAAGGCTGCTGCCTCGATCGGGTTGTCGATCTTCTTGAAGAAGCCCGCGACGGAGAAGCGCTGGTTGCGGTCGAAATACCACTCGTAGCGCGCCTCGGCATTGTACAGCTGCGAGTCGGTCAGGAAGGGATTGCCGGTGAACTGGCGATCGCTGTCGAAATCCTGATAGATCTGGCGTGCGAGCTCGCGGAACTGCGGGCGGGCGATCGTCTTCGACGCCGCGACGCGGAACTGCATGTCGTCCCTGAAATTATAGGTCAGGGTCAGAGCCGGCAGGAAATAGCTCTTCGACAGGGTGGTGCCCGGTCCGGCATCGGGGGTGACGACCTGCTCGGCATCTTCATAGCGGACACCCGCCTGGACGCGCAGCTTGTCGGTCGCCTCGATCTCGGCCTGGCCGTAGCCCGCATGGATGCGCAGGCCGGCACGATAAGCGCGCGAACCCTCCGCGCCCGATACGTCGCGTAGCTGGATGTTGTAGGTGTAGATATTATAGTCCGACAGCAGATAGTCGGGACGCAGCTGCGCCACGGCCTGATCCAGCGCGCCGGCGGGGCGGAAGAACTGGAACTGGTAGCGGTCAGACTGGCGCTTGGTATCGTTGAACGAATAGCCCGCCGAGATCGTACCGCGCAGCGCGCCGTCGAGCTTGTAGGAAAGGTCGCCGCTGGCCGCGTAGACGTCTTCGTTCAGGTCGCTGAAGGCGATATCGGCCGACTGGCCGCCTGAGGCGAGGTTGTTGATATAGTCGCCCACACCCGCATTGTAGTTATAGCTGAAGCTGCGCTCATACGGGCTCTCGCGCTGCGAATTGGCATAGGTACCGCGCAGGTCGATGCTGAGCTTGTCGAACCGAAGCTCGGCCACCGCCTGGGTGTCGATAAGCTGGCGTTCGAACCAGTAGGTGTTCTGCTTGATCAAAGAGGCAGGCTGGTCGGCCTCCTGATCTTCGACGTTGCGGTTGAAGCCGGCCGAGAGGCGGCCCTGCTTGACGGTGTCGCGGATGAACAAATTGGTCCAGCGGAACTTGTGATCGTTCACTTCCGCGCCGAGGCCGAGCAGGCCGTTCACCGTGATGTGGTTCTCGGTGATGACGGTCTGGAACTGGGTCTGCGGAATGCCGGCGAGTTCGGGGTCGATCGACGACTGCTGCAGCACGTCGCGGGTTCGCCAGCTGTTGCTGAAGCCGAGCCCGGCGAGGATGCCGATGCGGCCGCTGTCGGTGTCCATCGCGGTGCCGCCGGTCAGGTCGGCCGAGAAATTGGCCGGGATGTTGCGGTTGCGCTGGAGCAGCGAGGTGCTGGCGTTGGCCAGGCTGGCCGCGAAGCCCTGAAGGTCGGCTGCGCTATAGTCGTTGCCTTGGACGATCGGCTTGGTCGCGGATCCCTTGATGGCCGACTTCAGACCTGCCGGAATATCGCGGGTGCCGTCGTCGAAGCCGAACCAGTCATAGTCCGAGCCATAATAGGTATAGCCGAGCTGGCCGGTCGTCTCGGTGTTGCCGGCGATCGAGCCGCCGATCGACAGGAAGGGCTCTTTCGGGATCGCCTTGGTGGTGAGGTTGATCACGCCACCGCCGAATTCGCCCGGATAATTGGCCGAGTAGCTCTTCTGCACCAGCGACGACGCCAGGATGCTCGTCGGGAAGATGTCGAGCGGCACGACGCGCTTGAGCGGTTCGGGGCTGGGCAGCGGCGAGCCGTTGAGCAGCGCGAGCGAATAGCGATCGCCGAGGCCGCGGACATAGACGAAGCCATTGCCGACGACCGAGAGGCCGGTCACGCGCTGGAGCGCACCGGCGATATCGCCGTCGCCCGTGCGGGCGATGTCGGCCGAGGAGAGAACCGAGATGACCTGCGGCGTCGCGCGGATCGTGTTCTCCTGGCGGCGGCCGGTGACGACGATGTCGCGGTTGCTGGCGCCCAGGGTCGAGATTTCGACCTGCTCGTCATCGGCGGTGGTGGCCTGCGCCGGAGGGGCGGAGGTGGTGGGGGCGGCGGTGGTCGGCGCGGCCTGCGCAAGCAGCGCGGCTGGCGACATCAGCGCCGTCGAGACAAGAAGCAGGCGCCCGAAGGCGAGAGGCGTGGTCATGTGGGTTCCCCGTTCGGAATGAGCGAACGGGCGGCGAACGCTTTCGCGACCGCCGCCCGTCTAGTCAGTGCAAGCGCGGTCAGTTCGGGATCGACGTGCACGAACCGCTGGTGCTGCCGAACGACGCGGTCGAGGAGTTGCAGGTCCAGCCCGCATACCAGGTGTCGGTCGAGTCACGCACCGCGCCGATGTAGGTCGTGGTGGCGAAGAAGCTGCCGAGCGTCTTGGCATCGAACGGCGTCACCGCGCGCTCGTTGGCGCCGTCGATGAAGGTGCCGGTCAGCGACGAGACGAAGGCGGCATTGTTGTTGGTGCCGGCATTGAAGATCGTCTGCACCGCGGCTTCGTTGCCATCGGCGCGGAAGGCGTTGGTGGCGCAGGAGAGCACGACCGAGCGGAAGACCGGCGGGCCGACATCGTCCAGCGCGGCGTCGGCAGCGCGGGTGGTGGTGCCAGCGGTCTCGTCGATGTCGAGGCACGAACCGGTGCCGGTGACGACGCCATTGACCATCGTGTAGTCGGTGCCGCCGCGCAGCAGCATCACATTGCCGCCCTGGACGGTCGAGCGCTGAACGAAGGTGAAGTTGGCGAGGCGCGTATTCTGACGCGGCAGCGCATCTTCGTTGCCGTTCGAGTCGGCTTCGACCATCGAGTCACCGTTCGATCCGTCGCGCTGGACGCCGATGACGAACTGGATGAAGCCCTTGTAGCCGAGGTCGGTGTCGAGCGCGTCGTCGTCCGAGCCCGTCATCACCAGATATTTCAGGTTGGCGCGGCCACCGAAGATTTCGATACCGTCGTCCGAGCTGTTGTGGATCTGGATGTGGTCGATGGTGGTGCCGCTGCCGACGCCGCCGAGGGTCAGACCCTGCAGCTCATTGCCCGGCGCGATCTGGAAGCCCGAATAGCGGATCTGGACATATTGCAGCGTGCCGCTGTTGTCCTCTGCAACCGCGCCGCCATAGAGCGAGCCGGTGGTGCCTTCGATGACCTGCTGGCACTGGGCCGAGCCGCCGGCAACCGCCGTGTTACAGTCGGAGATCGGCGCGCGGCCGAGCAGGATGATGCCGCCCCACAGGCCCTGGCTGCTGTCGGTGGTGGTGCCGAGCACGTTGTCACGCGCGGTGAAGATGATCGGAGCGCTGGCGGTGCCGATCGCGTTCAGGCGCGAGCCGCGGTTCACGACCAGATAGTCGTTGCCCGACGAGGCGAAGACGGTGACGCCCGGCTGGATGGTGAGGGTGACGCGCTGGCCACCGGATGCGCTGCCGTCGCCGCCGATGTCGGTGCCGACATTGACCGGGCCCGAGATCGAGTAGATCACGCCCGGCAGCTTCTGCAGCGTGTAGTCGGCGGTGATGCGGCCCGACAGTTCGCAGGTGCGGAAGGCGGTGGTGATGGTGCCGCGATCGATCGTGCCGGTCGGGCAGCTGGCGGCAGCCTGACCCGGGGTCGGGGTGGGCGTGGGTGTCGGGGTGGGGGTCGGCGTCGGGGTCGGCGTGATGATGACGCCCTCGCCCGGCGATGCGACGTCGTCGGCGCCGCCGCAGGCGGTGACCGCCATCGCACAGCTGAGCATGAGGATGGTGCGGAACTTCTTCATGGTTGCCCCTTTGCGTTGAACCAGAGGCGGGTGCCGACTCCCGGACCGCCTTACGGGACTCGCCTCTAGTGGGGCTGAATGGCGTCGCGATTACGTGTCCATGACAGTTCCGAGACAGTCTCGGGCGTTCATCCCCGGTTCGGCCAGGGCCGTTCGCGGTACCATTTGGTGATCACATATTTGGTGCCGCTGCGCACCTTCATGCCCGCATGCAGCGTCCAGTCGTTCGCCTTGCCGGCTCGATCGACATTGGCCCAGGCGACCAGTTTTCCGGCCTCCGGCTGGATGATCTTGTCGAGACGGCGGAAGCGCGTCGCACCACCAGCCGCGGGCTTGTTCAGATAGATCATCGCCGTCCAGCTGCGCTGTCCGGTCTCGCCGCAATAGGTCAGATAGTCGGCGCCGGTCGGCTCGAAATAATCGGTATGATCGCGAAACTCTTCGCCCACGTCATATTTCTGGCCCTGAATCGGTTCGCCCAGAGCCGGATCGATGCCGAGCGTTTCGGCGATCTGTCGATCGAGCGCCTGGGCCAGCTCGCTTGCCGGATCCATGTCGCAGGTCTTGCTGGTCCGGAAATAATCGATGCCCTGATCGTCGGCGATCGTGGAGGGGCGGTTGTCCCGGTCGATGATCGCGATCACTTCTGCGCATTGCGCGGGCGACAGGAAGTCGCGGATCATGAACAGATCGATCTTCGGGCTCGGTAGCTTCTGCGCACCGAGGGCCCTCAGGCGATCTGCGACGGGCGAGACGATGTCGGTCATGCCACCGCGTCTAGCCTCAGTGGTCCGTCCGAAGCCATATCGGCTGTCATCGAACCGTCACGCCGGCGACACCTGATCAAGCGCTGCCCGTAGCGGCGGCCGCCAGATCGGGGGTCGCACGATCGGCAGTCTCCTTGCGCTCGGAATAGCGGTCGACGAGTTGCGCGGCATGAGGACGGAGCAGCACGGTGAAGCGAACGAGCTCCTCCATCACATCGACGATGCGGTCATAATAAGCGGATGGGCGCATGCGTCCCGCCTCGTCGAACTCCTTATAGGCCATGGCGATCGACGACTGGTTGGGGATGGTGAACATGCGCATCCAGCGTCCCAGCAGGCGCATGCTGTTCACGGCGTTGAACGATTGCGATCCGCCCGAGACCTGCATCAGCGCGAGCGTGCGTCCCTGGGTCGGCCGCATGCCGCGCAGCTCGAGTGGCAGATGGTCGATCTGCGCCTTCATCAGTCCGGTGATCGCGCCGTGGCGTTCGGGGCTGCACCAGACCTGGCCCTCGGACCAGTTCGACAGCGCGCGCAGTTCGTGCACGGCGGGATGGTCGTCGCCTTTCACCTGATCCGGCAGCGGCAGGTCGGACGGATCGAAGATGCGCGTCTCCGCACCGAACAGGCGCAGCAGGCGCGCCGCTTCCTCGACCGCCAATCGCGAGAAGGAGCGTTCGCGCAGCGAGCCATAGAGGAGCAGGATGCGGGCGGGCGCACTGTCGTCGGCGAGACCCGAGGCCGGCCGCGACACGACATGCTCGCGGCGCAGTGCCGGCAGGCTGTCGGGATCGGGCAACATACGCAGCCGAGCGAATTCGGTGTCGGTCATGCCTCGACGCCTTTCTCATACCAGCTGCGGCTGCGCTTCACGATCGCGACGACCGACAGCATCACCGGCACTTCGACCAACACGCCGACCACAGTGGCGAGGGCCGCGCCGGATTGCAGCCCGAACAGCGAGATTGCCGCGGCGACCGCAAGCTCGAAGAAGTTGGAGGCCCCGATGAGCGCCGCGGGGGCGGCAACGCACCACGCTACGCCGAGCTTGCGCGAAAGCAGATAGGCGATGCCCGCATTGGCATAGACCTGCACCAGGATCGGGACGGCGATAAGTGCGATGACCAGCGGCTGCTTAAGGATGGCGTCACCCTGGAAGCCGAACAGCAGTACGAGTGTCGCGAGCAGCGCCGTGATCGACAACGGGCCGAGTATGCGCAGCGTCCGTTCGATCGCCGTGGTGCCGCCGCGCGTGATCAATCCGGGCCGTAGCATCTGCGCCAGCGCTACCGGGACGAGGATATAGAGCGCGACCGATGTCAGCAAAGTCGCCCAGGGCACGGTGATCGACGCGACCCCGAGCAACAGCGCCACCATTGGCGCGAACAGCAGCACCATCAGCACGTCGTTGAGCGCGACCTGGCTCAGCGTGAAGGCGGGGTCGCCGTCGCAGAGGTTCGACCAGACGAACACCATCGCCGTGCAGGGCGCGGCTGCGAGCAGGATCAGCCCGGCGATATAGGAGGATATCTGGTCCGATGGCAGCAGCGGGGCGAACAGCCAGCCGAGAAAGACCGTGCCGAGCAGCGCCATCGAAAAAGGCTTCACGCCCCAGTTGACGAACAGCGTCACGCCGATGCCGCGCCAATGGCGGCCGACCGCGGCTAGCGCCGAGAAGTCGATCTTCACCAGCATGGGGATGATCATCAGCCAGACCAGCAGCGCGACCGGGATATTGACCCGGGCCACCTCGGCGGCGGCGATGGCGCGGAAGGCAGTCGGAAACAGATGGCCTAGGCCGATGCCGACGACGATACAGAGCGCGACCCACAGCGAGAGGTAGCGCTCGAAGCGGTTCATTGCCGTCGTCTCGGCCAGACGCCCTTGTTCGGGGGTGGCCATCAGGCAGACGCTCCGGCGGAGGCGCCCTCGGTCCGGCCGATCTCGCGCAGCTTCTCACGCAGGGCGATGCGGTCCAGGCCTTCGATCGGCAGCGCGATCAGCAGCGAAAGCCGGTTCTCGATCAGCCGCAGGGCATGGCGGAAGGCGGCTTCGCGGGTCGCGTCGTCGCCGGTGACGTCGGACGGATCCTCGATCCCCCAATGGGCCGTCATCGGGTGGCCGGGCCAGACGGGGCAGCTTTCGCCGGCAGCGGAATCGCACACGGTGAAGATGAAGTCGAACCTGGGTGCGTCGACGCCAGCGAACTCGTCCCAGCTCTTCGAGCGCAGCGCGTCGGTCGGGTAGCCGAGCTTGCGGAGCAGGGCGAAGGCGTCGGGGTTGACATCGCCGCGCGGGCGGCTTCCGGCCGAATAAGCGCGGAAGCGCTCCCCGCCCATACGGGTCAACGCGCTTTCGGCAAGGATCGAGCGCGCCGAATTGCCGGTGCACAGGAACAGGACGTTGTAGGTCGTAGCGCTCATGGCGGATGGGTCCTTCAGCAGCAGGGGGCAAGCTCCGCCAGAATCGGCGCGCACAGCTCGGCATTGCCGCCGCAGCAGTCCTGGAGGAGGAAGAGGATCAGCGTCCGCAGATGATCGAGCTGGACGCGATAGATGATCGATCGGCCGTCACGCTCGGACTGCAGCAGGCCCGCGCGCGTAAGGATGGCGAGGTGGCTCGACAGCGTGTTCGGCGCGACGTCCAGCGTCCGGGCGATCTCCCCCGCCGCAAGGCCCGCCGGCTCGGCGCGCACCAGCAGCCGGAAGATGTCTAGCCGCGTTTCCAGCGCGAGCGCGGACAAAGCTGTCACGGCCTGATTCGTTTCCATATTTCGACGAATATCGAAATATGTGATGCTCGTCCAGACGGACGGCCTCCTGCCGGCCGGGGCGTGCCCGGCCGGCGCGGCGATCAGCGGCGCTTCGCCTTGATGGCCTTCGGAGCGAAGGCGTCCCCAAAGAAGTCGCCGACATACCAGAGCGGCGGCGTGTCGGCGTCGGACATTGCCCGCATGATCCGATAATTGGCCTCGGAGAAGCGCGCCGCCGCGTCCCAGTCGATCTTCTGCTGCATGTCGTCGTCGGGATGGTGATAGGCCCCGGCGAGGAAGCTCTTCCACTTCGCTTCGCCGCCATTGGCGAAGCCGGTCGCCAGGAACACCGCCGGGACGCCCTGCTTCACGAACATATAATGGTCCGACCGGACGAAGATCGTCTCGGCCGGCATCGGATCGGGCGAGAGGGCGATGCCCATCGGGGCGACCGCCTGCGCGACGATCGGCCCCAGGGTCGAATGATCCGCACCGAAGGCAGTCACGTCGGTGAAGGGGTAGAGCAGCAGCGGCATGTCCAGATCGACATTGCCGACGATCGACGCGATCGGGACCGAAGGATGGCGTGCGAAATAGTCGGCGCCGAGCAGGCCCTTCTCTTCGCCGGTCGAGGCGAGGAAGATCAGCGAGCGGCGCGGCTTCGCGGGCGCCTCGGCTGCCGCCCGCGCCACTTCCAGCATCGTCGCGACGCCGGCGGCATTGTCGAGCGCGCCATTGTTGATGCGGTCGGCGTCAGGCTTGTCCCCATCCTTCGCAGCGGCGATTCCGACGTGGTCGAGATGGGCCGACAGGGCCACATATTGGGCCTTCAGCGTCGGATCGCTGCCGGGCAGGATGCCGACCACATTGGGGCTGGTCACCCTGGTCGTGACGCTCTGGCTGCGGATGCGGACCTTGGTCCTGAGCGCGAAGCCTTTCGGTCGCCCGCCTTCCTTGTCGGCGACGGTCCGTATGTCGGCAAGAGACTGGCGCGCACCCGCAAAGACCGCTTCGGCAGCCGGATCGTTGAGCGTTGCGGTGATGCGGATGCCCGATGCTTCGTCGAACGCCTTGCCGTCCGCACCGACCCAGGTGAAGTCCGGCTCATTGGCGAAATGGGCAACCTGCGCCCAGGGCCGGGTCTTCATCGACAGCAAGGTGCCGACGGTCAGCATGCCGATCGCGCCATGGTCCTGTGCGGCCTTCGCCTTGGTTGCGCTGGCATGGGCGGCCTCCTCGCTCGGCAGCCCCTTCGGATAGCCGCGCAGGGTGACGACGATCTTTCCCTTCACGTCGAGACCGGCATAGTCATCGATGCCGAGACGCTTGTTGTCGATGCCGTAGCCGACGAAAACAAGCGGCGCTTCGATGTCGAGGTCGGGCTCGTTGGGGCTGACGCCGACGAGGACATCGCCCCCGTGGGTCCATAGCTGCGGAGCGCCTGCGGGCCCGCTGACCGTCACCGTCGCCGGGGTGGCGCCGCGCACGGTCTTCTGCATGGTGACACGCTGGTACCAGCTCCCATTGTCGCCGCCGGGCTGCAGGCCGAGCGCCTCGAAGCGGCTGGCGACATAGCGTGCTGCGATTTCGTGGCCGCGGCTGCCGGTGTCGCGGCCCTCGAGCAGATCGTCCGCGAGGAAGCCGACGGTTGCCCGGAAGCTTTCGGGACGGAAGGCCGGGTCGGCCGGGGCGGGGGCGGCAGCGCCGATCGGGGGCGCCATAAGGGCAAGGGTGAGGGCAGCGAAAGTGCCGAGGGCATGCGTCTTCAAGGGAAACCTCGTCTTGGGGTCAGGCGACCGACCCTAGAGCGGGGCTTCGCCCTGTCCAGTGCCCGTCTGGGCGGGGGCTCAGCGCTTGACGAGGAAGACGGCGTGCTCGGCCCGTAGATTGGCGGCTGCCGCACCGCGCCTGCGGCTGCCGGTCAGGAACCAGGCCTGTTCGACGGTGATGCCCCGCTCGCGCACGAAGGCGCGGAAGTCGTCGATCGTCAGCTGGTGAATGTTCTGCGTCTCATACCAGCTGACGGGCAGAGCGGGGGTGACCGGCATGCGCCCGCCCCAGGCAAGGCTCAGCCGCACTCGCCAATAGGCGAAATTGGGAAAGGAGACGAAGGCGCGCTGCCCGATCCGCATCAGTTCCTCGAGCACCTTGTCGGGCGCCCTGGCTGTCTGGAGCGTCTGGCTCAGGATCGCATAATCGAACGCCTTGTCCGGATAGTTGACCAGATCGGTGTCGGCGTCGCCCTGGATGACCGACAGGCCGCGGCCCACGGCGACCGACACATTGCTGCGGTCGATCTCGATCCCGCGCGCGTCGCAGCCGCGCGCGCGCAGCACCGCCATCAGCTCGCCATCGCCGCAGCCCACGTCGAGCACGCGCGAGCCGGGCTTCACATGGTCTGCGATGACCGCAAGATCGGGCCGCAACTCGCTCACCCCTTTTCTCCCGCACGCAAGAAGCCGTCGACCACGCGGTTGAGTTCGGGCACGTCCAGCAGAAAGGCGTCGTGGCCGAAGGGCGAACTCAGCTCGACGAAGCTGACCGGCGCCCCGGCGGCGTTCAGCGCATGGACGATCGCGCGCGATTCCGTCGTCGGGTAGAGCCAGTCGGTATCGAAGCTGACGAGGCAGAAGCGCGTGCGCTTGCAGCCGACAAAGGCGTTGGCGAGCAGGCCTCCATGTTCTTCGGCCAGGTCGAAATAGTCCATGGCGCGGGTGATATAGAGATAGGAGTTGGCGTCGAACCGGTCGACGAAGCTGATCCCCTGGTGGCGCAGATAGGATTCGATCTGGAAATCGGCGTCGAAGCCGAAGCTCTTGGCGTCGCGCGCCTGGAGCCGGCGGCCGAATTTCTCGGTCAGCCCCGCTTCGGACAGATAGGTGATGTGCGCCGCCATCCGCGCGACGGCGAGGCCGGAAGCGGGCGGGTCGCCCTCGGCATAATAGTCGCCGTTGCGCCAGCGCGGGTCGGCCATGATCGCCTGACGCCCCACCTCGTGAAAGGCGATATTCTGCGCCGAGTGGCGCGCCGCCGACGCGATGACCACGGCGGACAGCACGCGTTCGGGATAGGTCGCGGCCCATTGCAGCACCTGCATGCCGCCCATCGAGCCGCCGACGACCGCCGCGAGCATCCGTACGCCGAGATGGTCGAGCAGCATCGCCTGGGCGCGCACCATGTCGCGGATGGTGATGACCGGGAAGCGCATTGCATAGGGCGTGCCCGTCGCAGGATCGACGCTGGCCGGTCCCGAACTGCCCAGGCAACTGCCGAGGACATTGGCGCAGACGATGAAATGGCGCGCCGGATCGATCGGCTTGCCGGTGCCGACCATGCGCGTCCACCAGCCCGGCTTGCCGGTGATAGGGTGGGTCGAGGCGACATGCTGGTCGCCCGTCAGGGCATGGCAGATCAGGACCGCGTTGGAGCCGGCCGCATCGAGCGTTCCATAGGTCTCGTAGGCAATCGACACGGGCGAGAGGCGCGCCCCGCCGTCCAGCGCCAGCGGGCCGGGCAGGGTCACGGAACGGGCAAGGCCGAAACGGCTGTCTTCGCTCATCGGGACTTGGGCGCTAGGCCCGCCATCCGGGGCTGTCAACGGCCCGTCCGGGCCATTGCGGCGCGCGTGCTTCGCCCCTAAAGCGCAGCGCATGACTCAGACCCTCGCGCCCAAGCCCTGGATCGACGCCATCGCGCCCTATGTTCCGGGACGATCGACCACCGACGACGGCCGCACGGTGGCCAAGCTCTCGTCCAACGAGAACCCCCTCGGCACCAGCGAAGCGGCCCGGCAGGGGTTTCTGGCCGGGGCAGTCTCGCTCGACCGCTATCCCGACGCGTCCGCCGTCGCTTTGCGCGAGGCGATCGCCGCCGCGCATGGCGGGCTTGATCCTGCGCGCGTCATCTATGGCACCGGTTCGGACGAGATCCTTCACCTTGCCGCCGGCGCCTATGCGGGGCAGGGCGACGAAGTCCTGTTCGTCCGCTACGGCTTCTCGGTCTATCCGATCGCGGCCCGCCGGGTCGGCGCGGAACCCGTGCAAGCGCCCGACCGCGATTATGCGACCGATATCGACGCGCTGATCGCGCATATCACGCCGCGTACCCGCGTCATCTTTCTTGCCAATCCGAACAATCCGACCGGCACCTATACCAGCCGTGCGGACATCGCTCGGCTTCACGCAGCGACCCCGGCCGATTGCCTGTTGGTCATCGATCAGGCCTATGCCGAATATCTCGAGCCGGCCGACGACGACGGCGCGTTCGAACTGGCGCAGAGCGCGGACAATGTCCTCGTCACGCGGACCTTTTCCAAGATCTACGGCCTCGCTGCCGAGCGGATCGGCTGGGGCTATGCGAGCGCGCCCGTCATCGATGCCCTGCACCGTATCCGGGCACCCTTCAACGTCACCACCGCCGGACAGATGGCGGCCATCGCCGCACTTGGCGACACCGATTTCGTCGCCCGCAGCCGCGAGCATAATCTGCGCTGGCGCGACTGGTTCGAAACCGAGATCGCCAGCCTCGGCAACAAGGGCCTGCGCGCCGTGCCGAGCAAGGCCAATTTCTCGCTCGTGCTGTTCGAAGGCAAGCTCACCGCCGAGGCGGCCTATAAGGGCCTGATGGACGCCGGCTATATCGTCCGCTGGCTGCCGGGGCAGGGGCTGCCGCATGGCCTGCGCATCACGATCGGCACCGAGGAAGAGATTACCGGCCTCGCGACGGCGCTGCGCGCGCTGGTCGAGGCGGCGGGCTGATGCTGCCCTTTTCCCGCGTCACGATCATCGGTCTCGGCCTGATCGGATCGTCGATCGCGCGCGCGGTGCAGGCGCAGATGCCGACGGTTCGTCTGACCGGCTATGACGCCAGCGCCGAGGTGCGTGAGCGGGCGCGAGGGATCGGCTTCGTAGACGACGTCACCGACACGGCGGGTGCATCGGTGCTCGACGCCGATCTGGTGATCTTCTGCGTTCCCGTTGGTGCGATGGCGGCGGCAGCGGCGGAGATTGCCGACGACCTGCCCCCCGATGCGATTGTCAGCGACGTCGGGTCCTCTAAGGAAAGCGTGTTGTCGGCGCTGGGCGGCGCGCTTCCCGGCGTGACGATCATTCCCGCGCATCCGGTTGCGGGTACCGAGAATAGCGGCCCCGACGCGGGTTTCGCGACCTTGTTCAAGGGGCGCTGGTGCATCGTTACCCCGCCCGAGGGCAGCGACGCCACGGCCGTAGAGCGCGTCTCCGAATTCTGGCGCAGGCTGGGCGCCAATGTCGAGACGATGGATCCGCGCCACCACGACCGCGTGCTGGCGGTGACCAGCCATCTGCCTCACTTGATCGCCTACACGATCGTCGGTACGGCGTCGGATATGGAAGAGGTGACCCAGAGCGAGGTCATCAAATTCTCGGCCGGTGGCTTTCGCGACTTCACGCGCATCGCGGCTTCAGACCCGACGATGTGGCGCGACGTGTTCCTCAACAACAAGGAGGCGGTGCTCGAGATGCTCCAGCGCTTCACCGAGGATCTGACCGCCTTGCAGCGCGCCATCCGCTGGGGCGATGGCGATACGCTCCACGATCTGTTCAGCCGGACCCGCACCGTCCGGCGGTCGATCATCGAGCAGGGACAGGACGACGCAAAGCCGGACTTCGGCCGCTCGCACTGAGGCGTTCAGCGCGGCGCCTGTCGCCGCGCCGGCTCATTTCTCCAGCGCGTTGATCGCGACATGGACGCGGCGCTCGACTTCGTCGCGGGGCAGGCCGGGCGGGATGGGATCGCCCAGGCGGATGGTGACGATGCCGGGCCATCTGCGGAAGCTGTCGCGCGGCCAGAGGTGGCCGGTGTCGAGCGCGATCGGGACAACCGGCAGGCGCAGTTGCTTGTAGAGGCCGGCGAAGCCGGGCTGGAGCGGCGGGCGTTCGCCGGGCCGCACGCGGGTTCCCTCCGGAAAGATCAGGACAGACCGGCCGGCATCGCGCGCATCGGCCGCCGCGCGCATCATCCGTCGCAGCGCCTTGGCCGAGCCGGCGCGGTCGACCGGGATCACCCCCTCCCGCTTGGCGATGGCGCCGAAGAACGGAATGTCGGCCAGTTCGCGCTTCAGCACGGTGGCCGGGCCACCGAGTGCGCGGAGCAGTTCGATCGTCTCGAACATCGACTGATGCTTGGAGGCGAAGAGGCAGGGAGCGGTCGGCATCGTCCCTTCGAACCGGACGCGGATGCCGAGGATCGTCTGCGTCGCCCAGCGATGGAAGCGCGCCCACCGCTGCGCCTGTCCGCGCACCGCCTCATTACCGAACGGGATGAGAAGGAAGGCGGTGAGCACCGCCACCGCGGTTCCCGTATAGAAGACCAGCGCGAACAGCGCCGAGCGCACCCAGATCATCACACCCCCACAAGCGCGGCAAGGCGCCGCAGGACATATTTGTTATATTCGCGCACCAGATCGGACAATGCCGGCTGGGTCGGGACGGCGTCGGCCACGATCGTCAGCCCTTCCGGCGCCATGGCCTCGAGGTCGAAGCGGGCCCGGCGCATGTGCCAGTCCGATGTCACCAGCCGGATGCTGCGATAGCGATTGCGGCCGATCCAGCGGGTTGCCTCCTCGGCATTGGAGCGGGTGTCGACCGATTCATGGCCGAGGTCGACACAGCAATCGACCAGGCTTTCGGGCGCCTTGAACTGCACTGCCAGTTCGTGTGGCCGGACGCGGCGATCGGTTCCGGATACCAGAAGGCGCTTGGCCCTCTTTCGTGCGAGCATGTCCAGGCCGCGCTCGACCCGACCGCGCCCACCGGTCGTGACGACGATGCCGTCGGTCACGACCGTATCGCTTGCCGGCTGCGGCAGGAACAGCGCGAACGCCATGAAGCCGAGGATCCACAGCAGCAGGATGGCCGAGAGCCCGCGGACGATCATAGCCTTTTCCTCAGGGCGAGGATGATGGTGAGGCGCGCGGCGAGCATGGCGAGGAGCGTGCCGGCGATCGGCAGCAGCGCCAGCACCAGCCAGGCATATCCTGGCAGCGCAACGGAACCGATCAGCTCCGAGCCGACCCGCGCGATCCTGTCGCCGACGGCGAGAATGACGAAGGAGGCGAGCAGCAGTCCGACCAGTCCGCCGAACAGCGCGTCGGTCGCGATGCGCCGCTGGAAGAGCTGGGCGATCTGGGCATCGGTCGAGCCGAGATGGTGCATGACATCGATCGTCGACTGATGCGTGTTGAGCGCGGCGCGTGCGGCGAGCACGACGGTGAAGGCGGCGGCGGCGGCCATCAGCAGGACCAGCACCATCGCCAGCCACCGCAACGCTCCGATCAGGCCCGACAGCGGGGCCAGCCACTGCGCATGGTCGTCGATGCGCGCGAGCGGGGCGATCGCCTTCACGCGCGCCGCCACGGCGGGAAGCGCATTTCGCGCGCCTTCCTCGAAGACGACGTCGATCATCGCGGGCACGGGCAGGTCGCTGTCGGCCAGTCCCCCGCCCAGCCATGGGCGCAGAAGCTCGGTGATCTCCGCGTCGGCGATGCGGCGTGCCGACGCGACTCCCGGCTGCTGCGCGATCATCGCGACCAGGCGTTCGGCCACGGCGTCGCGTCGCGGCTGGTTGGCATCGACGATCTGGATCGTGGCCTGCGCATAGACATGGCTGTCGAGCCCGCGCGCGGCATGGCCGAGGGCCAGCCCGGCGGCCGCGGCCAGCACCATCAGGAACATCATGATCGCGATGACCCAGGGCATCGGCCCCGACAGCCAGCCTTCGGGCAGGATGCGCCGGCCCGCCGCGCTGGTCAGCCAGTTTCCCGATCCTCGTCCGAACAAGGCCATCAGGCGGCCGCCCCGACAGGCTGGGCCAGGCGTCCTTTGTCGAGCCGGATCAGCTGCGCGTTGCGGACGCGCGGGATCAGATGCAGGTCGTGGGTCGCGACGACGATCGTCGTGCCCAGCTTGTTGAGCGCTTCGAACAGATAGAGGAGCCGTCCGGCCATGTCGGGATCGACATTGCCAGTCGGCTCGTCGGCGACGAGGATCTCGGGTCGGCCGATCACCGCTCGAGCGATCGCGACCCGCTGCTGCTCTCCGCCTGACAGCGTGGCGGGCTTGGCATGGGCGCGTCCCGACAGGCCCACCCATTCGAGCATCTCGCGCACCGGCGTGTCGATGTCGGCCTCGGCCACGCCATTCACCCTGAGCGGCAGCGCGATATTCTCATAAGCGGACAGATGGTCGATCAGACGGAAATCCTGGAACACGGTCCCGATCCGCCGCCGGAAGCCGGGAATGCGGGCGCGGGGCAGGGTGACGACATCCTCGCCGAACATCCGGATCAGGCCCCGGCTGGGCCGCTGTGCGAGGTAGATCAGCCGCAGCAACGAACTCTTCCCCGCACCCGACGGGCCGGTGAGGAAGTAGAAGGCACCGGCGGCGAGATCGAAGCTCAGGTCGCTCAGCGTCTCGATCGCGGAACCATAGCGCAGCCCGACATTCTCGAACTGGACGATATTGCTGGCCCCCGGCCTCATCCTGTCGATCCCTCGCACATTGGGGGAGCCATGGCACAGCACAGGCGCGCCCGCAAATGCTTGCAGCCGGAGTCGTGTCGGGGCTAGTGAAGGCTATCCATGATACTCATCTGCCCCGCCTGTAACACACGCTACCTCGTTCCGGACTCTGCGATCGGCACGTCCGGTCGGCAGGTTCGCTGTGCCAGCTGCAAGCATAGCTGGTTCCAGGAACCGCCGTCGTTCCTGCCCGAGGGGGGCGCCCGGCCGGTCGACGCCGGGGCGTCGCTTTCCCAGCCCGCTCCCGCGGCAGCCCCCGCCACGGTCACCACGGTCGAACCCATCCCGCCCAAGGCCGGGCCGCGCAGCGAGGTGCCCGAGGACGAGGTGCAGGCGCGCTATGACGGTCCAGGCGAGATCGCCCCTGCGCGCGACATCGTGCCGGCTGGGCGACGGCGGCGAAATACCGCGAAGCTGCTGACCATCGCGTCGATCATCATCGCCCTGCTGCTGCTGTCCGGAATCGGGGCGGTCGTCGCGGTGGGGCCGGACAGGCTGGCCGAGCGGCTCGGCATCGTGCCCGCGCCCGTGCCGCTGGTGATCGAGATGACGAACAAGCCCGAACGGCGGGAGACCGCCAGCGGCAACGAACTGCTCGCGGTGACCGGCAAGGTCGTCAATCCGACCGACCAGCCGCAGACGGTCCGCGATATCCGGGCGGAGCTGCGCGACACGCAAGGTCGCACCGTCTATAGCTGGACGATCACCCGGCCGGTGCCGATGCTGGCGCCAGGTGCTTCGGCCGAATTCGACAGCGCCGCGGTCGATATTCCGCGTGGCGCGAAGAATCTCCATCTCAGCTTCATCGGACCGACCGGCAATTAGGGGCGATCGTTTCGCCCGGCCCTCGATGTCGGCGACCAGGAGCCATCGGGAACATGTCCGCTGGCCTCGGGTTCGACGGAGCTAATGCTGTCGGGAGGACGGAAGACGATGCGCATCGGGGTGTTGACGGGCGGCGGCGACGTGCCGGGGCTCAATCCGTGCATCCGCTCGATCGCGCTCTCGGCGATCGACCGTGGCTGGGAGGTGATCGGCTTCCGGCGGGGCTGGCAGGGCTTTCTGGAAATCGATCCGGCCGATGCCGACAGCGTCGCGGCGCACAGCATCCGGCTCGACCGGGAGGCGGTGCGCGGGATCGACCGCGTCGGCGGCACGATGCTGCACACCTCGCGCACCGATCCGCGTACGGTATCGGGGGGCGACCGCACAGCGCATGTGCTCAAGGTTCTCGAGGCGCTGGGGGTCGATGCGCTGATCACGCTTGGCGGGGACGGTACGCTCCGCTTCTCCGCACATCTGTCCCAGCAGGGCTTCCCGGTCATTTCCATCCCCAAGACGATGGACAATGATGTCTTCGGCACCGACTATTGCATCGGCTTCTCCACCGCGATCACCCGGTCGGTCGACGCGATCAACGCGCTGCGCACCACCGCCGAGAGCCATGAGCGCATCGCGATCGTCGAGCTGTTCGGCCGAAGGTCGGGGGAGACCGCGTTGCTCGCAGGCTTCCTGGCGCAGGTCGATCGCACCGTCATCGCCGAGGTCCCGGCCGATGCGGACCGGTTGACGGCGCTGCTTGCCGAGGATCGCCGCAGTAGGCCTGGCGCCTATGCGATGTGCGTCATTTCCGAAGGCGCACGGTTGACGGGCGACGGGGACAGCGATGCGGAACGGCGCCTGTCGGCGACCCAGCGCAGCGAACAGGCCGTCAGCCGCCGGCTGGCGCTGATGATCGAGGAGCGCTCGAAAGAGGGCACGATCGTCCAGCAGCTCGCCTATCTGATGCGCTCGGGCGATCCCGATGCGCTCGACCGGATGGTCGGCTTCGCCTTCGGCGGTCTCGCCATCCAGAAGATCGAGAGCGGCGAGACCGGCCGGATGCTCGCGCTGCGTGACGGCAACTATACGCATGTCCCGATCGATACGCTGCTCGGCGGCACCAAGAGCGTCGATGTCGAGGCGCTCTACGACCCCGTGCGCTACCGGCCGAAGCTGACCGACGTGCAGGGCATGCCGATGTTTCTCTACTGATTTGGGAAAAGCGGGATTCAGGTGTTGCGCCCCGTCTAACCCTTTGCTAGTGGCGCGGGCCTGCCAGCGTCCCGGGTATCCGGGTCCCTGTTCGATGTGCGGTCGTGGCGGAACTGGTAGACGCGCAACGTTGAGGTCGTTGTGGCCGAAAGGCCGTGGAAGTTCGAGTCTTCTCGACCGCACCATCATCCGACCCAAGTGCCCGATGCACTTGGGTCGCGCTGTCTCGGGCAGCTCCAGAATCGATAGATTGAGACAAGTATCTGCCTGAGGCTTGGCGTTGACCATTCCGTTCTGTCAGCGGCGATTGTCGCTGGCGGTCAGCCGAAATCGTACCGGGCTCCGGTCCACAGGCGCTGCTCCATATCGTCCAGATCGCGCGTTGGGGCGTCGACGCGGTCGAACAGCATCGTCCATCGGTCTTGGGGTCGATAGAGAGGCCAGTCTGCTCCCGGCGCGCCGGTGCGGATGAACGACACCCAATGGGCGTGCATGCGTGTTGCCAGCGCTTCGGCCTCGGCGCCTTCCGGACCCAGGACGGCACTCTGCGGGTCGCGGACCTTGTCCCAGACCAGCGGCAGTTCGGAACCGTGGACCGCATAGCCTGCATTGCGCCCGGTGCTGCGCGGCATGTCGAGGCGGTAGAGCCAGGTAGGGCGGCGCAGGGATGCATGCGCCTCAGCCGTGCGGAGGGTCGGCATCCAATATTCCTCCGCGGTCAGCGCGCGGTAGCGGCGGTCGACGGATGAGAGCGCGGGAAAGCTCTGCCCATAGGCGTGATAGACGGGTGCGAAGGCGTCGATCGCCATGTTCGCCAGATCGCCTTGGACCACGGTCCCGTCGCGCGCTGCGTTCGGGCCGAAAAAGGCGATCTCGTCGCGGGTGGTGCCGATGAGCAGCGGAACGGGGGCCGCGCGACCGTCGCGGATCATCGACAGCGGCAGGTCGGGCAACACGGTCCCGTCGATCACCGCGCGGAACGGATATTTGCGCGGCCAGCTCTTCTGTAGTTTCGCCTGCGCCGCGAGGAGCGAGGCGGGGTCGAGCGACAGCAGCACACGAGGGTCGTCGAACCCGGCCAGTTCCAAGAACGCCCGCGCCATGCGGGCTGCACCATCCTTGTCTATCGCCGTTTCCGCGCCCCCACTCTCAACGATCGCCCGCTGGAACAGGCCCCGGGCGGCGGGCATGGCGAGGAGCGCGCAGACATTCTTGGCGCCCGCGCTCTGGCCGCCGATCGTGACCCGGCGGGGATCGCCGCCAAAGGCGGCGATGTTCGCGCGGACCCATCGCAAGGCCTCGACGATGTCGAGCAGCCCATTATTGCCGCTTCCGGCATAGTCGGCGCCGAGCAGGGTGGAGAGATCGAGAAAGCCGAGCGCGCCGACCCGGTAGCTGATCGTCACGCAGACGATCCCGTGCCGTGCGAAACGATCGCCGTCGAAGACGGGCATGCGGCTCGAACCCGCGACATTGCCGCCGCCGTGGATCCACACATAGACCGGGTGTGGGCCGGGGCCGCGCGGCGACCAGATGTTCAGCGCGAGGCAGTCTTCCGACTGGGGCAGGGGCCCCGGCCCATAGAGGCCAGGTGCGGGTGGCTGCTGTATCGGCGCGGGCGCGAAGGCGGTGGCGTCGAGAGGGGCGGACCGGCGTGCGGGCGGGCGCGGTGCCCGAAAGCGGAGCGGCCCGACCGGCGGTGCGGCGAAAGGAATGCCGAAATAGGCGGTGCCATGCTCGGTTGCGCGCCCGACTACCGGACCCTCACGCGTTTCGACGAGCCCGTCTTTCGGGCGATGCGAAGCCCCTATGGCAGTCCCGCCGGTCGAGGCGGCGAGGGCGGCGGAAGCGAGAAAGGTCCTGCGGTCCATAAGCGTCCCTGGCATGCAGCATGCCCCGGCGGGGGCATGGTGAGGGCCTGCACGGCTAGCGGCTTCATGCTGGCGGAGCCAGCCCGTCACTGTTGCGTTGACCGCACCGTGGCTATGTCGTCTCGGTCTGCAGCAGCCAGCGCTCGTCGCGTTCCAGCCCCAAAGCGGTCAGCCGGCCCGACGCATAGGCACCGGTGTCTATACCAATGCGGTTGGTCCGCTCTTCGACCTCGCTGCGCACCGAATGGCCATGAACGATGATCGGCCCATGGTCTCCGTTATCGTCGAGAAACTCGCCCCTGATCCAGCGCAGGTCGCTGCCCTGTTGCTGGTCGAGCGGGATGCCCGGGCGGATGCCGGCATGGGCGAAATAATAGTCTCCGGCGCGGAAGCTGTGCCGCAGCCGCCGCAGCCACGACAAATGGGGCTCAGGCACATGGGCACGGACGAGATCGATGACGCCGGCTGGATCCGCCTTGTCATAATCGGCCGCTGCCGCGCCATAGCTCAGCAGAGTCTCGCGCCCGCCCATCTTGTGAAACAGCGCGGCAGCCTTGCGGTTGCCCTCGGCTACGGCGAGGAGCACCTCCTCATGGTTCCCGCCGAGAAATACCACCCGGTCGTCCCCGGTATCGAGCTTGATCATCAGATCGAGGATGGCGGCCGAGTCGGGGCCCCGGTCGACATAGTCGCCGAGGAAAAGCAGCCGCGTGTCCGTCTCGCCGCGCATTTCGTCGTCGCGATCGATCCGCCGGAGCAGGTCGTCGAGCAGGTCGTAGCGGCCGTGTATATCGCCGATCGCATACCAACGCTGCCCTTCGGGTGCGAGCGCGACCCGGGGTCTGCTCCGCCGCCGCCATGGAAGGAAATCGCGCAATCCCATTCGTTACCTATCGTGAAGTCGCGCCCTGCCGCCTGGCGCCGGCCGGACGGATCGGGCGGACGGGCACCGCGAAGCGGCCTCCGATAGTGGTTCGTGCCGATGATATCCAGTCCTGGAGCGACCGGAGGAGGGGGCGTCCTGTTGCGCTACTTCGCGCCGAAGCCCGTGACCGCGATCTTCACCGTGCGGATCGCGATGAGAATGTCGATCCAGAGCGAGAAATTCTTGATGTAGTAGAAATCATATTGGAGCTTGTGGTGCACGGCGTCGAGCTCGGTCACATGCCCCTGGTTCACCTGAGCCCAGCCGGTGATGCCGGGGCGGACGATGTGCCGGTACAGGTAGAAGGGTATCTCGCTCTCATACCATTGCGATAGCGACAGCACCTCGGGTCTAGGCCCGATCCAGCTCATTTCTCCGCGGATGATGTTGAAAATCTGCGGCAATTCATCGATTCGGGTCCGCCGGAGCCACCTTCCCACGCGGGTGATGCGGTCGTCCGCATGCTGGGTCATGGCGGTGGCCATGTCGGCTTCACCCTCGCCGCACTGGCGCATCGTACGGAATTTGATGATCCGGAACGGGCGACCGCCTGACCCGACGCGAGTCTGGCGGAACAGCGCAGGACCCGGCGAGTCGAAACGAATCCACGCGCCGACGAGCAGCAAGAACGGCCCCAGCAGTGGCAGCAGCACGAGCGCGGAGGCCAGGTCCACCGCCCGCTTCGCCTTGCGCCAGGCGAGGTTGGGCAGAAGCGAACCGAAATTATTCTCGGAGAGATGCTCGATGGAGACGCGTCCCGTGATCGACTCGAGCACCTGCTTGCTGTGCAGGACCGTCCGTCCCATCACGGCGGCCTCGGCCAGCATGCGATCCCAAGCCGGGTCGTGATCGTGCCGGAAGTCCGCGACGATGAACGCCGAAGGGTCGTCGGGAACGACCGGCGATCGCAATCTGATCCATTCGACTTCGCGCGGCAGCGTCAGCCCATGAAGATCGAACCCCGGAACGACGTAGAAACGACGGCGGGTGCGCGGAAGCAGGTAAATGCTGAGGATGAAGAATACGGTAATCGTCGCCAGAAAGGCGGAGGAGAAATAGATGCGGTTATACTGAAGCCGCATTGCGAACAGCGCCGCCAGAACGAGTCCAAAGGAGCCGACGAAAGCGGGCAGGATGAATCCGAAGGCGCGCGTGCCAGGATAAGCGGTGACCCGGCGCAATATGATCAGCCCGAGCGTCATGGCGATCGTTGCGCCAAAGAAGCTGTTTGGAAAGCCCGACGAGGCGAGCGCGTCGTCGAAGCTGTCGAATCGCAGATAGGTGGGCAGAATCACTGCAATGGTGAAACCGATCAGGAACTGCGCCGACAAGGCGTTGAAAACGCTGGCGCGGGCCCGCGGAACCTGTAGCTCGCGACTCATGAGCACTTCCGGCTCACTCCCTTTTTCTCACGCATGGACATCTTGGCATATTGGTGGACCGATCAAGCCGCCGGTGCAGTGACATCGCGCACAGCGGTATTGCCGATCCAAACTATGCCAATAGCCTCCTGACGCGATTCGCCCTGTACCGTCCGCCCCCACGAAACGATGTGGCTTTCCCGTCGCGCAATTTGGAAACTATAGCAATCCTTAACTGTTGAGCAGGATATTGAGAGGGTTAGGGACGAATTTTCGTTGCATAGGCCCTGTGGTGACGGTAAGGAAACCATGTCTGTCTTTAGGAGACTCGTTGTGAAGAGCTTTGGTAAGGTTGCGGCATCGCTTGCTATCCTCGCGATAGCGTCGGCTCCCGTCGTGGCTGCCGTAGCCCCTGCTGGCGCGACGTTGAGCCAGGAAGCCGCGAAGGTGATCGGTTCGAAGATGCGCTCTGGCGTGGTGATGAAGCTCGGCAAGCGGGTCACCAAGAAGAAGGTTGAACTTGCCCAGCTCGAAGGTGCCGGTGGTGGTGCTCTCGGCGGTGCGGGTGGTAGCGCGGGCGCTGCAGGCGCTAGCGCAGGTGCAGCCGGTGCGGGCGCTGGAGCAGGTGCTGCCGGCGCCGCTGGAGCGGCCGGTGCTGCTGGTGCGGCAGGCGCCGCCGGAGCTGCGGCTGGTGTTGCAGGCGGCATTGGTGTCGCTGGCGCAGCGGCAGGCGTTGCAGCTGCAGCTGGTGCCGCTGCGGCGGCGAGCTCGGGCGGCGGCAACAGCCCGTAAGCCTGTCGACAAGACAAGAAACCGAGGGTGGCTCCGGCCACCCTTTTTTTTGGCTTTGCGCCGGCCTATGCTTTTCGTCACATCGGGGTGACCCTGGGCCGGCTAGGCAGGGCGGGTGCCCCGCGGCTCCCCTGTACAACCCCGGATTGTCGCCGCACGGCGGCGCGCATAGGGGAGGCAAGATCATTACGTGGCCGTGCCAAGCTTTGGCGCTCGTTATGTCCACTGGGCAGTGCCGATGAGGCGTGCTGCCTGACTCGGGAGACCGGTTGTGAAAAGTCTTTGTAAAGTAGCGGTTTCGCTTTCGATTCTCAGCGTCGTGTCGGTTCCCGTTCTTGCTGCCGTAGCCCCTGCGGGTGCGACGTTGAGCCAGGAGGCCGCGAAGGCGATCGGTTCGAAGATGCGTGCTGGTGTCGTGATGAAACTCGGCAAGCGCGTGACCAAGAAGAATGTCGAACTGGCGCAGTTTGGAAATGCGGCCCCTACCGGAGGCTGGAACGTCGTTCCGCCGGCACCCGGGCCGACACCGGGTGTGGGTGTTGGCGGCGTTGGCGGAGTCGGTGGCGGAGTCGGCGCCACTGGAGCGGTCGGAGTGGGTGCGGGCACTGTTGCTGGCGGTATCGGTGTTGGTGCCGCTGCAGCTGCAGCCGGTGCTGCCGCAGCTGTGGCAGGTGGCGTTGCCGTTGCTTCGAGCTCTGGCGGCAGCAATCCACCGATCATCAGCGTCAGCCCTTAAGGCGCGTGATGCTGCGACGAACGAAGGGTGGCCCAGGCCACCCTTTTTTTGGCCTTCCCGTCGGGCTGTGTATTGCGTCACCTCGCTGCGACCCTCGCGAGGATAGGCGGTGCCAATGCTCGTAGCGTCCCTGTGCAACCCCGGATTGCCGCAATGCTGCGACGCAGATAAGGGGAAAGCATGAGGATCGCCCGTCGTGCTGTGCCACACCGCCTATCGGGCTGCTTCTGGGCGCTGACCGCCTTTCTGTTCCTTGCCTTCGCAACGGGTGGCGGATCCCGCTACGATATTCAGTCTCTCGCGATCCTTCGCCCCGCGTCGGCCGTCCTGATTGCCTTTGCGATCTGGGGCGTGACGACCCGCCAGCTGCGTGCCCTGCGGGCGCCTCTTCTCTTCCTGGGGGCAATGGCCCTGCTGATCCTGTCCCATCTCGTTCCCCTCCCCTGGAGCATCTGGTCGCAGCTTCCGGGTCGGGAAACGATTGTCGCCATCGACGAGGCCGCGGGGCTCGGCAGGATCTGGCGACCGCTGGCCCTCGTTCCAGTCGGCGCGTGGAACGCATTCTTCAGCCTGCTTCCACCACTCGCAGTGCTGCTCGTGGGCGCCCGCCTATCTCTTGCGGAGCGCCGCGCGTTGGTTGTCCCACTGTTGCTGCTCGCGATCATCAGCGCCGTTGTCGCGCTGTTGCAACTGGGTGGTGGCGAGGACAGCCCGCTCTATCTTTATCGCGTGACCAGCAATGGCGCGGCCGTAGGCCTGTTTGCGAACCGGAATCATCAGGCGGTCTTCCTCGCCTGCATGTTCCCGCTGCTCGCGCTGTTCGCTTCGCCGACGACCTTTCCGCGTTGGGATCGCAGGGTGAGCCTTGGTCTCGCGCTTGCCTGCGGCGCTCTTCTCGTCGCCCTGATTCTGGTGACCGGATCCCGGGCCGGGCTGCTCGCCATGGTCGTGGGGCTTGCTGGGGCGGTCATGCTCGATACGATTTCGAGAAAGACACCGACCGGTCGCGGAGTCATGACCTGGACAGTTCCTGCGGCGGCGATCCTCATCCTCGTGGGGCTGGTGATCGGCACGGGACGTGCGGAATCGGTTGACCGCCTTCTCGGAAGTGCCGGTAGCGGCGAGATCCGCTATCGCGCATGGGGTCCGATTTTCACTATGGCGAAGGACTATTTTCCGGCGGGCTCCGGGATCGGTTCCTTCGCCGAGGTTTATCGTCTGCACGAACCCTATGCCTTGCTCGACTGGACGACCTTCCTGCGGGCGCATAATGATCCGCTCGAACTGCTTCTCACCGGCGGAGCCCCAGCGATGCTGCTGCTTGTGGTTGCCGTAGGGGCCTATGTGCGTCAATGTGTGACATGGTGGCGCTCCGGGGCAAGGGAGGGGACGCGCTCGGTGACGAAGGGGGCTGCGCTCTGCGTGATTGCTATTCTCGGGCTTGCAAGCCTGGGAGATTATCCGCTGCGAACGCCTGCACTCGCTTGTCTTCTATGCGTCATGCTGCTGTGGCTTTACGGGGCTGACGGCGCCGGGGGGCATGATAATTCATTTGACGGAACAGCGTCCGATCCTAAGACGAGCACTCCAAAAGAGGGTCGCGGAAGTAATGCGTAATTGCTTGACTTTACTTGCTATCGCGCTGGGCCTTACCGCCTGCGCCAGTACGCCGAAGCTCGGCGGCGCGCCCAATATCGAGGTACTCGATGCTCAGGAACTGCCGATTCCCGATCGCGGGGAGACCTTTGCGGTCGATCGTCCCTATATCGTTGGCCCGTTCGACAAGCTGCGCATCGACGTATTCGGTATTGCCGAACTGTCAGATCGCAAGGTGCAGGTAGACGCCAGCGGGCGCATCTCCTTTCCGCTGATCGGAGCGCTCACGATCGCCGGCAGTACGCCGGGTGAGATCGAGCGCCTGATCGAGACCAAGCTGGCGGCCAGCTATGTCCGCAACCCTCAGGTCTCGGTCAATCTCGAGGAGACGGTCAGCCAGGTCGTGACGGTCGAAGGCCAGGTCAAGAAGCCGGGCCTGTTTCCGGTCGTCGGCCGGATGACGCTGTTGCGCGCGATCGCATTGTCCGGGGGAACGGATGAGTTCGCGAAGCTCAACGAGGTCGTCATCTTCCGCACCGTCAAGGGCGAGCAATATGCCGCGCTCTACAACCTCAAGTCGATCCGGCTCGGTGCCTATGCCGATCCGGAAGTCTTCGCCAACGACGTCGTCGTCGTCGGCGAGTCGCAGGCGCGCCGCGTCTTCAAGGACTTCCTGCAGGTGCTTCCGGCACTGTCGACCCCCCTCATCTTCGCCGTCGATCGCCTGAACCGATGATCGCGCGCCCGGCCGTTTATTGTGAGTGCTTCCGATGAGTAATGCTGCGGACGTTCAGGGTCTGGACCCGGCGGGATCTTCCCAGGGCTTCAGCGACAGCTACGCGCTGCCGCCGATCCTGAAGCAATATTGGCACACCGCGCTGCGGTGGAAATGGCTGATCCTCGCGATCATCGCCGCCGCCCTCGCTACAGGGCTGATCGTCACGCTGCTGACCCCGTCCCGCTACACGGCCAAGGCGCAGATCGAGATCAGCCGCGAGCAGAAGAAGGTGACCAAGGTTCAGGGTCTCGATTCGGATAATGCGGATCGCGACCTCGAATTCTACGAGACGCAATATGCCTTGCTGCGCGCCCGGTCGCTGGGCGAGCGCGTTGCGAAGTCGATGGGGCTGGCGCGTCGCGACGATTTCTTCGCGGCGCATGGCGTCAAGCTCGATCCCGAGCGTCACGGCCTGAACGGACGCGCCAACCTTACCCCCGCCCAGCGCGAGGCGCGCGAAGGCCTGGCGGCCAATCTGCTGCTCGGCAACATCGCGGTACAACCGGTTCGGCGGTCGCGGCTGGTCAACATCTCTTACACCTCGCGGTCGCCCAAGGTGTCGGCCGAGGTGGCCAATGCGTGGACGCGTCAGTTCATCGCCGCGAGCATGGACCGTCAGCTGGCGTCTACCGCCGACGCACGCAGCTTCCTCGAAGGCAGGCTGGCCAATCTTCGCGCCCGCCTCGAACAGTCCGAACGCGACGTCGTCACCTATGCCACGAAGAACGACATCGTAACGCTGAGCTCTTCGCGGGATTCGGATGGCAAGACCCAGATGCAGCGCACGATGGTGGCGACCGACCTCGAGGCCCTGAACACCGCCCTCAATGCCGCGACGGCCGACCGGATCGCTGCCGAGAGCCGCGCCCAGGCCAGTGGTTCCGCCGAAAGCGCCGACGTGCTGGGCAATGCCACGATCGCCCAGCTGCGGCAGCGTCGCGCGGATACGGCCTCCGAATACGCGAAGCTCATCGCGCGGTTCGAGCCGGGCTATCCGACCGCCCAGGCGCTGATGAAGCAGATCCAGTCGCTCGACGACGCCATTGCCCGCGAAACCGCGCGGGTGGTGAACAGCCGCGTCCAGACCTATCGCGAGGCGGTCAAGCGCGAGAGCGAGCTGAAGGCGCAGGTGGCGGGCCTCAAGTCGCGCCTCGACCAGCAGCAGCATGACGCGATCCAGTATAATATCTACCAGCGCGAAGCCGACACGAACCGCCAACTCTATGACGCGCTCCTCCAACGCTACAAGGAAATCGGCATCGCCGGCATGGTCGGCGTGAGCAACATCGTGATCGTCGACGACGCGCTCGTTCCCGGCGGACCGTCGGCGCCCAGTCTACCGAAGAACATGGCGATCGCGCTGGCCATCGGTCTCGGTCTCGCCATGCTGGCGACGCTCGGGCTCGAGCAGATCGATGAGGGTGTCAGCCACCCCGGCCAGATCCAGCAGATGTTCCATCTCCCGATGCTCGGCCACGTGCCGCTCAGCGAAGGCAATGTTGCGGAAGGGATCGACGATCCCAAGTCCTACGTATCCGAAGCCTATTTCACGATCAGGTCTAATCTGGCCTTCACGACCGACCATGGCGTGCCGCGATCCTTCATCGTCACGAGCACGCGGCCGGCAGAAGGCAAGTCGACTTCGTCCTATGCGCTGGCGCGGATCATCGGGCGGACGGGCAAGCGCGTGTTGCTCGTCGACGGCGACATGCGGTCGCCCGATGTCCATCATCTCGTCGGCATCGACAACAGCGCCGGCCTGTCCAACCTGCTGGCGGGCGAGGACAATATCGCGTCGCTCGTGCGCGAGACCAAGCATAAGGGCGTCTCGGTCCTCACCTCGGGCCCGAAGCCGCCGAGCGCTGCTGAGCTGCTCAGCAGCGATCGCATCCGCCAGCTCGTGATCGAGCTGCAGGGCATGTACGACCACGTGGTGATCGATGCCCCGCCGATCCTCGGCCTCAGCGACGCACCGCTGCTCGGCCGCGCCGTCGAAGGCGCCGTGCTGGTAATTCAGGCGGAAGGCGCCGCCGTGCGCGGCATCCGCGCCGCCATCAGCCGCCTGCGCATGGTCAACACCCACATCTTCGGCACGGTGCTCACCAAGCTCAAGGCCAGCGAGCTCGCTTATGGCTATGGCTATGGCTACGGCTATGGTTACGGCTATGGCTATGGCGACGCCGTCGCCAACAAGGCGGCGTGACGAGGCTGATCGCCGAGTGCTCCGGTCGACCGGGGCCCTGGAAGATCGCCGCCATGGTGCTGAGCCTGGCCCTCGGCATGGCGGCAGGAGCCGATTCCCTCGCCAATTTCTCGCGCTTCTCGGAGCCGGAGCGGACGCTGCGCTTGCGCCCCGACGATGCGATGGCGCTCACCACGGCGGAGGATCGGCGTCGCGCGCTCGTGGATCCGACAGCGACCGACATTCCCGTGATGGCGACGATCGCTCGAACCGCTTTGCGCTCCGAACCGCTGACCCCCGTCGCCTTGCGCCAGCTCGCGGTGGCAGAGGTCATGGCCGGCCGACAGGCGTCATCCGACAGATTGCTCGACCTCGCCCACCGTCTGTCGCGACGCGAACTCGGCACGTCGTGGCTGCTGATCAACCGCAGCCTCGACCAGGGCGATGCCGCCGGGCTGGCGCGAAGCTTCGACGAAGCCTTGACCACCAGCGCGGGCGCCGCCGAGCTTTTGTCCCCGGCGCTGGTTGACGGCCTGTTCGACGAAGGCGTGCGCGGCGCGCTGGTGCCCTATATTCGGTCGGACCGTCCGTGGATGCCGGCCTTTCTGCGCAGCGCCGCGGCGGGCCCCGATGCGGTCTCCAATACCGCGCTCATGATCCTGGCAGCGGGTGGGCTGCCCGATACGCCCCGCTACGCAGATACCGATGCCTATGTGCTGACCGGGCTGGCGGCGCGTCGGGATTTCCCGCTGGCTGCGCGCTATCTGCGCAAGGCCGTCAGGCTTCCTGCCGGCTTTACGACCAACGGGGCGGTCGGCCCCGCCAGCCTCGACAGCCGCGCCGGTCCGTTCGGATGGCGCTTCAAGGATGGGGCGGAAGGGAGCGCCCTGGCTGGCGATGGCAATGCGATCATCGTGCGGGCCGAAGCCGATCGCCGCGTGCCGGTTTCCGACCGGATTCTGCTGCTGGCTCCCGGACGCTATGCGCTCAACCTGCGTGGCGAGGTTCCCGATGGGCGCGCGCCGGCGACGGCCGAGGTGGCGCTTCGGTGCATCGGATCTTCGACGACGGACCTGATCGTCGGGCCGGCTGTGATAGGAACGACGTCCGGGCCGGTGAATCTGCCCTTTGCCGTTCCTGCCGACTGTCCAGCCCAGCGCGTCGAGATCGTCGCGACGGGCAAAGCTATCGATGGCGAGGGTGAGTTGACCTTGTCGGACTGGCGGATCGACCGCCTCTGAGCGTCAGCGCTTCGGCGCCAGCCGGGTCAGCAGCGCGAGCATGTCGAGCGCCAGCGTCCGCCGGCTATAGCGCGCGGCGGCGGGTGGACCTGCCAGCGACAGCCGGTTCCGCAACTCTGCATCGCCGGAAAGGGCCTGGAGCGCATCGGCAAGCGCCTGGGCATTTTCGGGCTCGAACGCGATGCCGACCCCCTCCTTGCTCACAATTTCTGCGGATTCGCCCTCGACGCCGTGCAGAATGGGGATACCCATGCCCATGCATTCGAAGATCTTGGACGGGATCACCGTCTTGAACAGATCCTCTCGCTTGAGATGCACGATCGAGGTGTCGAGCAGCGACCAGTAGCGGACCACCTCGTCCTTGGGCACGCTCTCCAGGAACAGGATGTTGGTCAGGCCGCGCGCCTCGGCGACGGACTTCAGCCGGGCGCGTTCGGCGCCATCGCCGAGCATCAGAATGCGGATGTGGCGGGTGTCGTCGCGGCCGGCGAGCAGCCCGGCGGCATCGACGAGCGTATCCAGCCCATGGGCCAGGCCATGGGTGCCGATATAGCCGGCGACGAAGCAGCTGCGGAGACCGAGCGTCTCGACGAGCTCTTCATCCTTGGGAAGGGGGCGGAAACGCGCGGTATCGACACCGTTGGTGACGACGTGAATCTTCTCTCCATCGATGCCGCGCCGGATGAGATTGTCCTTGAAGGCATGGGTCACCGACACGACCGCAGCGGCCTTCCGATAGAGATGCAGTTCGAGCTTCTCGAGCAGGTCGAGCAGCCGGTCTTGCCGGATGGCGGCGACGGCGCGGATCGACTCGGGCCAGATGTCGCGCAGTTCGAACACCCAGGGACGCCGCTTGACGAAACCCGCCATTCGCGCCGCGCAGGCCGTAAAGAACTGCGGCGAGGTGCCGACGATCAGGTCGACCTTGCGCACGAACAGCGACGCGACGAAGGCGCTGACCATGAAGCTCAGATAATCGAGGATGCGCAGGGCGAAGCCTTCATTGGCGCTGATGAAGGTCCAGACGCGGATCACCTCGATCCCGTCCATCGTCTCTCGCTGCCAGAGCCGGTTGCGATAGCCCGCGAACAGCTTGCCCTTCGGAAAATTAGGCGCGCAGGTGATCACCACCACCGAATGCCCCTCGCGCACCCATTCGCGGCAATGTTCGAAGGTGCGGCTCGCCGGGGCGTTCACCTCGGGCGGGAAATTGTCGGTGAGGAAGAGAAGGCGCATCATCGGTGCTCCGTCGCTGGTCAGGACCAGCCGATATGGCTGTGGACGCCGTGCGCGAGCTGCACGGCCGAGGCCCGGACGACCAGGCGCTGCGTCGTCTCCTCGACCCCCAGGTCCGGCCACCATGCTGCCGGCTCGGCGACCAGCGGCAGGTCGCAGGAAAGCACCGCCTCCTGTGCGCCTCTCTTCAGGCGCCAACGGGTGTCGGACAGCGGCTCGATCCTCGTGGCGGGGTGCAGCAGGAAGGCGATGCTGCCGTCATGGGCTGCTCCGCCCTCGATCCGGTCGAGGATGTCTAGTCCGTTGGATGCCAGCCGGAAGCGGCGTTGATGCTTCGGCCGGCCCGGCAGATGGGCGAACCCATCATGCGAGCCGGCAAGGGAAAAGCCTTCACCCTCGACCTGCCACTCGGCGCACTCCACGCGCGGCCGACGGCCCACGCGGAAGCGGCCGAAGAACTCGGCCTGATCGGTGCCGGTCAGCGACAGCGTATTGTGGTTGGCACAGGACCGGCTCGCCTGGCGGCGCGGCCCCGCCGTATATTCGAACACCCCCTGATCGACGAACAATCGCTCGCCGCCGAGCGACAGCTCGAAGCTGAGAACGTCGCCATGGCCATGCGCCGGCAACTCGTCCGGTCCGATCGGGCCGCAATCGGCGACCATATAGACCAGGTCGGTGCGCGCGCCGAAATAGCCGGCATCGGGATAGGCGAACCTCGCAAGCGGCGCGGGTCGCGCACCGCCGATGCCGGCATAGGCGTCGAGGCACGCCTCCACGCCATAGGCCATGGTCAGGCCCGAATCGTTGAAATGCGCCGGCAGCCCGTCGGGATGGGCGAGATCGACCAGCGCCTGCGCCATGCGCGGCAGGTGGTGGTCGAGCAGCGCGGCCAGCGCGTCTCCGCGAGCGAGGCTGCGCACCTCGATCAGGTCGGCGAAGACCTGGGCATGGTAGGAGGCCGAGCGTTCGAAATGCATGCCGTCCGGCAATATCTGCACCGGTATTTCGCGCAGGAGCGTCGCCGTGCCCAGCCGCCGCCACCGCTCGGCCTCCGGTCCGCTGAAATAGGCCGATGCCCAAAGCAGCGCCTTGGCATTTTTGATCAGATGATTGCCGCCGATATCGGTCTCGACATAATGGGCGAGATAGCGCAGCTGCTCGGCCAGGCTGGCGGCGATGCGCGCCTCGGCGTCCGGCGGAACAGCATCGGCATGGCGCGCGACGAACTGCATCCAGACCACCACGCGCAGCGAGATGGTGTAGGGAAACCAGACGTCGCGCCAGAAGCCGGGGCGATCGGGGCGGTTGTCCTCGATCCAGTGCAGGATCCAGTCGAGCCCCTCTTCGGCGGTCGCCTCCTCCAGAAACTCCATATAATGGAGATGCATCCGCCAGAGCTGAGCCGCGACCCCGGTGTCGCGGGCTGACCAGAAGATCGGCGTTCCTACCGGCTCGACATGCCCCAGAAAATACAGCCCGAGGTCCGGGCCTGACCGGTCGATCATGCCGGTGCGCAGGGGCATCACTGGCTGCGGCAGCCGGTCCGCACGCTGTGGTGCGCTCCCCGCGAAGCGCGGCGGCCGGATGTCGCTCCAATGTCTTTTGGCGGTGAGGATCAGGCGACGGACTATGCGGCCCGGCGGGACATGGCGCGCAAAGGCGAGTTCCTGGGCTAACCGCGCTGCAAATGCCTTCATGCGCCGAGCGTCCGTCCGGTCAGTTCAGGGCAGACGTGGCCGCACGGGGCAGGTGCCGTCCCATGTCGAAACCCCGGCGCAGCGCGAAATTGGCGAGGATGTGGAGGTAGAGCGGAATCTCTCGCCAGCGGCGCATCCAGACGCCGATAAAGCGCCGGTCGAGGATGCGGCGGATCGGCAGCAGCTCATATTCATGCGCGTTCAGCACATAGTTGAACAGGCGCAGGATCGATGCGTCGCGGCGCTGGCACACGAAGCGGACGCGCTTGGAGATGCCCAGGCTGTTCCAGTTGCGCGTCGCGCAGCAGTCGTTGATGATCAGCGCGCTGCTATGGATGCGGATCGGCCAGCGTTCGATCTCGTCGATCGGGACTTCGGTCACGGTCGCCGCAGCGAGGTCGACGGCAACCGCCCGATCGCCCTTCGCGCTGCGACCGACGATCAGGATGGGCTTGTCGCGGAAGCGCCGGCGCAGCAATCCCGGAGTGCCGTCGACGATCGCCTGGAGATGGCGGATGACGTGCCGAACGGCCAGGCCGGTCGCCTCTTCCTTGGTCTTCTGCCGTTCGAGCGTGTCCAGCTTGGCCGCGCGATAGCGCTCGATGGCCGCCGGCAGGTCGTCCACGACCGGCGCCAGCTGGAAACCCTGCTCGTCGTCCCACCGGTCGCCCGGGCTCATCGGCACGCACAGGGGATCGGTGATCCCCCGTGCCGCGAAATAGGCGGCCACGTTCGCGCTGAAGTTGACGGTGTCGTTGAACGCGTAGGTTTCTTCGTGGAGGAAGCAGTGGTTGCTGGCGAAGGGGATGGCGTATCGCGGTCGGACGGCGGCGCAGAAGCGCGCGAACTCGCGTGAATAGGCCGAGAGATCGTCGAAACTCGCGTCAGGCGCGTCGGTGAAACGATAGCAGAGCCGCGAATTGGCCGAGCTGTGGCTGCGCAGGGCGAAGTCGATGCGGGGATGGCGGCGCAGGATCTGCCGGAGCGGTCCTCCCATGAATTTGGCATCATTGGCGTTCAAGATAACGACGCCATCGGCCTCGATCACCAGTGCGGAATCGGTGAAGGGGCCGATCTGGTAGCTGGTCACCCGCAGACCGCCGAGATCGACGCCGACGCCATGGTCCAGCTCGCGCACGTTGCGGCATCCCATCTTGCGGAGATCGTCGATGATCCGCCGATCGGGGGTGCGGGGGACGAGGATCGTACGATCGAGGCCGAGGCGACGGAGCGTGGGGCCGTGGAAATGGTCCCAGTGGAGATGCGACAGATAGATGAAGTCGGGTGCCAGACCGTCGAGCAGGCCTTCGGGCGGCGGCGGAAAATTCCACCAGGATCGCCAATAGGCACTGCCCGCAAGCCACGGATCGCACACCAAGTTGACGCCGCCAGTTTCCACTTCGAGACTGGCATGGCCGAGGATACGGAACCTCACCGCGCGTTCCTTCCGCCTGTGCAGGTCATGGCGTTCCCGGCGCTCATTCCCTCAGCAGCGCGGCGGCTTCGATGCTCGCGCGGCTCACCTCGACGATGTCGGCCAGGGGTATGGGAGACGCGCCTCCGCCCCTGATCGCGTCGAGAAAGGCCCGTGCGCAGGCCTGCTGGCCCTTGTCCTGTTTCCAGCTTCGCTTCCGGCCGAAGCCGCCGAAGCCCCAGCCTTCGAGCAGGCGGAAATTGTCGAGCCGCAGGATTTTCCCGCCCGCGAACAGTTCGAGCCGTTCCTTAGGGAAGCGCCGGTCGCCATTGGCCAGATAGTGGATCGTCCCGGTGGACCCGTCGGCGAAGCCGAGCTGGATGGTCGCACTGTCCGGGCAGGCGGACCGCTGCTCCGGCCGCCCGAGCGGCATCGCCCGCACCGTTTCGATCGGCGCCCGTGCGAAGAAGCGAAGAAGATCGATGAAGTGGCAGGCCTCGCCGATGATCCGGCCGCCCCCGATCGCGGGATCCTGCGTCCAATGGTCGGCGGGGATCGCGCCGGCATTGACCGTCATGATCATGGCCTTGGGGGCCGAGATCGGGCGGAGCAGCGCCTCCGCCTTGACGATCAGCGGGGCAAAGCGGCGATTGAAACCGACCATCAGGGCCTGCCCGGGGCGTGTGCTGGCCTCGTCTTCGATCTCCGCCAGTTCTTCGAGCGACAGGCAGAGCGGCTTTTCGCAGAAGACATGCTTGCCGGCGCGCAGCGCGGCCAGGACCTGCCGGGCGTGGACGTCGTGCCGCGTCGCGATGACCACGGCATCGACCCCGGGGTCGGACAATACCGCATCCTGATCGGTGCTCGCCTGATCGAAGCCATGCTTGCGCGCGAAATGGACCGCGCTGAAGCCTCCGCCGCTGACCGCGGTCCGCATGCGCGCGCCGCCGGCCCTGAACGCCGGCATGAGGACGCGCCCGGCATAGTTGCCGGCCCCCAGAAAGGCGACGCCAGGATTTTCGGTGACGTCTGAGCTCAGAGCCTTGGTCACGGGGACGCTGCGCAGCGCGACGCGCGCATCCGCTTCGGCATCCTCTGCATAGCGCAGCATGATGCCGAGCGAGGGCTCGTCCGAGGTGAGCAAGGCGAAGGCTTGTTCGGTGTCAGCCAGATCGAAGCGATGGGAGATCAGCGGCGCGACGTCGATGGCGCCCGAGGCCATGAGGTCGAGGACCGCCTCGAAATTGCGCTGCTCGGTCCAGCGGACGAATCCGATCGGATAATCCTGGCCGCCCGCCTCATAACGGGGGTCGTAGCGGCCGGGGCCATAAGAGCAGCTGACCTGGAAGCTAAGTTCCTTCTCGTAAAAGTCGGCACGCGACAGATTGAGGCCGACGACGCCGATCAGCACGATCCGGCCGCGCTTTCGCGACATCTGGGCGGCCTGGGCGACGATGTCGTTGCTCTTGCTGGCGGCGGTGATGAGCACCGCGTCCACGCCCGCACCGCGCGAGAATTCGGCTGCGCGGCCGAGCACATCCTCGCCCGCCGCGGGGTTGATCACCTCCGCACCGAACGTCCGAGCCAGGTCCAGCCGCGCCGGATCAATGTCGATGCCCAGGACCCGGCAACCCTGCGCGCGCAGCATCTGCACCGTGAGCAAGCCGATGAGGCCCAGACCGAACACGGCGACACATTCGCCGAGTTTCGGGTCGGCCAACCTGATGCCCTGCAGGCCGATCGCGCCGATCACGGTGAAAGCCGCCGCCTCGTCGCTCACCGCATCGGGGATGCGCGCGCACAGATTGCGGGGGATTGCGACGACCTCGGCATGGTTGCCGTTGCTCGCCACCCGGTCGCCGGCGGTGAAGCCGTCGACACCGACGCCTACGTCCATCACCCGCCCGACATTGCAATAGCCGAGCGCGATGGGCTGATCGAGCTTGCTGCGGACCGCGTCGACCGTCGCGACGACGCCGTCGGTCCGCATCTTTTCGAGCACCTGCCTGACCTTGTCAGGCTGCTGGCGTGCCTTGTCGATCCAGCCGGCCTTGCCGAAGTCGACGAGCATCCGCTCGGTGCCGGCCGAGATCAGCGACCGGCTCGTCCGGATCAACAGCTGGCCCCGCCCCGCACGCGGCGCGGGAACGTCGGTCAGGCTCGTCACACCGCTGCCCAGATTCTGGAGGATCTGCTTCACGCGGTCAGGCTCGCACGGGACAGCAGCGCGTCCTTCTCTTGCCGATTTGGATAGTTGATCAGCACGGCGCGATACTTCCCCTTGAATACGAAGAGGCTGCCTGCGGCCGCCCCGACGATCCTTTCCTGTCGAATGAGTGCCGATATGTCGTCGAGCGATCCGGCGCCACCCAGCATTGTGACGGGTATCGTCACCGCCTCGCGCAGGCGGGCGACGAAGTCCAGATCATAGCCGCCCATTTCGCCATCGCGATCGACCATGTTGATAACGATCTCGCCGGCGCCGCGCGACTGCATCTCGACGGCGAGGTCGAGCGGTCGTCGTCCGGTCTTGCGCGTGCCGTTGTGCGTGACCACCGTCAGGCCGCCCAGAAGGCCGGCTTTGCGCAGGTCGAGCGTGACGACGATGCTCTGCGTCCCGACGCGGCGGGCGCTGCGGTCAACCAGCGAGGGATCGGCCAGTGCGGCCGCGCTCAGCGAGACCTTCTCGACCCCCAGCGAGACGATGCGGTCGACCTCGTCCTCGCTGGCGATGCCGCCGCCATAGCAGAGTGGCATCCGGCATTCATTGGCGATGCGGGCGATAAGTGCATGGTCGGGCGACCGCCCCTGCCGCGTCGCATCGATGTCGAGAAGGATCAGTTCGTCCACCTCCTTCTCGTTGAAGATGCGCACCGCGTTGATCGGGTCGCCGACATATTTGGGATCGGCGAAGCGCCGCGTCTTTACGAGGCCGCCCTCGCTCAGCAGCAGGCAGGCGATGATCCTGGGACGCAGCATCAGGGGTGCTCGACCCCGGCGAAATTGGCCAGCAGCCTGACGCCCCAATGATGGCTCTTTTCGGGATGGAACTGCACGCCCGCAATATGGTCGCGCCGGACCGCGCAGCAGAAGCGGGCTCCATAGTCGGCCTCTGCTATCGCCGCCTCGGCGGCGGCCGGGACGGTGCCGTAGGAGTGCAGGAAGTAGAATCGCGGGGCATCGAGCTTTGCGAAGAGCGGGTCGTCGCCCGCGCGGATATCGTTCCAGCCCATATGCGGGAGCGGCAGGCCTGCGCCCGGGTCGAGCCGTGCGACATGGCCGGCAATCCAGCCCAGCCCGGAAAGCTCCCCCTCCTCGCTCCGCTCCAGCATCATCTGCATGCCCACGCAAACGCCCAGCACGGGCACGCTGCGCCCCAGGACCGCCTCGTCGAGCGCATCGCGGAGGCCGGATTGCTGGAGGCGGGCCATGGCCCAGTCAAATGCCCCGACGCCGGGCAGGATCAGACGGTCGGCCATAGCCAGTTCCGCCGGTTCGGTCAGTCGGCGCGCCTCGACCCCCAGCCTGCGGAAAATGCTCGCAAAGGCTTCCAGATTGCCGAGCCCGTAGTCGACGAGCCCGATCATCTCTTGCCGCCGCGCTCCATACCGAGAAGCCGCATCGCCCGTGCGCCCATCTTGTAAATATGCTGTTGCGAGCGAAAATCGCGGAAGCTGCGTTTGGGCAGGGCCATGTAGCCATTCAGTTCGTCGACGCTGATGTCGAGCTTGCTGGCGACGAACTCGATCTCGGTAGCGATCGTCGCCTTGTCGTAGCTCGGCGCCTTCAGCCGCTCGACCGCCTCCTCGCGCGTCATCTGGCCGGTCAGGATCAGGCTGGAATATTGCACCTTGCGGACATCATAGCCGAAGCGTTCGGGCAGCCAGTAGCTTTCGTAGAAGCGGGTGAAGCGCGATTCGAAATGCTTCTGCGGATAGGGTTGCCAGCCGAAGCGCTCCATGAGGAGCGTCTTGGCTTCCTTCTGGACGTACGGAATCTCGTTGAGCGGGCGGACGACCTTGATGCCACGAACATAGGGCAGCCACAATTTGTGCCACAGGATCGACGTCACCGGGAAGCGACGCAGCGGCCTCGTGCCATAGCGGCGATGGATGTCGCGCAGCTGGATGCTGTCGGATTGGTAGTACATCCATTCCATCGGGTTGCGCACGCATTCGGTGGAATAGTTCGCACCGGTCAGGATGTGCCTGATCCCATGCTTCGCGGCAAAGCGATACATGGTGGCGAAGAAGGCGTGGTCCTGCGGCGTGTCGATATGCGGCACGCCCGACTTGAAGAAGGCCCTTTGGAGGTCCTTCATTTCCTCCCAGTCGATGACCTCGGTGTAAAGGTCGAGGCCGAGGCCGTCGATGAGCCGCTCGATATTGTTCACCGCGATCTGGCTGTTCCACCCGGCATCGACGTGAAACACCAGCGGCCTCAGCCCGAACCGCTCCTTGGCGAGATAGGTGAGGTAGGAGCTGTCTATGCCCCCGCTCATGCCGATGATGCAGTCGAAGTCGCGGCCACGGCCGGCTTTGCGGATCGCCTCGATCGATGCTTCGAGCTGGGCGCTATGCGTCTCGCTTGGCTGCCAGTCAGGCAGAATCTGGCTGTCGAAGGTCCGGCAATGGTCGCAGACGCCCTCTGCGTCGAAGCTGATCGCAGCGTCGGTAGTGTCCATCACGCAGCGCGTGCAGACCTGATATTCCCGCATCATTAAGCAGCTCGCTCCCCATGCGATCGCTTGAGTGTCGACAAGAGGAAATCAAAGGTCTGGTCGGCGCAGCGCTGCCACGAAAAGGACTGTGCGATAGCTTTGGCACGATCGGCATAGGCGTTTGATTCCACCGGGTTACACGCTAACGCCCCAACTGCGTCAGCAATGCTCTCCGGCAGTTCCGGGTTAAAGTAGGCGCCCGCATCCTGCAAGATGTCTGGCATGGGTCCTCTCTCCGAACAGGCGATGGGCAGGCCCGCCGCCATCCCCTCGAGGAGCGTCACCGGCATGCTTTCACAGCTCGACGCGAACAGAAAGATATCGGCCCGCGCCAGCAAGTCGGGAATCTCCGCATGCGGCACGAAAGGTTCGAGGGTGACGAAGTCTCGCGCCGAATCATGCCGCTCTACGGCAGCCATCATCCGATCCATGGCGGGGCCAGAGCCGCCCCCGACCAGCCTCAGCCGTAACGGAATACCCTGCGCCCGAAGCTGGCCGATCGCTTCAACGACGTGCCACTGATGCTTATAGGGCGCTGCGTTCGAGATGTAGATGCAGTCGCGCAGCGCCTTCGCGGCGGCCGGCGCGGCACGCCGGGGCATGTCCAGGAAGCGCTGGTCGATACCGTGCGGCACGATGGCGACATGGGGCAGCGGCCCGGTGGCCTGGCCGATGCGCTCGGCCGCATAGCGCGTAAGAAAAATCGCGCCATCAGCATGGCGTAGCGCTGCCATGTGAACGTGGCGCAGGGCCTGCAGCCGCAGTCGTGCCTTGCCCGCGGCGTAGCGCTCCATCTCGCCGGGCTCGAAGGGCAACATGTCCTGACTCATCGTGACGCTGGGGCGGAAGGGGCAGACCGATCCGGCATCGACGTTGAAGAGCAGGTCGATCCCGGCCCGCTTCGCGGCCGCGGGGAGCAGGAAGCGCTCCCAGAACAGTTCGAGCGGGACGGAAGCCTGCCAGCGCCCGGTGGAATGCTTGTGCAGCCACGGCCGGTCGGGGACGCGCGCCAGCAGGCCGTCGAACGCCCAGAGATGCAGGGCGGCAAAGCCATGCCGCTCGGGGTCGCTGCGCTCGACGAGCCCGATCAGGTGGGCAACGGCGCCGCCCGATCGGGCGCGGCACGCATTGATGCCGATAACAGGCCGGTGAATCATCGGGTGGAAGTCGTCATGCCTGTGCGATGCGGGTCAGCAGGGCGAAGGTCGCGTCGGCGCATGCCGTCCAACTCATCTCCCCCGACGCTGCGTGGGCCGCGCGCGCGATGCGGCTGCGTTGTTCGGGCGAGGATATCAGCTGGCGAACGGCAGCGGTGATAGACTGGTCATCTTCGGGGTCGAAATAGATCGCTGCCTCACCCAGCAGCTCCGGCATGGGGCCGCGCCGAGACGAGAGGATGGGAAGCCCGGCCGCCATATATTCGAGGATGATGTTCGGGCAGGCCTCGCAGCTCGACGCGAACAACGCGACGTCCGCCGCTTTCATTTCGTTGTCGATCGCCTCGAATGCCACAGGACCCGAATAGGTGATCCAGCTGCCGCTAGGGTCGAATTGGTGCATCAGTTGCTTGAGCCTCTGCCGGCGGACCAAGGTCGACGGGCCGACCAGCCGCAATTGCAGGTCGCGGCCGCTCTCCTGTCGCGCGCGATCCACCCCTGCGATGACATGGGCGTGGTGCTTGTAAGGCTCGATCGGCGATACGTAGAGAATGCGGACCGGGCTATCGACGCTGTCATTCTGCGGGCGGGGAGGCTGGCGGAAGCGCTCGTTGACGCCATGGGGGATGACCGACAGCCGCTCATGCGCGATGCCGGGGACCGCTTCGACGACCGAGCGCGCATGGCCCGATAGCGCGATCACCGCGTCGGCGCGGCGGAAGGTTGATCGCTGGGTCAGGAACAACAGCGACAGGCGAAGTCGCTTCAGGCTGATGCCGTAGCGCGCTCGTTCGGCGGTCTCGAACGGCAGCATGTTCTGCGACATGGCGACGAAGGGGTGGAAGCTGCCGAAGAAGCTGCCGCCGGGGACGAGCAGGACATCGCAACCGGCGCGCCGCGCTTCTTTGGAGAGGCTCGCGATCTGCCAGAAGCTGCGGTGGAAAACTGTAGCATCGGTGAGAGAGCGGACCGGCCGCTGTTCGATCCATGTGCGTTGGGGCAATTGCTCCAGCGTGTCGGGGCAACCCCAGACGGTAATCGTGGAGAAGCCATGGCGCGTCGGGTCCGACGCGCCGAGCAGCTCGATCAGATGCGTGCGGCCACCCCCGCCGAGCAGGTTGATCGCGTCGATACCGATCCGGGGTGCGCTGGTCACACTGTGGGCCAGAACCGTTTTCAGTCCGCCAGATCTTCGACGACGTGCCGCAGCTGCCAGCCATTGCCGCTCTTCTCCCACAGATGCGGTGAGCGGAAGCGGTCGACCGTCTCCCAGAATTCGGGATCGGTCATGCCGACATAGTCGAGGAAATCCTCATAATATTTCGCCGGGAATTCCTGGTCATATTTGCGGACGAGGTGCACGCCCTCGGAGCGGGTGATCTTGCCGTTCCGGATCTCCTGGGCGGCGTCATAGGTCGCCCGACCGATGCCGAACTTGATCAGCGTCGTGAAATAATGAAACATGTCGATCTTGTCGTCGATGCTCGAATATTTCGAATAGGTTCCGGGTGTGCGCTCAGAATTAGCCTGGAAACCGGTATTTTCGACTGCGTAATAATAGCATTCCTGCGGATCCCACTTCAGATAATAGCCGAGATAGTGGACCTCGATATTCTTCTTCTCGAGCTGTTCGGCCGAAGGCGGGATATAGGGTGCGAAGTCGTTGATCGTGAAGCCATGGTCGCGGATGATGTCGGCTACCGGCACGCCGCCCAGCCGCATTTCCAGCGGGTCCTGCGTGCTGAAGAACTTCCGGTCCATCGTGGGCACATAATTGTCGTCGGGATTGTTGCCATATTCGGCTTGGTTCTCCCCATACATCACGAGGGGGATGTCGAACTTGGCGGCGATGGCCGGGCCGATGATCCGCTGGCCGACGATGAACGGCTGGAAGGGGTGCAGCAGATTCTTGAAGGCAAGGCTGGTGAGCAGCCGGTGCAGCTTGCCGTTCGGGGTGAACAGCAGGTTGTCGTGGCCGCCGACATGGGTCCACGCCTCGAAATTCTTCCATCCGATGTCGGTGTAGAGATGCGGCGCCCAGGTGACCGTCAGCGGGTTCATGCCATAGCGATATTTGAGCATGTGCGAGGTGTAGGCGCTGTCCTTGCCGCCGCTGCCAGGCACGACCACGTCATAGCCACCGTCGGTTCGCCGGAATTTGTCGAGCAGCGCGACCAGCTGGTCCTCGCGCTTCTTCCAGTCGATCCGCTCGTCCTTGACCTCATGATAGCGGCATGCGTCGCACACGCCGTCTTCGTCGAAGCCGATCGTCGCCTTCTTCTCGTCGGCCTTGTGCTTGAACTCGACGGTCGAGCTCGGGCGCTGGTTGGAGATCACGCATTTGCGACAGAAGACGACGTCGCGGGGAAGCCCGTAAAAGGCTTCCAGGGGTTCGAGGCTCGACATTCACTGACCCTTCAAGACAGGAAATTGCGAAGCAGGCGGAGCCCGGCAGGGCCGCTTTTTTCGGGGTGGAACTGGGTACCGATCACACCTTGGCCGGCGATTACCGCCGCGAATTCGCTGTTTCCATAGCGGGCGGTGGCGACCGCAGAGGCGCTGTTTCCGGCGACGGCGAAGGAGTGGATGAAATAGAAGCGGGCATCGGCTGCGATGCCGTCGAACAGATGATCGAGCGGAGCCGGTCCCGCAGGGCGGCGGACGGGCAGCCATCCGACGTTGGGGAGGCGCTGGGTCGCCTGCGCTTGCGGGTCGTCGAGCTTCTCGACCCGCCCCGGCAGGATTGCCAGTCCGTCCCACTGCCCGAACTCGGTGCTGCTCTCGACCAGCATCTGCATGCCCAGACAGATGCCGAGTAACGGCGTGCCACCCGCAGCCGCATCCCGTACCAGCCGGTCGAGGCCAGTGGCGCGAAGCGCCCGCATGCCCTCGCCAAAGGCGCCGACGCCGGGAAGGATCAGCCGGGCGCATGCGGCTAGATCGGCCGCATCGGAGCTTATGCACGGTTCGGCGCCGATCTCGATCAGCGCATTGGCCACGCTGCGCAGATTGCCCACGCCATAGTCGATCACGCCCACCCGCATTGCCGTCATGCCGCGCTCCCCGTCAGGCACGTCTCGACTTCGCTCCGGATGCGGGCAACGTCGGTACGGCCATAATGAAGCGCCCCCGCGATCGCGACGGCCGATGGCTGCGTTTCGGCGAACAGGCGAGCGAGATCGCGCGCGCCGGCATAGCCGCCGCTGACGATGATCGGGCGGCTCGTCGCCTCCTCGAGTGCGCGGGCGAGTGCGACGTCGAAGCCGCGGCCCGTACCTTCCTGGTCGATCGAGGTGACCAAAATCTCGCCGACGCCCGCCGCTTCGAGCTGGCGTGCCCAGTCGAGCACGTCATGGCCGGATGGCTCGCGGCCATTGTCGATATAGGCGGTCCACACGCCGCCCGCGCGCTTGGCCTCGATCGACCCGATCAGGCATTGCGACCCGAATTTGCCGGCGATCTGCTCGACCAGGCCGATATTGCGGATGGCGCCCGTGTTGATCACAACCTTGTCCGCCCCAGCACCCAGCGCGCGCGACACATCGTCCAGCGTCCGCAGCCCGCCGCCGATCGCGATCGGCACGAACACGTTGCGACAGGCACGTTCGATGATGTGGAACAGGTTGTTGCGGTCATAGAGGCTGGCGACCGCGTCCATGAACACGATCTCGTCGACGCCCTGCTCATAATAGCGAAGCGCGAGCTCGTTCGGATCGCCCACCTTGCGCAGGCCCTCGAGGTGGATGCCCTTGATGACATGCTCATTCTTCACGTCGAGCCGGGCGATGATGCGGAGCGGCGACACCATCAGCTCGCCGCCTTCGAATTCATGGCCTGCATGATGGCTTCCACCCGGTCGAAATCCTCCAGCGTGTCGATGTCGAGCGATCGATCTGCCGGCATTGGCACCGCACCGATCGACCCATAGGGCCAGCCGCCCGCATCGCGAAAGGCGTCGGCCGCGAAAGCATAGGCGGCGCCATTGGGCCGGCAGGTTTCGGGCAGCGCCTGGCGGTTCGAGAAACAATAAGCCGGATCCGCGACCGGACGGAAGGCGTCGCCCTCGAGAATGCCGAACTTGAGCCGGCTGCGGTCGACGGGGGTGACGGCCATCACCATCGCGAAACGGCCCGAGGCATGGAGATCGAGCACGGCCCGCAGATCGGCATCGGATCGCAGCGGCGAGGTCGCCTGGAGGAGGAGCAGGGTCTCGGCATGGAGGTCGAGCCGGCCGATCACGTCGCGCACCACGTCGAGCATCGGCACCGTGTCACCGGCCAGCTCCGCCGGTCGGCGCAGGACGGTGCAGCCCTCGGGAGCGGGCGCCGACAGGATGTCCTCTATGTCGGTGGTGATGATGCAGCGCCCGGCGATGCGCAGCGCCTGTCGCACTGCGTGCAGATAGAGCGGCACGCCCGCGAGCGGGCGCATATTCTTGCCCGGCAGTCCCTTGGAGCCGCCGCGAACCGGGACCAGCCCGATCACCTGGCCAGCGCTCGCCATCAGTTCGCCTCGTCGACGAAATATTTTTGCATCGGCACGGCCCAGGTGGTCGGCTGGGCGAGGAGCGTGGCGAAGCGGTCTGCGGCCGTGCCGGTCCCGAAGCCTGTATGGCGCTCGAAGCGCCGGCCCCAGTTGTCGGCCAGAAAGCTCGCGATCGCCGGTCCGTCGAAAGCGGTGCAGCCATGGACCGATTCCGCGCAGGCGCGGTTGGCCTGGCGCGACCCGATGTCGAGCGAGGGCACGCCGAGGAAGGGCGCTTCGCGCACGCCTGCACTGCTGTTGCCCACGATCAGCTTCGCATTGCGCATCAGCTCCGAGAAATAGGCGAAGCGCATCGATGGCAGCACGCGGAACCGATTGCGCGGCAGGCGCGCGATCACGGCATTGATGGCTTCGGAGCCCGGATCGTTATTGGGCAGGATCACCACGAAATAGCGCCCTGACGCTTCGAGTGCGGCGAACAGCGCCTCTGCCTGCGCGCCGATGCTGTCAGCCTCCGATGTCACCGGATGAAAGACGCACACGCCGTAATCGGGGGAGTCGATCTCATAATAGCGGAGGACCTCGGCGAGCTCGACCCCCGAGGGCTGGCCGTGAATGTCGAGTTCCGGCGAGCCGATCACATGGACCGCGCTCTCCGCCTCGCCCAGCCGGACGACACGACGCCGGGCCTCTTCGGAGCTGACGAGGTGGATACGCGACAGCTTGGTGTTGCAGTGACGGAACAGCTCGTCGATCGTGCCGGACACCTCGCCCCCCTCGACATGCGCGCACAGCACATAGTTGGTTGCACAGACGAGTGCACAGGCGAGGGCCTCGACCCGGTCGCCATGGATTACGACCAGATCCGGTTGGAGCTCCTTCAGATAGTCAGAGAAGCCGATCACCGTCTTGGCGAGGATGATGTCCTGCGGGTCGCCCTGGCGCTGGTTGATGAACTCGACGACCTCGAAATGCCCCTTGCTGTGGACCTCCGACTTGGTGAGGCCATAGCGTTCGAGCATGTGCATGCCGGTGACGAAGAAGGTCACGCGGTGCCCCTGCGCCTTGGCGGCGAGCGCCAGCGGCTCCATCTTGCCATAATCGGCGCGCGTCCCCGTGACGAACAGGATGTTGCGTGCCGCCATGCCGTCGTCCCTGTCGGAGTTAGTCAAGATCGGACCATCGAAGCTGGGTGTTGCGCGTCACCGCGCGGTTCAGCCGCCGGCCGATCAGCCCGTCAAATTCATAAGCCGGGATTTCGCCGTTGCCGGGGCGCCGGGCCCAGATGTCGGCCTCGCCCAGCACGGTTCCCGCAGGAAGGTCGCGATCCGCCACGATCGAACCGCGGGCGAAGCGATAGACGTCCTCCTCCGGGGCGGTGCGCTGCTTCGGATTGTGGAGGGCGGTGTGAATCTCGCGCGAGCGGTCGATCAGGTGGCGCAGCTCGGCCGGGTCCATCGAACAGGCGATGTCGGGGCCCTTGCGATAGCGGCTGTCGGTGTAGTGGCGTTCGACGATGCAAGCGCCGAGAGCCACGCCGGCCAGCGCCATTTCCGGGCCGATCGAATGGTCCGAAAAGCCCACGATCGCGTCGGGGAAGGCGGCGCGCAGGTCGGTGATCCCGCGCAGCGAGACGATCTCCGGCGGCGACGGATAGAGATTGGTGCATTCGAGCAGGGCAAAGGGCACCCCGCTGGCGCGCAATATATCGACCGACGCGCCGATCGAGGCGATCGTCTGCATGCCGGTCGACAGGATGAGGGGCTTGCCGAAGCGGGCGATGTGCCGGATTAGCGGAAGGTGGTCGGCCTCGCCCGAGCCGATCTTGTAGGCGAGCACGCCGATCGATTCGAGGAAGTCGGCGGCTTTGCGCGAGAAGGGCGTCGACAGATAGATCAGGCCCAGGCTCTCGGCATGCGTCTTCAGCGCGACTTCATCCTGCGCCGACAGCGCACAGCGGGCCATCACCTCCCAGATCGACACGTCGGCATTGGGCGGGAAGATCGACTTGGCCTCGTCGGTCATCTCGTCGTCTACGAAATGGGTCTGGTGCTTGACGCACTCTGCCCCGGCCTTCGCCGCGAGCGTGACCATCTCGCGTGCGACGTCGAGGTCGCCGCCATGGTTGATCCCGATCTCCGCGATCACGAGCGGCGGATGTTCGGGGCCGATAAGTCGATCGCCTATGCGCATCTCATACCTCTATGCGAAACCCGCGACTGCGGGTGTGACCTGCGCCACGCCTGTTCTGCTCCGGGCTTGTTCACGAAATCGCGCGCCGGTCCAGCCCTTGCAGGATATCGGCGACACGATCGGGCATGTCCGACGCTGGAAGCGGTTCGGCGAACTCGTCGAGCCAGGCCCGGTGCGCCGCCGGATCGATCGGTTTGCCGACGGCATCCGAAACGGAATCGAGCTGATCGACCGTCTCGATCGGGATCGATCCCGGATAGCGCGTGAACAACCGGCCATGGCCCCGGCCGGCAAGCTTTCCGCAGCTGATAAGGAATAGCGGGAGGCCGAGCATCGCCGGCACCGCACCCGCCGAGGAGGGTTCGGTCATCGCCCCCGACGCGGCGCGCAGGCCGTCGACGAAATCCGCATTGTTGTAGACGCGATAGCCCGCCGCGCCGATGGCGTCGGCCAGGCCCGACCGGACTGATGCCGGATGCGGCTTCACCGCCAGGCGAAAGCCGTGCCGGCCGATCGCGGCGGCAAGGCCGTCGAGGTGCGCGATATAATCCTCACGCGACGTGAAGCGGATCGCATAGGCGAGCAGTCCCGTCTCGATATAGATGAGCTCGCCATTGCCGCTTCGGCCCAGCCGGCTGCCGAGATCGGCGGGTTGAAGCCCGAACTGCATGAAATCGGGATTGCCCACCGCAAAGATGCGATCTTCGTCGAGATGATATTGCCGCATCTCGGCCATGTCGCCCTTCACATAGACGCAGCCCGCCGTGGTCCGCACGTCCGACGGCAGGGCGGCGCCAGTGCCCCCGGTCAGCCGGCTCCTGAGCTCGCGCCCGAACTCGATCCAGTCCAAGCGGCTGCGCCCCGTCTCGGCCAGTGCGGCTAGGTAGCGGGGCAGGATATGCCGCAGATTGCGCCAGATCTTGCCGGCATAGAGGCGCAGGTCGTTCCACGGGCTGACCTCGAAATTGACCTCCTCCATCATCGGCGGAGCGGCGCAGTAGATGCCGTGGAACAGATGCAGCGTCGGGATGTCGAGGCTGCGCGCGTGGCGGATCATCGCCTGGTGGGCGAAGGCGCGTGTCGACAGGAACAGCAGGCAGGCGGGGCGTTCCTGCCGCAGGATATCGCCGAACGAGCGGCCCGCATAATGGCGGATGTCGCGTACCAGGACGCCGTCGCGCTCCTCCTCTACCGGCTGGTCGATGTCATGGCCCCAGGAGCCGAGATGGATCAGCATCAACCGATAACCGCGCGCGCGCAGCGCGGGCACGAGCCGCGCATAATGGGGCAGCCCCTCTGTCCAGCCGTCGAAGGCGAGGATCAGCCGTTCGGCGGTCATCGCGCGAGCCGCGTCCGGACGAACGCCTCCACCTGTCGCGCGCGATCGGCGATGTCGAAGCGCCCGGCGACAAGCCGCGCGGCGGCCCCGGCCACCAGCCGTTCGCGTAGTCCTGCCTCGCCCTGCAGGCGGCGACAGGCGTCGACCAGTTCGCCGGGGGAAGAGAAGAACAGCGCCTCCTCGCCTTCGCAGAAATGGCCCAGCGCCTCGTCGCTGCGTTCGCAGACGAGCGCTCCCCCGGCGGCGACGATCTCCAGCGGGCGTTCGGTCCAGCTGTCGCGGTTCAGCCGCGAGAAGAAACAGAGGCCGGCCATGCTGTCGCGATAACGCTGCCTGTAGCCCGCGCCGAAGATCGGATCGGCGGGCAGCAGATGCGTGAGCCCGGCTGCCCGCAGCGCGTCGGTCCATCCGGCGCCGTGAACCGCGACGCGAAAGCCGGCCGCATCGAGTGCGCGGACCGCATCGAGGCGGCCGTCCGCCTCATAATGTCCGAGGAAGGCGGCATCGGCGACGAAACCGCCCGTCGCCGGCTGGACGCACTCCGCTGCGGCCTCGGGGCCCAGCCGGACGCGGTCGAGCGCGGGCGGGCAATGTTCGACATGCCGGGCGCCGGCGGCGCGATAGGCGTCCACATTGTGCCGGCGATAGACGAAATGCGCGTCATAGGCGGGCAGCGCGCGCCGAAAGCGGCGGTGGAGGCCCGGCACCCGGCGCGGCGAGAAGGGGTCGTCGTTGAAATAGTCGGTGACGATCGCCCCCGTTGCCCGGATCGCCTCGATGTCGGCCCGGGTGAAGGCCAGGGGCAGGCGGAAATGCACCCAGGCCGGCCGCTCGCGCCGGCAGAGCGCGACGAGCGCTGCGCGCATGTGCCGATGCGCCGCGCCGACATGCAGGCGTCGCGCGAGCCAGCGGAGCGCGCGCGGGCCCTGCACCGCGACGTCGGACCCGAACGGGATCACATTCCATCCCAGCGCCGTGAACGCCGAGACCCAGCCGCTGTCGCGATCGGGGCCGTCGGACAGCGAGCCGACGTAGACGAGCGTCCGGTTCAGTGGATCGGCGAGCATGTCGACCGCCTTGGACCTCGGCTCAACCAGCAAGAACCGCCGAAGACAGCCCAAGCGCGCTCCAGGTGGCCCCGGCGGCGATCAGGCCGAGTAATATGCTGACGAACACGCGGTAGAAGCGCTGGATGGTAAGATGGGCAATGAATGGAAGGATGAGCACGGTCGAGACCGTAACATAGGTGACGTGGCCATAGCTGATCAGGCCGGCGCCCATGATCGATCCAAAGAAGACCAGGGTTGAAAGGGTGGTTGGGTCGTTTAGCTTGAGAGAACCGGCACGCCAACTCTTCCAAAGCAGGTAGGTTGCACTGAGGTGAAAGGTTGCCTGTAGAACATCCTCTGGGAAGAATTCGCGCCCTCCGATAGAAGGATCCAGCATCTGTGTCCAAGGAAAGGGTCCGGAAAGGCCTCGCACCATGTCATAGAGAAGCCGCGAAATCCCACGGTTAAATGAAAAATTTCCACTGCCTAGATCATATACAAAAATACTATTTGTAAGAAAAAGGCTTAATAGAAGGAGTGATCCTCCGATCACTAGTGTCGATGCAAGGGTAATTGCATTCAATTTACGAGATGAGACAAGCTTCGTCGCAAAGGTAATGATGGCGTTCACGAAGTAGACATTCCGAAGCGCCATCATCGAAAACGCTCCCAGAAGCAGTGAAGGCCCTCCTTTTAGGTTCGGCGAGGCGAGAATGCACAGGACTCCCCCGGCTACCAGAAAGAATTGACCGACGGAGTCTCTCCATTGGATCGTCGATATGATGCCGAAGGGCTGCATGAGGACAATGACGAAGACGATCTGTGCGATCGCTCGACCGCTGGTCCGAAAGGTAAAGCGAGCCGCTATCAAGGCGACTAGGCAGTTATGCAGCGCGTTAAATGGACCAAAATTGAGAAAGTGCTCGTTGCCGCCAATAAAAAAAAGTAATCCAAAATAAGGATATAAGAAAGAATTCTTGGCATCGAAAAAGTCTGACGGGAGGGGGGCAAATCCGTAGCTGTTCCAGAAATCTGATACTTTTGCAGCTCCTTGGCTGAGCGCTTCGTAATCGATACTGAATTGAAATGATGGATTAAAAACGTCAAAATAAGATAGGTCGAACCAAAAGAAATAATGACCTATCCCAATTGCAATACGAAGAAGAAGAACGGCAATGCCAAATATTGCAAGTTTTGAGTCGATTGTGCCCTGTTGCACGGATATCAAGAGTGCGACGATCCATCCAATCAAAGCGCTCACGATAGTTGCGCTCATGCTGACCCCAGGCATCGAACCGGACTGAGCGATTGCAGCCAGCACGATCCAGAAGCTGAGCAACCCCAATAGGGCTGGCCAGAGTATCCGCCAGGCGCCCATCTGGCTCGCCCGGCGCTCCGAAGGAGGCTTGTATTTGAGCGCCGGCTGCGTGAGCATGTTCATATCAGTGCGGTATCCCACTCGGCGACGGCGGCCGCATCGTAAAAGGAAAGTGCGCTCCGGCGTGCCCGATCACCGATATTGCGGCGAAGTTCGGCATCTTTGTCCAGGCGAGCGATCTTATCTGCGAAATCATTCAGATCTCCCGTCGCCGCTACCATCGCATTATCGCCATCCCGCAGGATATCCGCATGTGCTCCGACATCAAAGGCGATGACAGGCTTGCCTAGATACAAGGCTTCCTGAAGCACGAACTCGCCCGTGGTGGGATAATAGCTGGTCAGGATCAGTCCGCGTGCACGCGACAGGAACGCGACATAATCCGATCGCGATCGCAGGTTATGAACGAGTTCGAGCTGTCCACTGTCGCAAAACGGTTGCAGACCGAAGCGGTCGATGATTCCGTTGGCTTCCTGCGCGTGATAGATCGACATTCTCACGCGAACGGTTGGCGGCAGGCGCGCCAATATTGCCGCGAGCAGATGAAATCCCTTTTGCAGGATCGCCTGACCGGTGATGGCGAAATAGCCGTCGTCAGATGGTGTCCAATCGTCCAGGTCCGACGGGTCGAATTGAAAGGAAACCTGCGCCAACGAACTGGATGCTACTCCGGTCAGTGCGTGAAGCGCCGTCTGGCTTTTACTATATCCAAGGACTCGGTGCGCCTTGCGGATTTCCCGTCGTACAAGGGCCCGAACGATCGCCGACTTGATAAATTGTGCAAAGCGGCCTGGACTGTAGCAGCGATTCTTTAGTGCCGGGAGTTCCGGCAGCGTCGCACAAGCCGTGCAGGGGCCCTTAACAAGGCCCGCATAGATGCGCGTGCAGTAGAAATCGTTTATGTAGAACAGGAACGCCGTCTTTATGCCTCGACGGCGAGCGCGGCGGGCAAGTGTGGCGGGCTTCTGGATGCCGCCTATCATCAACAGATAATCTGGGTTGAAGGCGTCGCAAAGTTGATCGAACCAAGCCACCAGCTTGGGAGACGAAAAATGCTCATACCAGCGAAAATTGGTAGGCGCCGGCTGATATGTGGCCCCTTCCGGAAGAGAGGAACCTGTGTCGATAGATCTTCCGATAATATAGACTTCATGACCGAGTGACAAAAGTTGCTTCACTGTTGCGGACGCTGAAAGCGCGCCCGACGAATTTCCGTCGGGTATGTCCGGTATCATTAGAATGCGCATTGCTGAGAGCCGCTAAGATTTGAATTGTCGGGTACGGTCATTCCCCCATCGGAGAGGAAGGCTGTGCGATGTCCGGCGCGTCTGGATCAAGCTTTCGATCGAGCAGATTGATCCATTTAGTAGGCTCAAGAATCTCGAAACGGTGGCACGTCAGAGGCTCGATCAGGAATACGTCGCCCGCCTGGGCCGTCACCTTGCGGACTTCGCCCACCGGCTCTGCATCTTCAACGCGCTGCAACGTGATCTCGACGCGTCCTTCCAGCATGATGAAGGCTTCGGTTGTCGTTCGGTGATAGTGGTTGCCGCGCACCATATCTGCTTCGGAGAAAAACATATTTGCCTCCTCCCAGCGGCCGAAATCGAGCAGGCCGCGCATGCTGCCCCGCGCGTCGGACCGGTCCATATAGGGCTGGACGAAACGGATCATGAGCAGGTCTCCGGCGCGAACGCATCGAGGGTGTCGGGGGCATAGGTCGACAGTCGCTCGCTGGTCAGCAAGGACAGATCGGGTTTGAGCAGCGATTGCGCGAAGTCCACCTGCGCCGGCTGTATCAGCGAAGCGGAAAATCCGAACATCTCGCAGACGTGCTTGCCGAAATTGAAGCGGGTGGTGCGCGGCCCGGCGAAATTCAGCGTGCCAGTCAGGCTTTCGTCACGCAGCAGCGCCACGATGGCACGCGAGAGGCAGAGCGGCGGGGTGGGCGAGAAGGCAGCGTTGTCGAATAGCGTGACTGGATTGCCGTTTCGCAATTCGCTTGTGAGCCAAGCGAAAAAACCGCCCTGGCTGCTCATTACTGCGGAGGTCCGCAACGACGTGCTGCCGGGCAGCGCGCTGGCAATCAGATGTTCGGCGCGTTGCTTCGACAGACCGTAAACGGTGTCGGGCGCAGTGCCGTCGCTGTCGCTATATTGGCCCTTCCGCCCCGCGAAAACATAGTCGCTCGAAATGTAAATGAGCCTCGGTGCTATGGAGGACGAAGCGATTAGCGAGATCAGATCTGCAATGGGGCGCTCGTTGAGGCGGAGACTCAATTCGGGTGTCCGCTCCAGTGCAGCGACATCCTTCGAGCCGGCCAGCCAAAGAATGATATCCGCTTTGCTCTCGGCGACCCCACGCTTGATGCTGTCGATATCGGTGATGTCCATCGCGATGCCGCGCGGTAGGGGATGGCTGTTGTATGTGCCGACGACCTCGATCGCGGGATCGATCATCGGGATGTCGCGTAGCAGATGGCGGCCGATCATCCCGGAGGCGCCGACGATCAAGACGCGCATTCGGAGCTCCGGGTCAATGAGTGAGCCTTCTTCAACTCTTCGGGCTTCAGCGCCTGACTCAGTGCCCACATCCATCCCGCATAAAACGCCGAGGCGAGACAGAGCGCGACCATCAATCCGGCGAGGCCGGCGATGTAGGCGCCTGCCATGTTGAGCACGGCGAAGCTTATGGCAGACAGTATCTGCGGTACCAGAAGCGAACGGGTCTTGAGCAGGCTGCTGATCCTAACTCCCAGGACATGGTGGCAGGCTTGCAGACCCGCCGCAGCGGCCATCAGGGGCATGAGGTGCGACGAAGTCCGGAACGCCCCGGATGTGAACATGGTGAATATCCAGTCGTGGAGCAGCAGGAAAGCTATCGTGGCTGCGACGGTCAGTCCGAGCATGGCGCGGGCGATACGCGCGGTGGCGTCATACACCTGAGCAATACGGCCAGCATCGCTGGCGTCTCCAGCTTTCTGAAAAAGGATCGGAGTTAGCAGCGTCACCAGAAGACCTGAAGCCGTGGTCAGCGGTGCGAAGCCAAGCTGATAGAGAACCGCATATCTGCCCACCTCGGTCGGCCCGGCGAATGCTTGCAGGGCCCATCTGTCCGAAGATGTTTGCAGCCAGGTGAACAGCCCCCACCCCATGAATGGCCAAGCATAGCCCCAGAAGTCCTTCATCCACTGTATCGGTATCTGACGGAGACTCTGTGCCGTGGCAGGTTGCGCAGCCCGAAGCAAAAGTAACCGTCGCAGGAAAACGATTTGGGACAGACTGACCAGCGTTGCCGATATAGCATAGCCCCAAATTGCTGACGCACCGCCGATGCCGAACATGTGCAGGAAAAGCAGAGAGAGGCCGATTTTGAGCCATGCATCGGCCGCCGAATGAAGGGCGACGACCTTGCGCTGCCGCGCGGCCGTCTGGATACCGTTGAGCGCTGCATTCAACCCGCTCGACAGAGCGAGGGCCAATGCGGCAACCGCGATCGCGGTCCATTCGGCAAGGCCGGCAAAATGGAGAAAGAGCAGGAAGCCACAGCCGAGGGCGATCACCACTAGGAAGGCGATGCCGATCATCCGCTTGGCGGCAATGATGTAGCTATCCCGATCGTTACGCTCGTCGGCGATACTCCAGAAACGCGATAAGGCATTGGAGATGCTGCCCGTGATCATTTGATTGGCTAGGCCTGCGATTGTCAGCCCGAGTGCGAGCCGGCCGTAGTCAGCGGGTGCCATAGCAGTGGTGAGCGTCCTGACCAGCACCAACGAGCCGGCAACAACAGCGGCCTGCCCGAGGGCGATCCAGAGGCCTTCCGCCCCCAACCTGTGCCAGCGAACCGAGCGCTTTTCGATGCTTCTCATCACTGCGCAGTCATCAGAACCGTCTCCACCGTGTCGGCACAGTGTCGGCGTTGATAAAGTTGGCGGCGGCGGCGATCACATGGTCTTCGGCAGGTGACAGGGCTTCCGCGAGCCAGGCACCCCACCAGTAGAAGCTGCTGTTCGTGATCACATGGTGGCGGCAGCGGGTCATCAGCCAGAGGCTTTCGAGCGCGTCGGCAAAGCCTTCTTCACCGGTGACGAACACCGGCGCGGAAGGAGTTTTAAGCTGGGCAAGTTCGGGCGCACGGTGGCTGCAGAAGATCAGATAGGTGGCATCCGGCGCGCGGGCGTGGATCATCTCTATCGCGCCATTTATCTCGGCCATGGCCTTGAGCCGGCCAGTGCTGCTGTGCGCCCCGGGATTGCGCGCCTCCTCATATAGCCGGATGCCGATCGCGACGCCGGGATTATGCCGTAGGCGCTGCCCCAGTTCGATCGCCGGTAGGCGCGTGGGTGTCGGCGGCGTCAGTTCGGCGGCGAGGCGGTCGGCGCAATGGTCGAAATAGAGCGGACTCTGCCAATAGCCGCTCACCCACACATCGCCTCGCAGGGGCTGCGAAAGGAAGCCGGCATCATGGGCACGGTCGGTGGCTTCGACACGGAAGCGGTGGCCCGGTTTGAAGCTTGGCGCGCCGGTGGCGGCGCTTCCTGGCAGAAGCCGCTTGCGGAATGCGGCGCGCAGGCGGCGGGTCCAAAAGGGCAGCCGCTCGATCGGCGATGCCAGCCGGGCATCGATCGGCAGGCGGTCGAGCTCGTAGCTGCGCCGATATTCCATGTCGCGGACGAAGCCTGACCAGGAATCGACGACCAGCTCTGCGCCATGACGCTCCGCCAGGCCGCGCGCGGCGGCATATTGGAAGAGCTGGTTGCCCAGCCCACCGCTCAGCATGGTGACGACCTTGGCCATGGCTACTGTGCCGTCCGCGCTCAGTTCCGCAGGTCCGGACGTTCGCGGACGAACGCCTCATAGGTCTGCGCGAGGCCTTCGCGCGTCGTGAGGCGCGGGGCCCAGCCCAGGTTCCTGATCCGGCTGATATCGAGCAGCTTGCGCGGCGTGCCGTCGGGGCGGCTGGGGTCTGTCTCGATGCGCCCTTCGTAACCGCTGATAGACGCGATCATCCGGGCGAGTTCGAGGATCGAGACATCCTCTCCGCAGCCGACATTGACGTGCATGTCGCCCGAATAATGCGCCATCAGGAAGGTCAGGGCATCGGCCGCATCGTCGACATGCAGGAACTCACGACGCGGCTGGCCGGTGCCCCAGATGGTTACGCTCTCCGCGCCCTGCTCCTTCGCGACGTGGATGCGCCGGATCAGGGCTGCCGCGACATGGCTGTGCTCGGGATCGTAGCTGTCCCCCGGCCCGTGGAGATTGGTGGGCATCGCCGAGATGAAGTCGCGGCCATGCTGGATGCGGATCGCCTCGCACAGCTTGAGCCCCGCGATCTTAGCGATCGCATACCATTGGTTGGTGGGCTCCAGCGGACTGGTGAGCAGAGCCTCCTCGGGGATCGGCTGTGGCGCCAGGCGCGGGTAGATGCAGGACGAACCCAGGAACAGCAGCTTTTCCACGTCATGGGCGAGCGCCGCCATGATCACCGCCTGCTGGATCGCCAGATTGTCGGCGATGAAGTCCGCCGGCAGCGACGAATTGGCGTGGATCCCGCCGACCTTCGCCGCCGCCAGGAACAGGGCGTCGGGGCGGCGATCCTTCATCCAGCGGTCGACCGCCGACGGGTCGCGCAGGTCGAGCTCGGTGCGGTCGGCGGTGAGGATCTCGCAATCCTCCGCGGCGAGGCGACGGACCAGCGCCGACCCGACCATGCCCTTGTGGCCGGCCACGAAGACGCGCTTGCCGCGCAGCGAGAAGAGGGCGGGCGCCATGTTCCGGGGATCGTCCATCTGTCCTTCCTTCAGGCGTCGTCGCGCAGCCGGCGATAGTCGGTCTCGCGCGCGATCACCCTGAGATCGTCCTCGACCATTTCGCGCACCAGATCGGCGAAACGCGTCGTCGCACGCCAGCCGAGCACCGCTTCCGCCTTGCTCGCGTCGCCGATCAACAGGTCGACTTCGGTCGGGCGGAAATAGCGTGGGTCGATCTCGACCAGCGTCCGACCGGACTCGGTGCAGCGACCCTTTTCCTCGACGCCCTCTCCGCTCCACTCCAGCGAGATGCCCACGGCCGCGAAGGCCAGTTCGGCAAAGGCGCGTACGGTGTGCGTCTCGCCCGTCGCCAGGACATAATCGTCGGACCTGTCCTGCTGGACGATGCGCCACATGCCCTCGACATAGTCCCGCGCATGGCCCCAGTCGCGCTGCGCGTCGAGATTGCCCAGAAAGAGCCGGTCCTGCGCGCCCAGCTTGATCGCCGCCGCCGCCCGCGTGATCTTGCGCGTGACGAAGGTCTCGCCCCGGATCGGGCTCTCATGGTTGAACAGGATGCCGTTCGACGCATGCATGCCATAGGCTTCGCGGTAGTTGACCGTGATCCAGTAGGCGTAAAGCTTCGCTGCGGCGTAGGGCGAACGCGGATAGAAGGGGGTCGTCTCGGACTGCGGCACCGCCTGGACGAGGCCGTAAAGCTCAGAGGTCGACGCCTGGTAGAAGCGGGTTTTCTCCGACAGCCCCAGGATGCGCATCGCTTCGAGCAGGCGGAGCGTGCCGATGGCGTCGGCATTGGCGGTATATTCGGGGGTCTCGAAGCTGACCTTCACATGCGACTGCGCGGCGAGATTGTAGATCTCGTCGGGTTGCACGAGCTGGACGATGCGGATCAGATTCGTCGAATCCGTCATGTCGCCATAATGGAGGTGGAGCTTGCGTCCCGAGGATTGCGGCTCGTCGATCAGATGATCGATCCGCGCGGAATTGAAGCTGGAGGACCGGCGCTTGATGCCATGGACCTCATAGCCCTTCTCGATCAGCAGTTCGGCCAGATAGGCACCGTCCTGCCCGGTGATGCCGGTTATGAGCGCTCGCTTCGCCATGAGTCCTTCGGTTCGCTGGGGGTAATGGGGGTAGGCTGGTCCTGTCCGCCATCGCCGGCGGACGCGACCTTGTCGCCATAGTCGAGGCGCAGACTCTCTATCTCCGCCTTGATCGCCTCATATTCGGCCATCTTGCGCCGGATGAACCGCGCGGCGAGCTTGGCCCGATGCGCTATGCCCTCGGGCGTCAGCACATAGACGTAGCGCAGCTTGTTCTTCGCGGCCTGGAAATTCTCGATCTTCACATGGCCCTTGGCGACCAGTGCGCGCAGGCAGTAATTGACGCCGCCCAGGCTGACACCCAGCGCAACCGCTATGTCCCGCTGGCTGGCCGATGGATTCTGGTCGAGCAGGCGCAGGATGCGGAAGTGGATATCCTCCTGGCGGGTCGTGTCGCTGTCGCTGGTCATGCGGGTGCGCCTGCGCCAGACAAGCTACCGCACGGCGCGGGAAATACCCCCACCGAGGCAATTGCCAGAACGTCCCGGAAGGGCCTGTTCACGCGTGAACGTCTAGACGCTTTTCGCGCGCCCGCAAGGGCGCCGGTGAGTGGGCCGCACGCTTCCCATGCTTCCCCTGTGGAAGGCGCATGGTGCGGCGATGTCGACATGGTTCGGTTCCGGCTGGATTGACTCCGGCGGCACGGGAACCCACTAGTGTTCAACGGTGAACGCCTGGATCGGGGGATCATGTCGGACGGGTCTGAAATGCAGCGGCCCTGGTATGTGGCGCAGCTCAAGCCCAATGCGGGGGCCATTGCCGAGCGCAATTTGCGGCGGCAGGGGTTCGAGCTGTTCGCGCCCTTCGAGGACTGTTCGGTGCGCGGTGCCCGGCAATTCCGCACGGTCCGGCGGCCGCTATTTCCTGGCTATCTGTTCGTCCGCGCGAGTGTCGATGCGTCCGTTTCTCCCGCCGCTGCGCTGCGTTCGGTCAACGGGACGCAGGGGATCGTGCGCCTCGTCTCCTTTGGCGCGCAGCCCGCGCCGGTCCCGCCTGGCTTTGTCGAGGCGCTGATCCGGCGCTGTGACGAGGGCGGCCGGATGCTGCCCCCTCAGACGCTGTGCGAGGGCGATCAGGTCCGTCTGGCGACCGCGCCCTTCGTCGACATGGTGGGGTCGATCGAGAAGATCAGCGCCGAACGCCGCGTCTGGGTGCTGCTCGATCTGCTCGGGACGAAGGTCCGCCTGTCCGCGTCGAGCGACAATCTGGCGCTGGTTGGCTGACGGCGTCGCTCCTCAGCCAAGCACCGCCACGCTGCGCAGGATCAGGCGCACCAGCTCGGTTTGGCGCCGCACGCCGACCTTGTTCAGGATCGTCTTGCAATAGGTCCGCACCGTGTTCTCGGTGAGCTTCAGCTTCTCCGCCGCCTCGGTCAGACAGGAGCCGGTCGCGAGCAGTGTCGCGAGATGCGCCTCGGACGGGGTCAGGTCGAACAGCTGCGTCACGAGCCGCTCGATCGGCTGGGCCTCGTCGTCGCTCCCGGCGAAATAGACGACCACGGCCGGCGAGGACTCGTTGCTGAAGGCGCCGGTCGGGCGGATCGATTTGACCAGCACGCCGATGTGCCGGTCGCAGCGGCTGTCGACGCGCAGTGCCTGGACGAAAGGTTCCTCGGCATTGGCCCGCGCCGCTTCGAGCGCATCGGCGATCAGCGCCTGAAGCTGGGCATTGGCAGCCTGGTCGGCGAGATAGGGCCGGTCGGCGACGGCATGCGCGACCGAGCGTGACGTGAGCATCCGCTTGGCCGCGCTGTTGGCGCGCAGTATCTTGCCCTGGCCGCTCAGGATCAGCGTGCAGATCGTCAGCCGGTCGAGCGTGTCGATCAGCGCCTGCAGCTCGGTCTCTTCGCGGCTGATCCGCGCGAAGATCGCCAGCGACCGTTCGATATGGGGGCGCAGCGCGATCAGCATCGCCTTGTCGGCCGGCCCGAAGTTCGGCGCCTCGGGACCGTTGATCAGCCCGATATTGCCCTCCCAGCCGCCGGGCTCGGAAATATACATGCCCAGTTGATGCTCGACGCCATAGGGACGCAGCACTTCGCGGTAGAAGCGGTTCGCGTGCAGCGTTTCGCGGTCGACCACCTCGTCGAGCGTGTGAATCGCGCCGGGGCGGTCGAGCGCGTTGCGCAGCGGATCGAGATGGCCGAGTTCGGCATGGGTGCCATGGATGCGCCGCGCCTCGGACTCGCCGATGTCGGGGCGGCGGCCCCAGATCACCAGCGGCGGCGATCCCCGCCGGCTGAGCCGCAGCACGATCGCCGCGCTGCGCGCGCCCATCCGTGCGCCGAGTTCGTCGAGAAAGCTGCCCCAGGGCGGGGATTCGAGCGGGCCGCTGTAGATCAGCGAGATCAGCTCGTCCGTGTCCGACAGGGGGCGGCTGACCGGCATTGCTCGGCGCCCCTCAGGCCGCGATCGCGTCGAGCGCGCGGCGATAGCCGCGCATGCCCAAAGCGAGCATCAGCGTCATCAGCGGCAGGACGAACAGGCCGGTGATGACGATCGCGTAGCGCAGCGCGCCTTCGTCGCCGAAACCGAAGTCGGTGATCGCGGCGATGACGCTCGATCCTAGGCCGAGCCCGATGAGGTTGACGTTGAGCAGGGTGAGTGCGGTGACCTGTCCGCGCAGACGGTTGGGGGTGACGTCCTGGATCGCGGTCAGCAGCACGCCCTGCGAGGCCTGCCCGACCAGCGTTCCCACAGCCATGAAGGCGAGTGCGAGCGTGGCGGTGGGCATCAGCGGCCCGAGGATGAGCGGCACCGCCTTCAGGATCGTTGCGATCAGGACGATGCGCAGATTGGCGTCCTTGCGCCCGCGCCGCATCCAGCGGCCCGCGAGCCAGCCGCCGGCGATCGTGCCGACGGTCCCGCAAACCAGCATCAAGGTGCCGTAATAGAGGCCGACCTGCGCGGTCGTCAGGCCATAGGTGCGGATAAGGAAGGTCGGGTACCAGAGGCTGACCCCGATCGCGAGCAGCCCGCTGAGCGCGGTGACGCCGATCAGCATGCCGTAAAGCCGCCAGCGCTCGACGACATAGGCCATCGCCTCGCGGAGCGGAACGCCCTTGTCCGAACCGAAGCCCGCCGTCTCTCGCCGCGCGGGTTCGCGGATCGTGGCGACCAGCGCGGCGACGATGACGCCGGGCAGGCCGACCATGACGAAGACCTTCTGCCATGGCGCCAGCGCGTCGAACAAGCCGATCCCGGTTGATGCGCTCGTCGCGAAATGCGCGAGCAGGGCGCCGCCGATGATCAGCGCGAGCCCGCCGCCGATCGGATAACCAATCGCGTAGAGGCTGATCGCGAGTGGACGGCGCTCTTTCTCGAAATAGTCGCTGATGACCGAATAGGCCGAGGGGCTGAGCGTCGCCTCGCCGACACCGACCCCCACCCGCGTCGCGAACAGCATGGCGAAGCTGCTCGCGAAGCCGCACAGCATCGTCATCATCGACCAGAAGAGGACGCCGATCGTCATCAGCACGCCGCGTCGGTGCGTCCGGTCGACATAGCGGCCGATCGGCAGCGAGGCGACGCTGTAGAGCAGTGCGAAGGCAAAGCCCTGAAGCAGGCTGATCTCGAAATCGCTCAGCCCCATGTCGCGCTTGAGCGGCACGACGAGCAGCGTCAGAACGCGGGCGTCGATCGCGCTGAAGCTATAGGCGATGAACAGGACCGCCACGACATACCATCGGTAGAGGCCGGGTCCGGACGTAGGCAGAGCCTCGGTCTGCGTGGCGGCGCTGGTCGCGTGCATCTTACCAGGCCGAAACGGGGTCGGTACGGGCGAGCAGCCCCTCGGTCCGCTGCCGGATCATCGCATCGCCCTGTTCGCTCTCGGGCAGCAGCCAGAAGCGGCCCGCGCGGACGCCTTCGATCGCGAAGCTCGCGACCTCCTCGGGTTCGGTGAGCTGCAGGTTCAGGCCGGTGGTCTTCACCAGATCCTGCATCGTGCGATAGGCGACGGGTTCTTCTGGCTCGGTGCCGGCATATTCGGCCGGGCGCACGAGCCGCGATGCCATGATCGACGTGTTGACGGTGTGGGGTCCTGGGAAGAGCACTGCAGCCTTCACCCGCCCGCCATCCTTCAACAACTGCTGGTAGAGGACCTCGGAGATGCTCGTCACCGCCGCCTTGGTCGCAGCATAGATCGGCGTGTTCGGCAGCGAGCGCAGCCCGCCATTGGTCGACGAGGTGTTGATCACGACGCCGTCCTCGCCACCGGCGATCATGCGCGGGACGAAGGCCTTGATGCCGTGGACGACGCCCATGACATTGACGTCGATGCCCCAGCGCCAGTCGTTTACCGGCAGCGTCCAGATCGCCTTGCGCGCTTCGCCCAGGCCGACGCCGGCATTGTTGAACAGCAGGTGCGCCGCGCCGAAGCGGTCATAGACCTGTTGCGCCAGCGCCTCGACCGAGGCTTCCTTGGTGACGTCGACCGTGAGACCGACGACCGTCGCACCCTCGACCGCGATCTCCGCTGCGGTGGCGTCGAGCTTCGCCTGATCGATATCCGCCAGGACGACGATCGCGCCCTCGGCCGCCAGCTGCGCGCCGATCGCCCGGCCGACGCCGCTGGCGCCGCCGGTGATCACGGCAACCTTGTCCTTGAAGTGCCGCATCAGGCGGCAAGCTCCTCGGCGCGCGGCAGTTCGATGCCGACATTGGCCGGGTCGTCGAAGCGGCCGACCCAATGATCGGCGATCCATTCGCCGGGGACCGTGCGCAAAATCTGCCCGCCGGTGAGGGTCGACCCCTCGACATATTCGAGGCTCGTGATCCGCCGCACCGGGATATCGACCAGCGGGTCATAGGCGGATTCGACCAGCGTGATCTGTCCGTCGAAATCGCGGCGGTCGTTATAGTTGCGCTTCCAGTTCAGCCGGGTCAGGAACACATCGCCATCGAAGGTCGACGGATCCTCGATCCCCTGCAGCGCCTTGTAGCAGTAGAGATATTCCTCGAAGCTGCGCGGACGGTCATTGGCGTCGCCGATCGTGCCCTCGATGGTGAAATAGGTGATGCCGTGGCGGGCGCAGGTGGCGCGGACATGGTCGCCATTCTTTTCGAAGCTGGTTGTCGCGATCTTCTTGGGCTCGCCGAAGCGCTCGCGGCCGCTGGTGACGACGGACTCGCCTTCCATCGCCATGTGGAAGCAATAGGCGCCGGCCTGGCCCTCATAGGTGCAGTTGACGCCCATCGTCAGCGCACCGATCTCGATCGTGCGCTCGGGGGTCACGTGCATCGCAACATGGGCGAGCTGGACGAAGATCTCGGGCCGTTCGATCGCCTCCAGCGGGCGGGGCAGCATCGCCGCATAGACGGCGGGGTCGGTCTCATAGGTGGCGCGGATCGACCGCACGGTGTTGTTCAGTCCGCCGGCGGCACGCGTGGTGACCGCTCCCTTGCGATAGCGCAGCTTAGACATGGGCATGCTCCTCTCTCCCCCGCCGGACGGGGTCCGGCAGGCCTGGCAATGTCGTGATGATGTCCGCGCCGGCCTATTCGGCCGCTATGCTCTGCGGCTCGGTCGGATCGGCGTAAAATTGTTCGAAATAGCGGCGGAAGCGCAGGATCGGGCCATCGCCATCGCACAGCAGCGGCTGGACGCGGTGGATCTTGTGCGCCCAGATCGGAATGTCGCCCTCGACCCCGGTCTGCCCGCAGGTGCCCGCGATCTGCGCCTTGATCATCTGTTCCTCGAACGAGCCGGGTTCGACCGGATCATGGGTGAAGCAGAAGCGAAGCTCGACCTCGTCGGCCTCGACCGGGGTCGCCAGCACCTGCAGCGCGAGCGTGTTGAGCGCCATCAGATGGGTGGTCTTCTGCCCGGCGCCGTTCTGCACGGTGCTGACGCCGGACTTGACCAGCTTCTTGCTGCCGTCGGGATAGCTCACCTCACGTTCGCCATGGGCCTCGGAACGGCGGACATGGCCGTCATAACTCGTCTTGCCCTCGGGCACGTGCGCCATGCCGTGGACGAACTCGAAATGGGCGACGTCGACGCCGTTCTCGGCGATCTCTTGGGGGTTGCTCGCGAAGCGCCACTCGCGGCGCGTCTGCGGCGCCCAGCCGGGCTCGGTGAATTCGGGGATCACCATGACGTCGAACATCGGTTCGACCCCGGCCGGATGATACCAGGCCCAGACGACGCCATTGGCTTCGGTCACCGGATAGGGGCGGGCAATCGGGCTGCGCTTGGCGATCGGCGGCATCGCCCGCGCATAGGGTATGCTCGAACAGAAGCCATTGGGCCGGAATGCCCAGGCGTGGAAGGGGCAGCGCAGGCTGTCGCCTTGGACCACACCGCCATGGCCGAGATGCGCGCCGAGATGGGGGCAATAGGCGTCGAGCAGCCCGGCGACCCCCTCCTCGTTGCGGAAGAGCACCAGATCCCGGCCGAAATAATGGAGCGGCCGCACGTCACCGATCGCGAGTTCGTCGGCATAGGCCACGAAATACCATCCGAACGGGATGTCCATCGGGAATCGATTGACCTTGGGCATATGCTCCTCGCCTCCTCCGGGGCCTTGTGACCCGCATCTTTATGAAGGTGATCCTAGCCGGCTTTGCGGACAGGGAAAGTGCATAGGCGGCGACGGACTGTTTCCACCGGACTAATAATCGGCTGTTTCGCCGACGGAAAAGCTAGGCGCCGCCGGGCCGCAATATGTCGGTCATCCACGGGCGAATGAGGGTGCGGCTGATCCTGCTGGTCAGGAAGTCGATGAAGGCGCGGGTGGCCGCAGGCAATATGCCGGGGGAGAAGACGACCCGCACCTCCTTGTCATGGAAGGTCCAGTCGTCGGCCATGGCGACGATGCTGCCGTCGACCAGATCGGTGCGGATCACGCTGATCGGCAAATGGGCGAGGCCAAGGCCGCGCCGCGCGGCCCAGCGGAGAGCGATCCCGCTGTTGCTGGTCCATTTGCCCGAGACCCGCGTCTGGATGCCGCCGTTGAAATGGAACTGGCCGCTGAGGTCGGACAGGCAGTTGTGCCGCCCGAGATCGTCGGGCGAGGTCGGCCATCCATGTTCGGCGACATAATCGGGCGAGGCGCACAGGCAGTAGGACAGATAGCCGAACAGCCGCGCCCTGAGCGAACTGTTCTCCAGCCGGCCATAGCGGACCATCACGTCGAAGCTCTCCGCCACCAGCTCGCTCTCGCGCAGATAGGCGATCACCTCGATCGCGATCTCCGGATGCTGCGCGCTGAACTCGGCCAGCAGAGCGGACATGAAGTCCGATCCGAAGATGTCGCTGAGACCGACGCGGAGGCGCCCGACCGGGTGCGACTGGAACTGCGCCATGCTGCGTTCGAGATCGGCGATGTCGTCGCGCATCGCCTGGCAGCGTTCGTAGAAGATCTCGCCGGCAGCCGTGAGGGACAGCCGCCGTGTGGTGCGGACGATCAGCTGCGTGCCGACGCGCGCCTCCAGCTCGCCGACGATCTTGCTGATGAAGGATTTGGAGACGCCCAGCTGATCGGCGGCCGCAGTGAAACTGCCGGTCGCGACGACCGCCAGAAACTCATCGACACCGCGCCAAGCCGACATGGCCATCCTCCCCCGGCTGCCCGAAGCCTTGTGGCCGAAGGCAGTGTCCGAGGGAAGATGGTTGGTCGCTCGCGGCGGAATGCGAACGGTCTACTCCGCCGCTTGCCGGATGAAGCTTTCCTTGCGCGGCCCGATACGCGAGGCGATGCCCCACAGGGCGCCCGCGTCGACGTCATAGGCGTCGAGCGCATTGCCGCCCAGCATCTGCTGGATGTCGCTTTCGGGCAGGCCGCCGAGGCTGAGGATCATCTTTTCGAGCGTGCTCGGCCAGGTGCCCTCGGGGTGGGGATAGTCGGTGCCCCACAGGATACGGTCGATGCCGATCTTGTAATAGGATTCGGTCGTCTCCTCGTCGGGCAGCGCCGAGCAGCCGACATAGATGTTGCGCTTGAAATAGTCGCTCGGCTTCATGCTCATATTGGCGTTGTAGTCGCCGAGCTTGCCCGAGGTGTGCTTGACCGAGGCCCTTATATCCATGAGCTCGATCATCCAGGGAAACCAGAATTCGCCCCCTGCCTCGGTGAACATCACCTTCAGCTCGGGATATTCCTCGAACACGCCGCCGAAGGTCATCGACCAGAGCGGGCGCGTCATCCAGAAGGCGAATTCGCACAGATAGGTGCCGATCCAGCCGGGCTGGGTCATGTCGTAACCCGGCGTCGCGCCCGAATGGAAATGCAGGGGAAGCTTGTAGTCCTGCAGCAGCTCCCACACCGGATAATATTTGGTGTGGTTGTACATGTCGTATTTGTCGGTGACCGCCGGGAAGAAGACCCCCTTCATGCCGTTTTTCTTAGCCCAGTGGATTTCCTTGATCGTCTCGTCGAGGTCGAACACCGCCGGGATGACGGCGAGGCCCAGGCGGCGATGCGGATCCTCGGCGCAGAACTCGGCCAGCCAGCGGTTGTGCGCGCGCGCACCCGCCCATTGCAGCTCGGGCGTCGAGGCGGCGGGATTCAGGCCGACATCGGCGCCGAAGGGCGGGGCGTTGCGCTCGGTGATACCGTCGGGGAAGAGCACCTCGGCGGCGACACCGTCGGCATCGAGCACGCGGTTGCGGATGGTGCCGTCCCACGCGCCTTCCAGCCCGTCGCCGACCTTGGCGCGCCATTTCGTGTTGAAATCGTCGATCAGGAACAGCTTCTCGCGTTCCTCGCGCGCCTTGATCTCCTTGGCCAGCGCCTCGTCGAACGCGGCATGGTAGCGCGATTCGAGATAGGTCCGGTATTGCTCGGGCGGGAGGCCGACATGGCCGTCGGACGAGATGACGAGATAGCGGTCCATTTCACTCTCCAGATACATAGTCGGCAGCGGGCGCCGCGGATTGCGTCCAACTTGCCTGTCCCCCGGCGCGGGAAAAAGGCGACGGCGGTGAACGATCAGTCGCTCACAGGAAACAGCGGGGTGGTTCTGAGGGCGGACAGGAAGACGATCGCGCAGCTCGATGCGGCAAGGAAGAAGGGCGCTCCCCACCAGAGCTGGTAGCAGGCGACGGCAATGATCGGCGGCAGGGTGATCGAGGCCCCCGCGATCATGCTGACCGCGCCGGCCGCCGCTCCCTGCCGTTCGGCACCCAGAGCAAGCGACAGCAGCGAGGCGAAGCCGGGGCGCGCGAGGCCATAGCCGAAGCTGGCCAGCGCATAGCCCGCGAACAGCGCCCCATGGCCGGTGCCGCCCAGAGCGATGAGGTTGCCAATCGCTACCATCGCCGCGCCCCACTGCAGCATGGCGATCGGCGAAGGCTTCAGGATGTTGACCACCCCCAGCTGGGCCACGAGCCCGCTTGCCGCGCCGATCGATAGGGCGATGCCGATCAGCTTCTGCGCCTCGACGGCGGGCAGCCGGCTGATGTCGATGATCGCGAAGCCCAGCGTATAGGTGTTGATCGCCTGCGCAGAGGCGATGACGAGCCCCTGAAGCAACAGCGCGCGCAGCATCGGATCGCGCCACAGGCCGCTTTGGGGAATCGCGGGTGCCCCGGCGGCGAGAATCGGACGGTCGGCGCGCAGCGCGACGGCGACCAGCATGAGCAGTACGACACCCATCAGCGCGAAGCCGAACATCGGTCCGGCAAGGCCGAAAGGCGGCAGGACCAGGAAGGGGGCGATGGTCGGCCCCACGATCGTGCCGAGGCTGAGCGCTCCTGCGAGCGCCGACAGCGCGCGGACGCGGGCATGGCCCTGGCTATGGTCCGCGACATAGGCCTGCGCCGCCGTGCCCGCCGCCGATCCGAACAGGCCGTAGCTGCAGCGGACCACCGTGAAGGCGAGGAACAACGGCAATGCACTGGCGAGGCCATGGAGGCCGGCGAGAACGACCAGCCCGCATCCTGCCATAGAGGCGATGAAACCACATAGCCCGACGAGCATCATCGGCTTGCGGCCTCGCCGGTCGGACACCCGCGCCCAGAGCGGCGACGTGACTGCCCAGGCGAGCGCCGACAGGGAGAAGATGCAGGCGACCAGCGCATCGGGGATTCTCAGCGCCCGGCCGATCGCAGGCAGCACGGTAACGAGCCCGAGATTGCCGAGCGCGGTGGCAAGCGTCACCGCGAACAGCGTCGAAAAGGCGAGGCGCGACAGCCTGCGTTCCTGCACGATGTCGCGCCTTCCGGTCAGAAGCGGACGCGCGCCTCGACGCCCAGGCTGCGCGGATCCGCCCACTGGCGAACCGCGAAGACGCCGAGGTCGATGCCGCTGTTCCAATATTTGGTGTCGGTGATGTTGCGACCCCAGACGGCGACTTCGAGACTGGTGCCATTGCCGAGGTCGATATCGGTCAGCGCGATGCGCCCGTCCAATGTGCCATAGGCTTTGCGCGTCGCCAGCTGGTTGGGCGCGATCGTCGCCCATTGCATGCTCCGCCACGACCAGTTGCCGGTGAACTCGAGGTTCGGGCCGTTGCCGAGCGGTATGGTGTAGGTGCCGCCGACCAGATAATTCCACTTCGGCGCCAATGGGATCTTGTAGCTGTCGGTGACATCGACACCGCTCGGCAACACGAAGTCGGTATAGCGGGCATCGAGATAGCCGCCGCCGAAATTGAGCACCAACCCGTCGAAGGGGCGGACATTGCCCTCGATCTCGACGCCGGTGAACTTGGCCTTGCCGGCGTTGATGATGTTGGTGGTCACCAGCTCGGGCACGAACACGCCTGCCTGGAAATTCTTGTAGATCGAATGATAGACGGCGAGATTGAAGTTCAGGCGCCGGTCAAAGCCCGAGAATTTGGTGCCCGCTTCGAACGAGAGCAGCTTTTCCGGATCATAAGGCGAATTGAACGCCGCATTGGTCGAGGCGGTGTCGTTGATGCCGCCCGATTTGAAGCCGGTCGCGACGCGACCATAGACCGTCCAGTCCGAACGCAGCTTGTAGACGAGGTTGAACTCGGGATTGAACTGCGACCATTTGTCCGAGCGCTCCAGCGGGATCAGGTCATAGGGGCCGAGGCCACCCGCGCCCGGACGCGCGCCTGCCGCCGGCTGGCCGCTGCGGGTGATGGGGGTCCCGTTGGCCGCGCGCTGGAACACGCCCGAGCCGGCCGCCGCCGGATTGGTGGCATAGGCCGTGTTCGAAAGGAAAAGCTCTTCGGCCTCCTTGCGGTCCTGTGTCCAGCGCAGCCCGACCGACAGGTCGAGCTTGTCCTCGGCGAAGCCGGGGCTCCAGGTCAGCTGGCCGTACCCGGCGATCGACCGGCTGCCGCCGCGGCGATCCGAGAGATCGAACCGATTGCCGCCGAACTGGAAATTCCAGCGCGGGTTGAAGGCATAATAGCGGTCCTTCAGATAGAAGGCGCCGAGCGTGTAGCGGACCTGCTCGCCGGTTCCGATGACCTGAAATTCCTGGCTGAACGCGTGATAGTCGTTGTTCAGGATGAAGCGGACGAGATCGGTCGGCGTCCCGTCGAAGTCGGAGCGGCTGCGCGTCTGCAGCGTGCGCCGCGCGGTGATCGACTTGAGCGTGATAGCGCCAAGTCCGGTATCGCCCAGATCATATTCCAGCGTCAGCGCATGGCCGGTGGTGCGGAAATCGCTCTGGCGTGCGCCGTCGGCGGATACGTCGTTCCGACCGGGGCGGTTCTGGAAGATGCGACCGGTGATGAAGGGACTGGTCGCCGGCAGGCTGCCCGGCGCGCTGATCGCGAGCAGCGCGGGCGTTCCGACCGCGTCGCTGATGTCATAGGCATAGCGGGCGGAGAAATTGTCGCTCGGTTCCCACAATATGTCGATGCGACCGGCGTTCAGGCTCTGCTCGCCGAAATCCTTCTGCGTCGCGGCATTGTGCCAGTAGCCGCCGGTATCGCGGCCCGAATAGCCGAGCTTGACCTTGAAGGTACCGATCGATGGCAGATCGAGCGAGATGCGGCGGCGGAACTCGCCCCAGCTGCCATAGCTCAGATAGACCTGACCGCCGAATTCGCCGGTGGGCGCGCGGGTGATCATGTTGACCGCGCCGCCGATCGTGTTCTTGCCGTAGAGCGTTCCCTGCGGGCCGCGCAGCACTTCGATCCGCTCGAGGTCGACCGTGTCGAAGGCGGCGCCGGTGGACTTCGCTACAGGCACGCCGTCGAGATAGAGGCCGACCGGCTGGTCGCGCGCAAGACTGGTGTCGGCGGCGGGGGCTAGGCCGCGGATCGAGATCAGAGGACTGAAACTGTTGCCCGGCGTCTGGTTGATCTGAATATTGGGGATCAGTGCCTGGGCGTTGTTGAGATTCTGGACGCCGGCGCGGTCGAGCCCTGCGCCGTTCACCGCCGACACCGCGATTGGCACGTCGATCAGGCGTTCTTCACGGCGCTGGGCGGTCACGATGATCTCGCCTTCGTCGAACGACGGGGCGGCGGCGCTCGATCCGGTGGCCTGCGCCTGGGCGGTTCCGGCCAGCATCGTCGAGGCCAGCAGGCCCAGGCAATATCCCTGCAGCTTTTTCATATCTCTCCCTCCCCCAATGTCATTGTCGATGACGATGCATGCGTCCCCGTTGGGGCGGGGCGCCTTTGTGCCTGTGTCGACCGGAAGAGCGCGGTGCGACAATCACCATTTGGGAAGGGCGCGGCAAAGCGCCGATTTTAGCATCGCTCCGACCGTAACGGTGCGCTCCGTCAGGGCGTGACGACCGCCTTCACCTCGGTGAACTCCTCGAAGGCCTGCGATCCCCATTCGCGGCCGTTGCCGGACTGTTTGTAGCCGCCGAAGGGCGCGAGCGGGTGCATCGGCGGATGGTTGATGCGCACCTGCCCGACGCGCAGCCGGCGCGCGATGCGGCGGGCATGGTCGAGGTCCTGGCTGTCGACGAAGCCGGCCAGACCATAGTCGCTGTCATTGGCGATCGCGACCGCCTCGTCTTCGTCGCGATAGGGCAGGATCGACAGGACGGGGCCGAAAATCTCCTCGCGCGCGATCGTCATGTCCGGGCGCACGTCGGCGAACACGGTCGGGCGCACATAATAGCCGGCGTCGAAGCCGTCGGGCCGGCCCTCGCCGCCCGCGACCAGCGCGGCACCTTCTGAAATGCCGATGCCGATCAGATGCTGGACCTTGGCCCACTGCGCCTCGGACACGACCGGACCCATCGCGCCGGGCTGCTCCTCCTGGCCGATTGGGATGGCGGCGGCGGTTTCGGCGGCGATCGCCTTGGCTTCCTCCATGCGGTCTGCGGGGACGAGCATGCGCGTCGGTGCGCTGCAGGTCTGGCCGCTATTGTTCATCACCGCGCGCACGCCGCGCGCGATGGCGAGCGGGAAATCCGCGTCGGGCAGGACGATATTGGCGGACTTGCCGCCCAGTTCCTGATGCACGCGCTTGATCGTCGGCGCCGCCGCCTGCGCGACCGCGATGCCCCCGCGCGTCGATCCGGTAAACGACACCATGTCGACCTGCGGGTGCGACGACAGCGCCGCCCCGGCGGTGGGGCCGTCGCCCTGGATCAGATTGAAGACGCCGGCAGGAACGCCCGCCTCCTCGATGATCTGCGCGATGATTTCGGCGGAATAGGGGGAAATCTCGGACGGTTTCAGCACCATCGTGCAGCCGACCGCCAGCGCCGGCGCCACCTTGGCCGCGATCTGGTTGGCGGGCCAGTTCCACGGCGTGATCAGTCCGCACACCCCGATCGGCTCGCGGCAGAGCGTCAGCCGCCCGTCCTCGCGTTCGAAGCGGAAATGCTCGATCTCTTCATAGGCGGTGCGGAAGTGGATCAGGCCCAGCGGGGCGTGGGCGGCCCTGGCCAGCATGCGGGGCGCGCCCATCTCTGCGCTGATCACGGCGGCGATCTCGTCGAGGCGGCGTTCGTAGATGGCGACGATCGCGCCGAGCAGGTCGCGCCGGTCCTTGCGCGACAGATCGGCAAAGGCATCGAAGGCGCGTCTTGCGGCGCGAACCGCGCGGTCGACATCCTCTGCGCCTGCCGCACCGATCCGGCCGATGCTGCGCTCGGTGCGCGGGTCGAGCACGTCGATCGTCTGGCCTGACAATGCCTCGACCCATTGCCCGTCGATGTAGAAGCGGCCCGACATCACCATGGTTCAAAATCCTTCCGACAGTCGCCGCCATGGCACGCGATTGCTGCCGGGCGGTCAATCACCATCTGGATAGGGCCGGCAGGGCGCCCGCTTCAACGGGCGTCGCCGCGCGGCTCCCTCGGCAGGCCGAGTCCGCGTTCGGCGATGATGTTGCGCTGGATCTGGTTGGTCCCGCCATAGATGGTGTCGGCGCGGCTCGACAGATAGAGGTTGGTCAGCAGCGGGAAGGCATAGCCCGGCTCTTCAGACACCAGAGCCTCCTCGCCGAGGATGTCCATCGCGAGCTCGCCCAGCGCCTGATGCCAATTGGCCCAATAGACCTTCTGCGTCATCGCCTCGCGCGACAGGCTGTGCCCCTCGCCGGCGGACAAGGTGCGCAGCGCGGTGTAGCGCATGATCTTGAGCCCGGCATAGGCACGCGCGATGCGGTCGCGGATGATCGGATCGCGATTGCGGCCGGTCGCCTTCGCCGCCTCCACCACCGCCTCGAACTCGGCGACGAAGCTCATCTGCTGGCCGAGCGTGCCGACACCGCGCTCGAAGGCCAGCAGCCCCATCGCGACCTGCCAGCCATTGCCGATCCCGCCGACGACATTGTCGCGGTGTGTCCGCGCCCCGTCGAAGAAGGTCTCGTTGAACTCGGCCTCGCCGTTCATCTGCCGGATCGGTCGCAGCGTGATGCCGGGCTGGCGGATCGGGAGCAGCAGGAAGGACAGGCCCTTGGGCCCGCGCGACCCTTCTTCGGTCCGGGCGAGGACGAAGATCCAGTCGGCATATTGGGCAAGGCTGGTCCAGATCTTGTGCCCGTCCACGACCCATTCGTCGCCTTCGAGCCGTGCCCGCGTCCGCACATTGCCGAGGTCGGAGCCGGCACCCGGCTCCGAATAGCCCTGCGCCCAATATTCCTCGCCGCGCGCGATCGGCGGCAGGAAGCGGGCCTTCTGCGCGTCCGACCCGAAGTGGATCAGGGTCGGGCCGGCCAGTTCGATGCCGATATGGCTCATCCGGCCGGGGGCGCCCGCGCGGGCATATTCCTCGGCGAAGATCACCTGCTCGGCCAGGCTCGCGCCCCGTCCGCCATGCGCCTTGGGCCAGCCGATCACGCTCCAGCCGGCGGCGGCGAGCGCCTTTTCCCAGGCACGGCGCTCGTCGGCCATCGCGCTGTGGCTCTTCAGGTTGCGGAGCATGGCGAAGGGGCCGTGCATCTGCGTGGCCAGCCAGTCGGCGGCCTCGCGGCGGAATGCTTCCTGTTCGGGCGTGAAGCCGAGGCGCATTATTGGTCCTCCTCGTCGAGACCGAGCATCGTGGCGAGCCGCGCGCGGCTTTCGGCCGGCGTGCCGAACAAAGTCGCGGATCCGCGCGCGCGCTTGAAGAAAAGGTGTGCGTCATGCTCCCAGGTGAAGCCCATGCCGCCATGGAGCTGGATCGTCCCGGCGGCACAGTCCTCGAAGGTCTCGATCGCGGTGAAATGGGCGATGGCGGCGGCGCTTGCCGTCTCGGCGCTCGCTTCGTCATGCGAGGCCGCAGCATAATAGACCGCCGACCGCGCGGCTTCGACCGCGATCATCATGTCGGCCATGCGGTGCTTGAGCGCCTGGAAGCTCCCGATGGGACGGCCGAACTGAATGCGCTGCTGGCTATAGTCGACCGTCGCGGCCAGCGCAGCGTCGGCGCCGCCGACACATTCGGCTGCCAGCGCTACGCGCGCTTCGTCGAGCGCAGTCTCGATTCCGCCAGGGTTCGCCATCGCCTCCACCGGGGTGCGGTCGAAATATACGCGGGCAAGCGGTCGGGTCAGGTCCATGCTCGTCAGCTTCTTGACGTTGAGCCCCTCGGTCGGGACCAGCAGTGCCTGCCCGCCGGCCATCACAACCAGCAGGTCTGCGACATGGCCGAAGGCGACCAGCGCTTCGCCGCTCAGCGCACCGTCCTCAAGGCGCAGCGTGTCGCCATGTGCCACGGCGGCAATGCTGTCGCCGGACGAGATGGCGGCGGCATGGCGCGCGAGTTGTTCGTCGGATCCGCAGTGCCGAAGCGCGGCCAGAGCCGCGCCTATGCTGGTGAGGAAGGGCGAAGGGAAAAGCGCGCGGCCCATCTCCGTCGCCACCAGCGACAGTTCGACCAGACCGAGCCCAGCGCCGCCTTGTTCGGCTGGCAGGACGAGCGAGCCGAGACCAAGCTCTGCCGTAATGGTGCGCCATTGCGCGCGGTCGAAACCGTCGGGATGGTCGATGGTCGCGCGGAGGGACGGGCGGAAATCCGCCATGATGCCGCGTGCGGTCTCGGCGATCATCTCCTGTTCTTGGGTCAGGGCGAATTGCATCAGGCGTGTCCGTTGGAAAAGCGTTCGGCAAGGTCGGTTCGCGCGCGATCGACCGCGTGGGAGGCGCACCAGACGGCGATGGCCGCCGGCAGGCCGGTCAGGATGCACAGCGTCATCGCCAGACGTAGCCCGTCGGCATCGCCTGCACCGATGAGGTCGCTCAGCGCACCGACTACATAGGGGCCGAACACCATCGCGATGAAGGTCGTCACGAAGGTGAACAAGGCAGTCGAGGTTGCGCGGATCGTCGGCGGCAGCATGTTCTGCAGCGCGGTCAGGACGCCGACCGACCAGCCCCCGCCGAGCAGACCCGAGGGGATGGCGACGAGCGTCGCGACTTCGATGCTGGGCGACCAGGTCACGCACAGGATCGCGACGGTTGCGGCAAACAGCGAGAGCCCGGCGAGACGCAGCGGCCAGCGATGATTGCGCTTCACCAGCCGGTCCGACAGCGCGCCGAACAGCAAGGCTCCGACCAGCCCGGCCGGCCCGAAGGCGAGGCCGAAGCGGGCGCTGGCCTCGGCGGCCGGGATGTCGAAACTGCGGGCGAACAGCGCCGGCCCCCACATGCCGAAGGCGTATCCGGAGAAGCTGCCGAAGGCCATGCCGAGATTGGCGAGGACATAGGCGGGCTGGGCCCACAGCGCGCGCAGGACGATCGGCAGGCGAACGGCCGCGGCCGGTGCAAAGCTTCGGGCGGGCTCGCTTACGGTCAGCCGCAGCAGTACCGCCATCACGATGCCGAAGAGGCCGAGCGCCACGAAGGCTGCGCGCCAGCCACCCAGCAGGTGCGCAATCGCCGGGCCGCCGGCATAGCCGCCGAGCTGGCCCAAGAAGATGCCGAGCGCCAATATCCCGAACGCCGATCCGCGCCGCTCGGGCGGGAAGCGGTCGGCGAGCAGCGAATAGGCCGGCGCGACGAAGGAGGCTTCGCCGATGCCGACGCCGACGCGCATCAGGGCGAGGGTCCAGCCGTCCTGGGCCAGGCCCGATAGCAAGGTGAACAGCGACCACAAAGCGCAGCCGACGGCGAGGATGGTGACACGGTGGCGGCGGTCGGCAAGGCGGGCGATCGGGATCGCCGCGACGGTGAACAGCAACGCGAAGGCCGGGCCCATCAAAAGACCGAGAAAGGCGTCCGACAGGCCGAAGCTGGCTTTGATCGGATCGCCCAAGCTGGTGATCAGATAGCGATCGGCATAGCTGAGCGTATAGACCGTGGTGAGCAGCAGCAGCGCATACCATGCCGTGCCGCCCGCCCGCGCCTGCCCCTCCATGCCCGGCCTTTCCATCAGGCGCGCTTCTGGCCGGGCTGCTCGTTCTGTTCGGCGTAGAATTGCTTGTAATAGCGGCGATAGCGGATGATCGGCCCGTCCCCGTCGCAGATGATCGCGTCGTGCAGATAGGCCTGCCGGTCCCAGATGACCTTGTCCTGGTCGAACTGCTTGCAGATGTCGCGGATCAGCGCGCGGGCAAGACCCGCCCCCGGACCCTCGGCCTGACTGCGCGGCTGGGTGAAGGCGAAGCGCGCATGGACGCAGTCACGATCGATCGGTGTGATCGCCGCCACCAGCAGCGTCTCGGAGATGCCCTCGAAGCGGGTATAGGCTTGGCCCGGCCCGTTCTGGCCGTTGACGATCCGCCCGTCGACCTCGCCTGCGGGCGTGCCCATCTTGGCCGACACGATGCCCGAGCGGCGATGGCCGTCCCAGTGGATCTCCGCATCGGGGAAATTGGCGGTGCCGTGGACGAACTGGAAATGGGCACTGTCGACGCCATTCTCGGCCATCGACTGGAGCGGCGCATAGACGTGCCATTCGTGGCGTTGATAGGGGGTCCAGTCCGGATCGCTCGTCTCCGGATAATGGTCGAGTTCCCATTTCGGGGCCTCGCCAAAGGGGTGATACCAGGTCCAGATGAAGCCATTGGCTTCCTCGATGACCCATTGATGCGCGCAGGGGCGCTTTACCTGCGGCGGGATGGCGCGGGCATAGGGGATGTCCTTGACGCTGCCGTCGCCGTCATAGCGCCAGGCGTGGAATGGGCATTCGAGCAGATTGCCGTTCACGCGTCCGCCATAGCCCATATGGGCGCCGAGATGCTTGCAATAGGCGTCGAGCAGCCGCGCCTTGCCGTCTTCGCCGCGCCACAGCGCCAGCTCGCGCCCGAAATAGCGGACGGGCTTGACCTGGCCCGGCGCCAACTCGTCCGAATAGGCGACCGCGAACCAGCCGAGCGGGAAGGGCAGGTCGATGCCGCGCTCGTCGGCGCTGGGCCGGTTGCGGACCTCGGCGACGCGCCACTGCTGCAGCGCCTCGCCCTTCAGTTCGGAAAGCATCTGCCACACCGCGACGGGGGCGGTGCGGGCGTCGGTCGCGGTGGAGGCGGTCTGGCTGTCGGTCATCGGACGCTCCTCAATCGAGTTGGAAGACGCGGCGGGCGTTTTCGTGCAGGAATTTGGGCCAGACATGGTCCTTGAACGGGACCGCATCCATGTCGGTGAAGATGCGCTCCAGGCTCAGGCCCATCGGAAAATAGCCGGCGTAGAGGATCTTGTCGGCGCCGCGCGTGTTGGCGAAATCGATGATCGCCTTCGGGTAGTGCTTCGGCGCGAAGGCGCTCGTCGAATAATAGAGGTTGGGATATTTGAGCATCAGCTTGACCGCCAGCTCCTCCCAGGGCTCCGCCCCGTGGCGCATGACGAACTTGAGCTCGGGGAAGAAGTAGCAGACCTCGTCGACCAGCTCGACATGCTGCGGCGCCATCGGCACGCGCGGCCCGGGTACGCCGACATTGACGAGCACCGGAATGTCGAGCTCGCAGGCGGTGGTGTAGACCGGCCACATCCTTTTGTCGTTGATCGGCACCTGCGGCACGCAGCCACAGGGAAAGACGCTGATGGCCTTGATGCCGACCTCGGCATGGGCGCGGCGGATCGCGCGGATCACGTCGACGCCGCCATTGGGATCGACCGGCATGTCGAAGAAGAAGCGGTCGGCGAAGCGATCGCGCACGATGTCGTTGAGCGGCGACCCCTCGACATAGCCGATGAGCGCCTTGGCGATGCCGAAGCGGTCCATCTCCGAAACCGTCCAGCCGGGCAGGTCGTCGATCCCGTCGGCATTGGGAATGTTGCGGAACATATATTGCGCCGGCATCGAGAATTGCGACAGGCTCTCCTTGTCGCGCAGCAGCGGCTTGAAGAAGTTGAACCAGTCGGAGCGGTCCTCCTTCAGGGGCACGCCCAGCATCGTGTCGATGACCGGAATGTCGCGGGGTCGCATGGGGCCTCTCCTGTTTTCGTTTAGGCGTGGGCGGCGCGGAGCGCGCGCTTGTCGACCTTGCCCAGCGCGTTGCGCGGCAGGCCCTCGGCGGTCGTGAAGATCTCGGTCGGTATCTTGTAGTCGGCGATCCGGCCCGACAGGCTCTGGCGCACCTGGTCGGGATCGACCGTCGCGCCGTCGCGGCCGCGCACGATCGCCACGAGCCGCTCGCCCAGCCGCTCGTGCGGCAGGCCGTAGGCGGCCGCCTCGACGATGTCGGGATGATGCTGCAACGCGGCCTCGACTTCGGCGCAATAGATGTTCTCGCCGCCGCACAGGACCATGTCGGTGAGCCGGTCGAGGATGGTGAGATTGCCGAGGTCGTCGAGCGCGCCGACGTCGCCGGTGTGGAACCATCCGTCGACGATCGCGCGTTCGGTGGCGGCAGTGTCGTTCCAGTATCCGGACATGACCATCGGGCCGCGAACGAGGATCTGGCCGGCACCGCCCACCGGCTGGTCATTGCCATCGGCATCGACGATGCGGACCTCGGCGAGCGGCAGCACGCGTCCCGCCGCGCGGGGATGGGCGAGATAATCGGCGCCGGTGTGCATCGCCACCGCTCCGGCGGTCTCGGTCGATCCGAAGCCGGTGCCGACGATCGCGCGCGGAAAGGCCTCGACCACCGCGTTGAGCAGATTGATCGGCTGGGCCTGGCCGCCGGTCGACACCGACACGAGCGAGTCCAGCGCGGCGCCGAGCCGGGCCTTGGTGTGGACCAGATCCCAGATCATCGCGGGCGAACCCGACACGCTGTTGATCTTCTCGCGCTCGATCAGCCCGACGATGGCCTCGGGTTCCCAGCGGGCGGCGACGACCAGGCGTCCGCCGGATGCGAGGGCCGACAGGAAGGTCGCATGGCACCCGCTGACATGGAACAGCGGGAAGGCGAGCAGGGTCGTCTGCTGTGGGCGGGGGGCGCTTAGCGCATCCGGCCCGAAATGGCGGAGCGCGATGATGGCACCGGCCATCTGCGCGAGCAGCAGCCCGGTGAGCGCTGCGCGGTGCGACAGGGTCGCGCCCTTCGAGCGACCGGTGGTGCCCGATGTGAACAGGATCATCGCCGGTTCGTCGGGGCCGGCGGACGGACGCGGCAGCGCCGGGCCGCCCGCGCCGCCATCGATCTGGGGCACGAGGCAGGGCGTCGCGTCGCCGAGCATCGCGTCTCGGCGTTCGTCGACCAGGGTGAGGCGCGCGCCGACCAGATCTATCGTTGCGAGCATCTCGGAGGCGCTGCCCCGGCTGTTGACCAGCGCCGGTATGGCTCCGACAGCGATGGCGGCGAGGAAGGCGATCATCCAGTCGGGGCTGTTACGCATGGCAATGGCGACCCGGTCGCCTGCTGCGATGCCACGGTCCGAAAGCAGGCGCGCAAGCCGGCCCGCCGCCGCTTCGACGTCGCCGTAAGTCAGCCGCCGGTCGCCATCGACGATGAACTCGCGATCGCGAAAATGCGCGAGATTGTCGAGCAGCACGCCGAGATTGGTCTCGGCGCGCCGGAAGCCGCGCATCGCATGGCTGCCGACGGTGACGTCGATCAGCTCGAAGGGCGCCCCGGCAGATGTCAGCATCTGCACGAGATTATCGTTCGGTTCAGCCAACATCCTCTCCTTGGCCCTGAGGGCTCGATATTAGTTATTTGGACTATAGTCCATAAAAATTGTCAGGTATAATTTTCTGGCCTCGGCGGCAGGGGAGCGCGCTCCGGAAAGGGGGTGCCGGGTGCGATCATCGTCGCCAGCAGGCGCGCCACCACATCGAGCCGGTTTGCCGCCGGATGTGCCTCGTCCATCCGCCAGGCGTGAATGACGCCCATATAGGTCTGGGCGATGATCTCCCCGGCCACGGCGCTGTCGAGATGCGGCGACAGATCGCCACCATGGCGCCCGTCGTCGAGCAGGGCGGTGAAGGCATCGACCACCCGCTGGATGCGCTGCTGGTTGCCCGGCAGCCCCCAGTTTCGCCAGGACATGCTCAGCACCACCCGCCTGCGCGCCGGGGCGCGTCGCAGATAATGGTCGGTCGCGGCGAACAGGCCCGCGATCTTCTCGACCGTGGTCAGATGCGTCGCCCGGCGCCAGCCCTCGATCGCGACGAAGAAGCCGGCATCATTCTCGGCCACCAGCGCGTCGATGATGTCGTTCTTGCTGGGGAAATAGTTGAACAATGTCGCGCGCGCGACGTCGGCGGCAGCGGCGATCTGGTCCATGGTCGCTGCCTGCACGCCGGATTCGGCCATGCAACTGATGCTCGCCTCGAGAATGGCGGTCCGGGTCCGCGCCTTGTTGCGCTCGCGGCGAGACATGTCGGGCGGCAGCGAATCCTCGTCCACAGCCGCCACCGATTTCCGCGCCATTCGTTCCGCTCCGTCAAAACCGATGGCGTGGATAGCATATGTTGGACGATGGTCCATCTTTCGATTGCTGCACCAACGACGGCTCGCTTCCATTAAGCCGCAGTCGGCGCACAGCCGCCGCGTTCCCTGCATAACTTGTGGCGGTGGAATGCTGTTCTCTTCCACCCAAGGGAATGGGTCCACCGCGATGCGGGGGCCGGAGAAGGGGACAGATAATGACCAAGGGATGGAATCCGGCATTTCACGTCATGGGTGCGGTGGTCGCCGCGCTGGCCCTGCCCGCACAGGCGCAGACGACCGGTGGACCGGGTGGCGAGGTGCAGTCATCGCGGGCCGATCTGCTCGGCGAGGGCGACATCATCGTCACCGCGCGCAAGCGCGAGGAGCGTGCGCAGGACATTCCCATCGCGATGTCGGCGTTCAGCGGCGAGTCGCTGGCGGCGCGCGGTCTCGACAAGGTGGACGGCATCGCCACCTTCACCCCCAACCTGACCTTCCAGAACAACCCCAGCTTCGGTGGGGCGAGCTCGTCCGCAGCGATCTACATTCGCGGCATCGGCCAGAAGGAGTTCCTTCCCACCACCGAGCCGGGGGTCGGCGTCTATGTCGACGGCGTCTATGTGGCGCGCTCGGTGGGCGCGCTGCTCGACCTGGTCGATGTCGAGCGGATCGAGGTTCTGCGTGGACCGCAGGGAACGCTGTTCGGGCGCAACACCATTGGCGGCGCGCTGAACCTGACGACCGTCAAGCCGCGCGACCGGCTGGAGGCATCGGCACAGGTCACCACTGGCCGCTATAGCCGCTTCGACGTGAAGGGGATGATCAATGTTCCGCTCGGCGAGACGCTTGCGGCGCGCCTGTCGGTCGGAAGCTTCATCCGCGACGGCTATGTCACCCGCACCTCGGACAAGAAGGATCTGGGCAATGTGAACACCCAGACGGGTCGGCTTCAGCTCCGCTGGACGCCCTCCTCCGATTTCGAGGTGAACATCGCGGTCGAGGGGACCGACGATCGCAGCAACGGCCCGGCGCTGACGCTGTCCGGCATCGATTATCGTTCGGCAGTGTTCAATCCGCAGGGGCTGCCGATGCTGCCGCCCGGCAGCCCGGCCACGCCCGGCTCCTATGTGATCAATCCGCCGTTCGACGCCCCGGTCGACAATTTTGCGTTGCTGAACAACTATATCGCGACCTTCCTTGGCGGTCAGAACTGCCTGGGCTTCAACCCCTACAGCCCGAAGGGCATCGGCGCGGCCTGCTATGGCGATCAATATGTCAGCCGCACGACCGATGCGGGCACCGCGCCGCAATATTCGCGCAACAAGATCTGGGCGGCCAGCGGTACCATCGAATGGAACCTCGGCGCGGCCAAGCTCAAGTCGATCACCGCCTATCGCCATCTGAAGGGCCGCTTCGCGCGCGACGGCGACCATTCGCCGCTGACGATCACCCATTTCTTCGACAGCCTGACCGACGAGCAGTTCAGCCAGGAGGTTCAGCTGACCGGCGACGCCTTCGCCGATCGGGTCAAATATGCGGTCGGCGCCTATTATTTCGACGAGACCGGCAACAATGTGAACATCCTCGATTTCACGCCGGTCAATTTCCAGTCGGGTGGTCGCTTCAAGACGCGCAGCTATGCCGCCTTCGGCCAGGCCACGGTCAAGCTGACCGACAGCCTCGATCTGACCGCCGGGCTTCGCTACACCAAGGACGACAAGAGCTTCCTGCCCGACCAGACGATCTTCGTCGACCGGACGCCCGGCGCGCAGCTGATCGCTGGCAGCCCCAATACGCCGAAGACGCGTGTGCTGCCTTTCGTTCGGGTGAAGCGGAGCGAGGACGACCTGACCCCGATGGTCAATCTCGCCTGGAAGCCGGCCGACCGACTGATGCTCTACGGCTCCTTCTCGCGCGGTTTCAAGAGCGGGGGCTTCGTGCAGCGCGTGTTCCCGCCCCTGGCGGCGACACCCGAATATGGTGCGGAGACGGCCTCGGCGTTCGAGGCGGGCTTCAAGTCCGAGCTGCTCGACCGTCGCCTGACGCTCAACGGCGCCGTATTCCTGACCAAATATAATGACCTGCAGGTCCAGGTCTTCACCGGCGTGGCTCCCGTCACGAAGAATGCCGCGCGGGCGGAGATCAAGGGCGCCGAACTCGAGGCGCGCCTTTCGCCCGGCGGCGGCTTCTTCGTCGAGGCGAGCGCCGGCTATCTCGATCCGGCCTATACCTCGATCGATCCGGCCGCGACCGAGATCACCCGCGCCTCGAAGTTCGAGCGCATCTCCAAATGGACGCTCAGTGCCTCGCTGCTGAAAAGCTTCGAGCTTCCGGGCGGCGGCGAGATCACACCACGCCTCGACTGGTCCTATCGGTCGGGCTTCTTCATGGACGCGCTCAACACGGCAGAGCTCTATCAGGGCGGCTATCATCTGCTGAACGGTTCGGTCGCCTGGGACCTGCCCGGCCGCTCGATCAGCATCGTTGCGGGCGTCACCAACATCACCAGCGAACGCTATACCCAGACCGGAATCTACGGCGCGTCCTTCCGGGTCTACGAGCAGCTCTTCGCGCGTCCGCGCGAATGGTATCTGACCGCGAAGTGGAAGATGTGACGCAGGCGTTGCGCGCCGGCGGGAATCGTGAAACCCTGCCGGCGCTGATTGCAGGAGCATAACCGACCATCTGACGGGGATCGAACCATGCTGGGCATCAATCCGCCTTCACTCGCGGCGCATCGCTATTTCCGCTCGATCGACGTCGACGAGACGCGCGAAAAAGTGTCGAAGGTCTATTGCTCGCATCGTCTCGATCCCATCGGGGGCACGGGCCGCCTGGATGCTTGGCAGAACAGCGTGGCGCTCGACCGGATCAGCGTGGGGATGATGAGCTATGGCGCGGACGTCGAGATCGACCCCGGCTGCCTGGAGGATTTCTATCTGTTGATGCTGCCGGTCGCCGGCAGCGCCACGATTACCTCCGAGGGCAACAGCTTCCGCGCAGACCGGGCGACGGCGACGCTGCTCAACCCCACCGACCCGGTCCGCATGGTCTGGGATCAGGCTTGCACCAAGGCGATGGTGCGGATCGAGCGCGACGCGCTCGAACAGCAGCTGGCGATATTGCTCGACAAGCCGATCCGCGCGCCCGTTCGCTTCGCCACGACGATGCCGATGGAAGGAACCGTCGCGATCTGGTGGCAATATGTCGCCGCGCTGATGGGAGAGCTCGACCGCGCGACGCCGGCGCGCGCTACCACGCGCCAGCTCGAGGCGCTGCTGCTCACCAATCTGCTGGAAACCCAGCCGCACAATTATTCGGAGGCGCTGCAGCGCGGCGGCTGCGCGATCGCGCCGCGCCATGTCCGCCTCGTCGAACGCTATATCGAGGAACATGCCGACGAGCCGATCGACATGGCCCGCCTCGTCGCCGTCAGCGGCGTCAGCAGCCGGACATTGTTCGAAGGCTTTCAGCGCTTCCGCGACATCTCTCCCATGGCCTATCTGCGGCTGACCCGGCTTCGCCGCGTCCATGAGGAACTGACCAGCGCGCCGCTGCCGCTCGGCGTCGCGGATGTCGCCAGCCGCTGGGGCTTTTACGAGCTCGGCCGCTTCGCCGGCCAGTATCGCTCGCTGTTCGGCGAGACCCCGTCCGAGACGCTGCGCCGCCGCGCCAGCTGAAGCCCGTTTCCGGTGCGAGCGGCGCGAAACGTTGCCGCACTCAGCGGACAATCTCGGCAGTGCGCGCATAACGCTCCCGGCAGCGCCGCCCTAGCCTGTCTCCCAGGAATATGGGGAGACGCATGGTTCACGACATCGCGATCATCGGGGCGGGGCTCGCGGGACTGAGCACCGCCAAGACGCTCAGGCAGTTCGGCTTCGAGGTTACCGTCTTCGAAAAGGAGGCGGATATCGGCGGCGTGTGGTCGGCATCGCGGCGCTATCCGGGACTGACGACGCAGAACCCGCGCGAGACCTATGCCTTTTCCGACTGGCCGATGCCGGCCGACTATCCCGAATGGCCGACCGGCGCGCAGGTCCAGGCCTATCTGGAAACCTATGTCGACCATTTCGGCCTGCGCAGTTCGATCCGTCTCGGGCGCGAGGTCACCGCCGCCCGGCCGGTGGGCGACGGCAGCGGCCAGTGGACGATCGAGAGCCGCTCGGTCGCCGACGGCAGCGTCGAGACCCGGACCTTCGACTATCTGATCGTCTGCAACGGCATCTTTTCTATCCCCGCCATTCCGCCCTATCCGGGCAGCGACGCCTTTCGTGAGGCGGGCGGGCAGATTCTCCATACGAGCCAGTTCACCGATCCGGAGATCGCGCGGGGGCGCAATCTGCTGGTGGTGGGCTATGGCAAGTCGTCCTGCGACGTGGCGCGTGCCTGCTTGGAGGTCGCTGCTTCGACCCGTGTCGTCGCGCGCAGCATCATCTGGAAGATTCCCAAGAAGCTCGCCAACAAGCTCAACTTCAAGCACCTCTTCCTCAATCGCCTGGGCGAGGGGCTGTTCCGCTATATCGAGGTCAGGGGCTTCGAGCGCTTCTTGCACGGCCCCGGCAAGCCGATTCGCAATGCGATGATGAACAGCGTGCAGGGCGTCATTGCCCGGCAGCTGCGGTTGAAGGAGATCGGACTGGAGCCGGACGGTAAGCTCGAGACGATCGCCCGCAGCACCGTCAGCCTCGTTACCGACGGCTTTTACGAGGCGATCGGCGACGGGCGCATCGGCTTCCACCGTGGCGAGATCGCCGAGCTTTCGCCGGGGCAGGCGCGCCTGTCCGATGGCCGCACCGTTCCCGCCGACGTCATCATCTGCGGGACCGGCTGGCACCAGCGCTGCGACTTCCTCGATCGGGAGGTTCTGTCGAAGGTCACCGACGACCGCGGCAATTTCCGCCTCTACCGGTCGATGCTCCCGCTCGGCGTGCCGGGGCTGGCCTTCAACGGCTACAACTCTTCCTTCTTCAGCCAGCTCAATGCCGAGGTCAGCGCGCTGTGGATCGCCAATATGCTGGTGGGGGGCCTCGTTTTGCCGCCCGAGGCAGAACAGCGCCGCTATATCGATAGCCGGCTCGCCTGGATGGAACAGCGCACCAACGGCAAGCACTCGAAGGGGACCAACATCATCCCCTTCTCGGTTCACCATATGGATGAGCTACTGGCCGAAATCGACCTGCGGCTGCCGCTGCTGACGCGCATTCGGCAGTGGTTCGTGTCGATCGACGCCGCCGAATATGCCGGCCTGCTGCCGCGCCTGCTCAAGCGCCACGGCCGCCCCCTTTCCACGACCAGCACCGGGAGAAAATGATGGGACAGCATGAAGGCCGCGTGGCCATCGTCACCGGGGGCGCCGCATCGATCGGCGCCGCGATCACCCGCAAGCTCCACGCCGAGGGCGCGACCGTGCTCGTCGCCGCGCGCAGCGTCGACAAGGGGAGGGCGATCGAAACCGAACTCGGCGCCCGGGCCCGCTTCGTCGCGACCGACATCACCGACGACGCCGCGCTCGCGGCGCTGGTCGACGCCGCCGTCTCGGGCTTCGGCCGGCTCGACATCCTCGTCAACAATGCGTGCAGCTATGGCGACGAAGGCCCCGCGACATCGCGGGCGACCTGGCTCGAGACGCTCAACGTGTCGGCGGTCTCTGCGGCTATTCTCGGCGAGCTCGCGCGCCCGCATCTGGCTGCGGCCGGGGGCACGATTGTCAATATCGGTTCGGTCTCGGGCGTGTTCCCGCATGTCGGCCGCTGGGCCTATCCGGTCGCCAAGGCTGCGCTGCGCCACCTGACCAAGGCGCAGGCGCTCGACTATGCCGCCGACGGCATCCGCGTGAACATGGTCACCCTCGGCCATATCTGGTCCGATCCGTTCGACGGGCTGACCGCAGGCGACCGCGCCCATGCCGACGCGGTGTCGGCCGATCTCAACCTGCTCGGCCGGGTCGCCGATGCGGCCGAAGTGGCCGAGGTGGTGAGCTTCGTCGCCTCGGCCGCGGCCAGCTACATGACTGGCAGCGAGACGAACGTCGACGGAGGCTATGGCGTCCTCGGACCCGAACGGCGTATCCCGCTGATGCCGCTGCTGTCGGGCGCGCACGGATGAGCGACGCCGACGTCGTCATCATCGGGAGCGGCATCAACGCGCTCGTCTGCGGATCCCTGTTGGCCATGAAGGGGCAGCGCGTCCTTCTGCTGGAACGCAACGATGTGGCCGGGGGCTGCATCCGGACCGAGGAGCTGACGCTTCCGGGCTTCCGCCACGACACGCTGTCGACGCTCTACCCGCTGTTCGTGACGTCACCCCATTATGCAGAGCTCGGCCCGGCGCTTGCGCGCCACGGGCTGCGCTTCGTCAACACCGATGCGCCGACCGCGCTGCTCCGCCCGGACGGATCGGCGCTGTTGTTCCGCACCGACCGCGAGGCCAATGTCGCCGCGCTCGATGCGGCGGCACCCGGCGACGGCGAGGCTTATCGTCGCGCGATGCAGGCGGTCGAGGCCGATGCGGGGCTGATCTTCGGCCTGCTCGGCGGCGAACTCTGGTCGTGGCCGACGATCAAGCTGTTGTTGGGCGAAGCGCGACGGCGCGGGCTCAAGGGGCTTGCGGCCTTCTTCGGCAAGGCGCTGCGCTCGACCCGTGGCTGGCTCTCGCAGGACTTCGTCTCGCCGGCCGCGCGCGGCCTATTCGCGCCCTGGGTGCTGCATGTCGGCCTTTCGCCAGAAAGCAGCATGTCGGCGCTGATGAACCGGCTCGTCCTCTTCTCGCTCGAAGCGGTCGGTGCGCCGATGGTCGAGGGCGGCAGCGACCGCATCGTCGCCGCCTTCCGCGCGCTGATCGAGGAGCATGGTGGCGCGATCCGCACCGGCGCCGACGTGCAGGCGATCGAGGTTGCGGGCGGCAAGGCGACCGGCGTGCGGCTGGCCGGCGGCGAGCGCATCGCGGCGCGGCGCGCGGTCGTCGCCTCGGTCACGCCGACGCAACTTTACGACCGCCTGCTCGCCGATGTCGACGTGCCGCAGCCGGTGCGCCAGGAGGCCGCCGCCTTCCAATATGGCCGGGGCGAGATGCAGATCCATCTCGCGCTGTCGTCACCGCCCGAGTGGCCCGACCCGTCGCTGGCAAAGGTCGCGATGCTCCATGTGACCGACGGGCTCGATGCGGTGTCGCGCGCGGTGAACGAGGCCGAGCGCGGCCTGCTCCCCGCCGAGGCGACGATCGTGGTCGCGCAGCCCACCGCGATCGACCCGAGCCGCGCGCCCGAGGGCAAGGCGATCCTCTGGATCCAGTTGCAGGAGCTGCCGCGTAACGGCGAACTGAAAGGCGACGCTGCGGGCGAGATCGCGGTGCCCGCCGACGGGCGCTGGACCGAGGCGGTGCGCGAGGCCTATGCCGATCGCATCGTCGACCGCCTGTGCGCGCTGAGCCCCGGCCTGCGCGAAAGGATCATCGGTCGCCACGTCATTTCGCCCGCCGATCTCGAGGCGCTGAACTGCAATCTGGTCGGCGGCGATCCCTATGGCGGGCTCTGCTCGATCGACCAGTTCATGCTGTGGCGCCCGCAGGCGGTGCCGAGCCGCCACGACACGCCGGTCAAGGCGCTCTACCAGATCGGCGCCTCGACCCATCCGGGGCCGGGGCTGGGCGGCATGTCGGGCTATATGGCCGCGCGGCGAATTGCTGGCTGACGAGAAGGGGGCGCCACGCAGATGTGGGACGGCCCCTTTCGTCCCTCGTGGTAGGCGAATATAAGTGGCCTGTCCGATAGCGACCATTGCAGACGTTAGGTGTGTTGCTAATCTGGTCGGATGAATGGGGGGTATCAGTCCGGCGGTTCGGCTGGTGGTCGATGGGGCTGTGCTTTGGCTGCATTGGTGGGCTTACCCGTGCTCGGCCTAGCCATTCTCGTGAGTGCCCTTGGAGATTGCGCCCCGGACACGCCGTGTAATCATGACTTGGATTGGCTTCTAATTTTAGCCGCGCTAGCTATAGCAGCCTCGGTCGGCTTCGGTAGTCGCGCTCTGATCAACTGGGCGATCCGCCGCTGTTCTCAAGGCCGCTAACCACCCCGTTGCGGCCATAGAAGAGCCTAACGCCGTTTTCCTAACAGCTGACATGCGGCTTTAGACATTTCGTCGCCCGAACCTGCCATTCATCCACCGACCCCATTGCGGTCCTTCACGCCGTTATCGGGGTAACTCGCATGCACTGGAGTGCCGACGCCATGCCGGTAAAACTATAAGCTGGGTCAATCCCGTCCACTGCCATTGTGAAGGTATCGAGATAGCCCCGATAGTTCCGTCCTTCCCAGCACCAGCCGAGCCGCCGGGCAACAATCGCTTGAAGCTGTTCCAGCGTCTGCCATCCCGCACGCGCATCGCCAAAAGGCTCAAGAGATACAATCACTTCATCTGTATCGTCATTCACCCGCAGGATCACTGCTGACGACCCCACTACCAAAGCGATCTCCTCGCATTCGAGCCTTCCGTCACTCAACCCGCGTACGCCTTTGGCAACCACCGCCTCCACGGTAGCGCCCTGAACTTCTTCCCAGTCGAATTGGAGCATGGTTGCCGGATTACACATCTGCAAAATCTAGCGGCGAGAAAAGCCGCTTTCCACCCCATCTCGGTCATCGCGGTCTGCGGGCGCTAGCATCGACATCTGACAGGCTGCTATCCTGCCCTTTCGGCCGAAAGCAGAATTCCCACTCCCGACCCCATGGCAGACTTTCGCGACAGCTGTTATTTTGCCACATGACCGCGCTAGCACCGCATGAAACCAGCCTCATAGGGAATTGGGTCGTTTTCCAAGGTCGAATGGTCGCCGATGCTATCTGCGATCGTATTTATTGGCTGGTGCATACGCAACTTGAGGCCGTAGCAGCGCGTGAAGCGGGCTGGACAACACTCTACCGTGATCCGCGAGATGGACGGTTATGGGAGCATAGCTATCCAAAAAGCGAGATGCACGGGGGAGGCCCACCTATGTTGCAATTCATCGACGAGACGGCATTCACGGATCGCTATTGCCCGATCTCCTCGTAGGTCCGCTTTCCACCCCATTCCTGTCATAGCGGTCTGATGGCGTGAGCGCCGGCAACTGACAGGCAGCTGACCACCCGATCCCGGCCGTTCCAGCCTTGGGCTGGAAGCGGCCGTTTGTGGGTTACGATCTGTTCTTGGAAGCCCGCCCTATTTGAGGTCTTCGACCGAGACCCAGCCCTTCGTGCCATAAGCATCGCTGACTTCGACGAAGAGGCCTTCGCGGCCGCCTGTAGGGGTGAGCGAGGTGCCGGCCCTGACCGCGCGGACCACCTCGGCCTTGGCGGCCTTCGCGTAGAGCTTGGTGTCGATGGCCGTCACATAGGCTGCGGCGGTCGTCATCGGGGTGACCGCCGTCGTCGCTGCCGGCTTCACCGCAACCAGCGCGGCCTTCTGCGCCACGACCGCGTTGAACGCGGTGACGAAGGCGGCGGCCAGCATCTGCCCATCCTTGGAATTGGCATAGCCGCCATTGGCATAGTCGCCATAACCCATCGACGTCATCTGCGCCTTGGCGGCATCGGCCCAGGGATTGCCCCCGATCCCGCCGAAGCCGCCGATCGAAATCTGCGACTTCGTCTGGGTGCCGCTGCCCGAGGCGATCGTCTGGCCGGTCGCCGGACTGATCACGCGCAGGCCTGCGGCGATCGTCTTCTTCTTGCCGCCGAGGCCGCCGAGCATGCCGAAAGCCTGCCCGCCGAATCCGCCCATGCTGCCGAGCAGCGACCCGGCCGCACCCGAGCGGACCAGCGCTTCGGTGGCCAGGCCCTTGGCGGTGTTGACGGTCTTGTCGATCTCTTCCTTGTCGCCCGCGACCGCGTTCACCAGGAAGTCGGCGGGCTTGTTGCTGCCGGTCGCCTGCAGCGTGAAGCAATTGCTCTGCACCGCCATCGCCGCGATCAGGTCGCGCGGGCTCGACAGGCCATATTTGGTCCAGCCCTGGGATTCGCCATCGACCACGGCGATGCTGCCGATCGGCGCATCACATTTGGCGAGCGCGACGGGCTCTTCCTTGGCGGCGAGCGCCGGCTGGAGTGCGACCGTGGCGAGCAGGGCCGCCGGAATCAGATGCTTCATGACATTCCCCCGTTGCAAGCGAGCCGCAGCCCGACCGCTCCGAGGTAAGCGATTCCCGTGCCCTGCTGGTCTGACGTTTCCTGAAATCCGTCCCACGCGAAGCCGCTGCGCTCTATTTGCCGGGAGTCTTTTGCTTCGCGGCGCCAGCATTGCTATGGCCCCCGCCAACCGCTCCCGCTTATTCAGAGATGTCCGTGACAGTTCCGATCGACCGCATCCGCAATTTCTCGATCATCGCCCATATCGACCATGGCAAGTCGACGCTGGCCGACCGGCTCATCCAGCGCACCGGGGGCCTGACCGATCGCGAGATGTCGGCGCAGGTTCTCGACAATATGGACATCGAGAAGGAGCGCGGGATCACCATCAAGGCGCAGACCGTGCGCCTCGACTACACCGCCCGCGACGGCAAGGACTATGTCCTCAACCTGATGGACACGCCGGGCCATGTCGACTTCGCTTATGAGGTGTCGCGCAGCCTGGCCGCCTGCGAGGGTGCGCTGCTGGTGGTCGACGCCGCGCAGGGCGTCGAGGCGCAGACGCTCGCCAATGTCTACCAGTCGATCGAGCATGACCATGAGATCGTGCCCGTCATCAACAAGATCGACCTGCCCGCCGCCGAGCCCGAGAAGGTGAAGATGGAGATCGAGGACATCATCGGCCTGCCCGCCGACGATGCCGTCCTCGCCAGTGCCAAGTCGGGTATCGGCATCGACGAGATTCTCGAGGCGATCGTCACCCGCATCCCCCCGCCCAAGGGCGACGCGGCGGCACCGCTCAAGGCGATGCTGGTCGACAGCTGGTACGATCCCTATCTCGGCGTCGTCATCCTCATCCGCATCGTCGAGGGCACGATCAAGAAGGGCCAGCAGATCCGGTTCATGCAGGCGGACACGGTCCACCTCGTCGACCGGGTCGGTTGCTTCCGGCCGAAGATCGAGCAACTCGGCGAGATGGGGCCGGGCGAGATCGGCTTCATCACCGCGCAGATCAAGGAGGTCAGCCAGACCGCCGTCGGCGACACGATCACCGATGCGAAGAAGCCGACCGCCGAGCCGCTGCCGGGCTTCAAGGAAGTGCAGCCGGTGGTGTTCTGCGGCCTGTTCCCGGTCGACGCCGCCGACTTCGAGAAGCTGCGCGAGAGCCTCTACAAGCTGCGCCTCAACGATGCTTCGTTCAGCTTCGAGGCCGAGTCCTCGGCTGCGCTCGGCTTCGGCTTCCGCTGCGGTTTCCTCGGCCTGTTGCATCTTGAAATCATCCAGGAGCGGCTGACCCGCGAATATGATCTCGACCTGATCACGACAGCGCCGTCGGTGGTCTATCGCCTGTCGCTGAGCCATTCGAAGAACGAGGATGCGAAGGTCATCGAGCTCCACAATCCGGCCGATATGCCCGATCCCAACCGGATCGAAATGATCGAGGAGCCGTGGATCGAGGCGACCATCTACGTCCCCGACGAATATCTCGGCTCGTTGCTGAAGCTCTGTCAGGATCGTCGTGGCATCCAGAAGAACCTGACCTATGTCGGCGGGCGCGCGCAGATCACCTATGAACTGCCGCTCAACGAAGTGGTGTTCGACTTCTACGACCGGCTGAAGTCGATCAGCCGTGGCTATGCCAGCTTCGACTATCACCAGATCGGCCACCGCGAGGGCGACCTCGTCAAGATGAGCATCATGGTCAATGGCGAGCCGGTCGATGCGCTGAGCATGATCGTCCACCGCGCCGCCGCCGAAGCGCGCGGCCGGCACATGTGCGAGCGGCTCAAGGATCTGATCCCGCGCCACATGTTCAAGATCCCGATCCAGGCCGCCATCGGCGGCAAGGTCATAGCGCGCGAGACGATCGCCGCCATGCGCAAGGACGTCACCGCCAAATGCTATGGCGGCGACGCCACCCGCAAGCGCAAGCTCCTCGAGAAGCAGAAGGAGGGCAAGAAGCGGATGCGCGAATATGGCAACGTCAACATCCCGCAGGAGGCCTTCATCGCCGCGCTGCGCATGGGCGACGAGGCGTAGGGCGGGGTTTCGGGGGGCTATTTGTCCTCCGGATCCCGGCCCATCATCTGCCGCCGTAAGGGGGCTCCGTTGGGTGCGGCAAGAATAGCGCGGAACAGCGCCTTCCTTGCCGTGCAGCGGTCGGGAGCAGGAGCATCCCACCGCTCCAGCGTCTCTGCAAATTTCGAGGGTTGCATTCCGGCATCGCGGGCGCCGTCCGCCATGACGTCGCCAGGGATTTCGAACCTGGCGAAATCAGGATCCGCTACCTCATGTGAAGCGGCTGGAGCCTGGAGCAGTACACGGCTGAGCAGGGCCTGTTTCTCACGTTGGAGGTCGGCAGCCGCTGCGTCGTCGGTATGGCGGCCTCGCAGGATATCGGCGCATGCACCCGGATCTTTTTTCCCGACGGCCTCGGCTTCCCGGAGCATCAACCTGAGATGCTCGTCGATGGTAGCGATGTCCGAGTGGACGAGGTTCTGGCTATACCGGGCGGCTATCGTGCCGCTGGCGGCGGCGAGAAGGTTGTCGGCGGAGCCGCCATCTCGACGAATGGCAAACCAGGATTTCTCGAGGCGTTCGACCAATTTGGGGTCCTTGGCCTCAAGTTCGGCAAGCCCATATTTTCCGTTCGACACGTGTCGGACGATGCGGCTGAGATCGTCGCGTCCCGCTTCAGGCAATGATGGCGGATCTTCGGCCCCGGTATAAATGCTGCTGGGCATAGGGAGGGGATCGGCCGGCATGTTCCGCTCCAATGCCTTGATTCCCTGCATCAATGCGATCACGACGATCATCGCGACGAGGCCGCGCCATCGTTGCCAGCCATGATCGACCGGATTGTCCCACAGGCTCACCCGGTACCAGTCGAACTGTTCTTCCAGATGGGGGTAGCGCGTCCGGACCAGGGCAAGGAGGTCGCGGATCTGCTCTGCCGGCACCTTGCCGCGTTTCGATTTTTCTCCCGCTGGTCGGGTCAGTTCGCTCCACGCCTTGTGTAGTGCGTGCTGCTTTGTTTTGAGCTGCCCGGCGAAGGCGTCCCCCTCGATCCTGCTGAGCAAAAAGCCAATTGCCGGAGAGCGCCGGAGTTCATCCTGAGCCGCCCAGCTGAAAAAATCCGCAGCCGGCTCGAACAGAATCTGCGATCGGGGCAGGGAGCGGGCAAGCGTCTCGGCGAACCATTCCGACGCCTCCGCATACCAACTGATGTCATGAAGGCGCGGATCTTCGATCAGCGCCGAAAAATGGCTTCGGAGTTGGTTCGATTCCTCGTTCGTCAGAGGCACGTCGCTGGGTTCCCCATTCGGGAACAGAATGTCGATGAGTGCACGATGATGAAGCAGGGTCGGATCGACAGGATCTTCAGGAGCCGGTTGAGGTTGTTCGTCGGAGAGACTGTCGCCGTGGCTCTCGCCTCGACCACCGGCGGTGTCGAACGCGGTACCCGTAGCCTCCGCATTATCGGACATCGTCGTCGCGATGTGCGTGGCGATTTCTCTTGCTGCCCGCAGGCGGGCATAGCTTTCGGGATCGGCATCGACATCAAGCTGCTTCAGCGAACGGGCATAGGCCCGGCGGATCGTCGAAAGATCATCGGTGGGCGCGATGCCCAAGAGGGTCCACGCCCAGCTTTCGTTCATAGGAAGCGCTCGCCTTCCAGGCTGTCGAGCCATTCGGTGAAGGCAAGGCGTTGTTCGGCGATCGTTCGGGGGTTCTGACTGTTCAGCGCCGATTCCCACAGCGTGATGTTTCTGCCGATCGCTTCGCGCGTCGCGCCGACGAAGCTTTCGTAGCAACGCGCCGCGCGCGCGCTCACCGCAATGTTCAGGGCTTCCTCGCGAGGGTGAATTTTCAGCGCGGCCAAGGCCTTGCGGCGTTCCGCCAAATCGGGCGGAACACCATCACCATCATGTTCGGTCAGCACGAGATTGCGCGTCACTCCTGTCTCCGGATTGCTCACGTCGATTTCGAGCAACCCATTCGAATCATAGCTGAAGCGGCACTCGACCACGACCTCTCCAGCCGGCTTCGGGGGAACCGGTATTCGGATCTCGCCCAAACGGACATTGCTGGTCACGTCGCGGGATTCGCCCTGATAAATGCCGAACATTAGCTCTCGCTGATTGTCGACGATCGTCTGGTAATAGTTCACCCGACTTGCGGGTATCGGGGTGTTCCGCTCGATGATGGGAGAAAATATTCCCTCGTACAGACGGCCCCTCTCATCGATCTGGGCATTGTCCACCCCGAGGGTGAAAGGGCAGACATCGGAAAGGCGTATTTCCTCCAGGGCCTTGTCGCCCATGAGGAGGCCGGCCTGAACCGAAGCCCCTAAAGCGACGGCATGATCCGGATGAACCGATTGGTTCGGAAAGCGTCCGAACATGCGGGTGATGGCTCGACGAACGACCGGCATGCGCGTCGCACCTCCGACGAGCACGATCTCACTGAGCTTGCTGACCTGGATATTGCTGTCGCGCAGTGACCTCAGCACCGGCTCCCGCAACCGAGCGAGAAGCGGACCGGCATGTTCCTCGAAGGCTCTTTCGCTTATCTCGCAGGTGAATGCTTCTTCCCCCTCCGTCACCGTAAACGACGCGATTGCGGTATCACTGAGCGCGCGGCGCGTGCGCTCGGCGGCTGCGCGGAGCTTTTCGCCCATCTCGTTTCCCGAAGAGGAGCGCAACTGCTTCCAGCGATCATCCTGTCGCGAGACGAGATCGATCAGGCAGTCGTTGAAGTCCTCGCCTCCCAGCCGGTTATCGCCCGCAGAGGCGCGGACTTCGACGATGCCCTCGAACATTTCCACGATGGAAACATCGAAAGTCCCTCCGCCGAGATCGAAAACGAGGAATGCCTCGCGATCGCTACGGTCATGGATTCCGAAAGCAAGTGCCGCTGCCGTAGGTTCGTTGAGGAGCCGTGAGACTTTGAAGCCCGCCAGTTCGCCGGCCCGTCGCGTCGCCTTTCGCTGACGGTCATTGAAATAGGCCGGAACGGTAATCACCGCTCCCTCGACCTCGACGCCCAGAAAGGCCTCCGCATCGGCCTTGAGACCGCGCAGCACGAGCGCCGATAGGTCCTCAGCGGTGAATTCTTGTTGTGGCCCCAGCTTCGTTTTCTGCCGGGTTCCCATATAGCGTTTGAAAGAGGTCGCCGTGTGTCGCGGATGGGTGACCTGGCGATCTCGTGCGGCAACGCCGGTCAGCAGTTCTCCATTCTCGCAGAGACTGACGGCGGACGGCGTGAGCACATCGCCCATTGCGTTGGGAATGAGCGTTGGCGTGCCGTCTTTCCACGCCGCTATCGCGCAGTTGGTCGTTCCCAGATCTATTCCGACGATCATCCGGCTTTTCCCCCAAGACTATCCTAGCCATGGTCAGGGCGTGGACAAAGCAGGCGCCGTCAAAAGAAAGGTCCAAATCGGATGGGGATGGTCTGGTGATGCACCGGGCCGAACTGTCGCACGGCTCTCGGCTATCCCTCCCGTCCGCCCTATGGGCGGCGGATCGCAAAAGCCCCTTTTCCGATCCGCCGCCCCGTGGGGGCTGGAAGTCCTCCCTGGTGTGCCCGGCCGGTCGGATCGGGGGGAGGACGACCGGCCGGGTACTCGTGCGCCGCGGCGATGCGCGGCCCGTGATGGTTGCTCAGTGCCGGCTGTGCGGCACCGTCTTTTCCGGCAGGCGCAGGCGTTCGATTTCGGTGGCGACGGCCTTCCACAGGCCGACGCCATAGCTGTCGCCATCGCGGATCAATATGCCGATCCGGCTCGCCACATAGCTGTCGGTCTGATCGCCGAAATCGTCGATCACCCTCCTGGCGAAGTCGCGGATCATACTCGTCTCCATTACGCTGCTACTCTTCTTGCCCTCCACGCCGGACATGGCCTCACACCAACCCTTCGGCGCGTAGGCTGCGCCAGCCGGTCCGGGCGATGATCAGATGGTCGTGGACGGCGATGTCGAGCGTCCGGGCGGCGGCAACGAGATGCGCCGTCGCCTTGACGTCGGCCTGGCAAGGCGTCGGATCACCCGACGGATGGTTGTGGACCAGAATCAGCGCGGTGGCGCCGAGTTCGAGTGCCCGCTTCAATATCTCCCGGGGATAGAGCGGCGCCTGATTGACGGTGCCACGCGACATGAGTTCGTCGCGCAACAGACGGTTGCTGGAGTTCAGGTAGAGCACCCGCAGATGCTCGATCGTGTTGTAGGCCAGGCTGGCGAACAGATAGTTGGTCAGCGCCTCGGAGGTCGAAAGGATCGGGCTCTCGCTGAGCCGCGTGCGCAGCGAGTGCAGCATCGCGACGCGCATCGCCACCAGCAGGTCGGCAACATGGCCGTCCTCGGGCAGGCAGGCGTGCAGTTGCGCGGGCTCTGCGGCGAGGATCGCCGGCAATGTCCCGAACTCGTCGAGCAATTCGTCGACGATGGCGCCGCCATGATCGAGCCCGAGCGGCTCGATGAGCGATTCTAATATCGCACGACATTCGGCCGCCGGACCGAAGCCCGCGCCCGTCGCCGGTGATTCCAGGTGCCCGCCGCTATGCCGACCAGCATCGGATAGGCCCAGAACTCCGCCGCCCATGCGTAGGGCAGCGCTGCGACCGAGCGATCGGCGAGTGTGGCCAGATGGATGGTCACTGCGATCAAATGGAAGGATGTTACCCATAGAGGCCAATATCGATCGCTATTGAGGGCGAGATTGCCGAACGCCGCGAGAACGAGCAGGTCCACGATGAAGATACCTGCCTGCGGCGTCTGCCATCCCGGATAGAAGGACATCGCTGCGATCACGGTGAGGATCGAACCTACAACCATGATCGTTGCGCCGATCCGCTCGGGCCAACCGCCCTGCCATCCCGCATAGGAGGCGACGGCGATCAGCACGAACAGGTAGAAGAGCTGGTTTAGGAGGGCCATGGCCCGACCGGATCATATCGGTTCCGGTCGGTCAAGCACGGCATGGCCGCTCCCGGCCAGGCTCTTCCCGATCAGGCGACTTCGGCGAGGTGGCGGACTTCCGAGTTGTACGGCTTGCCGACGAGACCACCCAGTGCATAGGTCTTGAGACCGATCTGGTCCTTGGTCGCGGCGAGCTCGCGGTGGCTGGCGATGATCTTGGCACGGGCCTTGACCAGCGTGGAGAAGCTTTCCGCCGCATATTCGAGCGCTTCCTGGCCGACTTCGCAGGCAAGGTCGGCTTCGGCGCGAGCGGAGGGAATGAATCCGGTGAGTTCGGCGGTGCGGGCGATCGCCTGGTCGATGGCATGCTCGGCCGCCATCAGACGGTCGGCGACTTCCTGGGCAACTTCGCGGCGCTTCAGAATGGTCTGGCGATTGAACATGTGCTGCTCCCTTCGCGCAGCCTGTCCGAGGCCGCGCGTCCCTGTCTGGCAATGATGAAAGTCCGGGTAGCGCTTAGGCCTGGAACAGGCGCTTCAGCGCATCGAGGCCGGCGAGAAGTCCGCCGAATGCAAGGGCCGAGGCGATGGCGATCGAAAGGATCCATCCCAGCCGTTGCACGATACTCAGATCATTACGTTCCCTCCCCGGGGTGGGGACGGGCAGGTTTACGAAGCCGCCGCCGGTTACGAACGCAGGGGTTCGAAAAGCCAGCTGTTCCTCGCGAACCGAACTTCCGTGAAAGTCCGTTTCGGCCTGCCGCATCCCGTGGATATCGGACAGGTCGACAGTGGCATGTACGGCCGATTGAGCAACGTGCGGCGATTGATATACGGCCGATTGATATGCGTTCGGGGTCTCATATTTGGCGAGCAGCCGGGCCGCTTCGAAGCGGTTGGCGACACCCAGTATCTGGATCGCCATGCGCAGGCGCTGATCGACCGTATGGGGGGAAATGCCCAGTTCGCGGGCGATGTCCTTGGACGACAGATGCATGAGAACCATGCGCAGGCAGATGCGCTGCGCCTCGGTCAGTTTCTCGATGCGGCCCGATTCCATGGCGCTGATCATATCGCCAATCCCCGTCGCTGTAAAACCCGTCGCAACATCGTCGTGTAACGGTCGCGTTACGCCCCTATGACGGGGTGGCTGAGCCGCCTCGACGACGGCCTTCAACGCCCGTTGAAGTGGCCCGCGCCGCGGGCGTTGATATGCCATTGATATGCGGCAGCTGCCCATTGCGCGGACGGGCGCCGCCTCCTAGCATCGCAAAATGGCATCGGGGGACAGCCAGTCGACGGGGCGAATCGCCATCATAGGCGCCGGCTATGTGGCCGACCTCTACATGGCCTCGCTATGCGCCTTTCCGGAACTGGAGGTCGTCGGTGTGTGGGACAGGGATGCATCGCGTCTCGCTCACTTCGCTGCGCACTGGTCGCTGCCGGCGCTCGCCGGTTTCGAGGCCGTGGTCGAAACCAGACCGGACATCGTGCTCAACCTCACCAATCCCGCCTCCCATGCGGCAGTCAGCCGCGAGGCGCTCGAGGCCGGGTTCCACGTGTGGAGCGAGAAGCCCCTCGCGCTCGACATGGACGAGGCCGTCGCCCTGACCGCGCTCGCGCGGGAACGCGGGCTGCACCTCGCCTCGGCACCGTGCAGCGTCCTCGGCCGGGCGGCGCAAACCCTCTGGCGGGCGGTGCGCGATGGTCGCGTCGGGCGCCCCCGGCTGGTCTATGCCGAGCTCGACGACGATTTCGTGAGCAGCGCACCCTATCCGCGTTGGGCATCGGCCAGCGGTGCGCCCTGGCCGGCGGAGGACGAGTTTCGAACCGGATGCACGCTCGAGCATGCCGGCTATTATCTGACCTGGCTGATGGCGATCTTCGGTCCCGTGCGCCGCATCGTCGGCGGATCGGCGCGATGCCTGGACGACGAGCAGACCGGCTCCGGCCATGATGCCCCCGACTATGCCTCGGCCACGCTCTATTTCGACGGGATCGTCGCCCGTCTGACCTGCTCGATCGTCGCCCGCCACGACCATCGGATCCGCATCTTCGGTGATACCGGCATATTGGAGGTCGACGACGCCTGGGCCAATGGCACGGCCGTGCGGGTGCGCCGACGCCATGTCATACGACGTCGCCTGGTCAACAGCCCGCTGGCGCGGCGGGTCCCCTGGGCCGGGGATGGCCATCCGATGGTCGGGCGACGGGGCGCGGCGTCGATGAACTTCGCGCTCGGCGTGGCGGAGATGATGCGGGCGATCGCGGACGGCCGGTCGCCGCGCCTCGCCGGCGATTTCGCGCTGCATCTGACCGAAGCCAGTCTCGCCATGCAGGCCGGAGGCGATCATCGGCTGGTAACCAGTTTCGCGGCGATGGAGCCGATGTCCTGGTGAGTGTCGCGACGCCGTTGCGTTTCGCCGTGATCGGGCGGGGCCGCATGGCGGCCACCATGCGCGGGTTGGTGGGCGACGTCCCGCTCGACCTCGCCGACGCCGTCTATGTCGCCTGTGGCAATGCCGACCACGTGCGCCAGTCGCGTCTTGCGCTGGAAGCCGGCAAGCCGGTGCTGTGCGAGAAGCCTTTGTCGCTGCGCGGCGATGAGGCTCAAGCGCTGACCGTGCTGGCGCGCGAGCGGGGCCTGACCTTCATGGAAGCGGTCGCGACCCCCTTTCTGCCTGCGGTATCGCGGGCCATCGGTATCGCGGCAACCGGGGGGATCGGCCGGGCCCGACGGTTGGAGGCGAGCTTCGGCTATCCGGTGTCGCGCCGCCACTTTCCCCGGCTTTTCGCGCCCGATGCCGGGGTGCTCGCGGATCGCGCCGTCTATCCGCTGATGCTTGCGCGGATCATCCTTGGTCCGGTGACCGCGATGGAGTGCCGTGTCGACCGCGACCGTGCAGGCATCGACGTCGCGGCACGGCTGTCGCTGGTCCATGACGGCGGTGCGCGGTCCGACCTGTCGGTGTCCTTCGTCGGGACGCTCGGCAACGATCTCCGAATCGAGGGCGAGGATGCGACGCTCGAGCTGATGCCGCCACTTCTTACGGCGCAGCGCCTGCGCCTTCGGCCGGCGGACGCCCGGGGTCCTTCGCGGCTGCGTTCCGCGCTCCGGCAGAACCCGCTGCTTAGGCGGATGGGCGATGTCGGCGGACGCCTGACCGGCAGCTTCCATTCGCATGGTGGGTCGATCTACCGCCACGAGCTGGAGCATTTCGCGGACCTCGTGCGAAACGGATGCGTTGAAAGCCCCGTGGTCACGCATGCGCGCATGGTGGATGTCGCCCGGCTGATCGAGGAGGCCCGGCAGCGGTGAAGCTCGCTTATCTCCTCAACAGCTATCCGATGACGAGTACCACCTTCATCCGGCGCGAGATCGCGGCGATCGAGCGGGCCGGCGTGCCGGTCAAGCGCTTCGCGGTGCGGCGCTGGAGCGGGCCGCTGGTCGATCCCGCCGATCGCGCGGAGCAGGAGCGGACCGAATATCTGCTGAGCGACAGGATACCCGCGCTGCTGGCCGGATTGTTTGTGGAGGCGGCGCGCAACCCCACGGGATTGATGCGCGCCTTGCGGCATTGCTGGGGCCTGTACCGTCGGGCCGGTGCGGGACTTGTCCGCCATGTCGCCTATCTGGCGCAGGCGGTGCGGTTGCGCCGTCGGTGCGCGGCGCTCGGGATAGAGCATCTCCATGCGCATTTTTCCACCAACGCGGCGGCGGTGGCGCTGCTTGCCCGACTGCTGGGCGGGCCTCGCTACAGCTTCACGGTTCACGGGCCCGACGAACTCGAGGTGCTGGGCCGTAACCGTTTCGTCGAAAAGGCCCGCCATGCCGAGCATGTCGTTGCGATCAGCCGCTATTGCCGCGACCGTCTGGTCCGCCATCTCCCCGGGGCGCTGGCGGACCGCGTCGAGATTCTGTCCTGCGGTCTCGACTTGCGCGACTATCCCGACGAGGTGGAGGCGCCAGCGCCGGGGAGCACGCTGCTCTGTGTAGGCCGGCTCTGTCCCCAAAAAGGACAGGTCGACATCGCGCCGGCGGTGGCGATGGTCCGTTCGCGCTATCCCGACATCAGGGTGCTTCTCGTCGGCGACGGCGAGGACCGCTCGGCGGTCGAGCGGGCGATCGTCGAGGCGGGGGTGGCCGAGCATGTCCGCCTTCTCGGCTGGCGCAGCAACGACGAAGTGCGGAGGCTGATCGTCGAGGCGCGGGCGCTGTTGCTTCCCAGCCGCGCGGAAGGGTTGCCGATCGTGCTCATGGAGGCCCTGGCGCTCTGCCGGCCGGTGGTGACCACGCCCGTGGCGGGCATTACCGAACTGGTGGACGAGGGCTGTGGCTGGCTCATTCCACCCGGCGACGTCGGCGCGTTCGCCGACGCGATGGCCAGCGCGCTCGACTGTTCACCGGAGCGTCTGGCCGCGCTCGGCCGCGAGGGGCGCGCCCGGGTGGTCGCGCGCCACGATGTCGACCGGCTCGCCGCAGGGCTGCTGGCACTGTTCGCTCGCCCTCGCGCCTGACACAGGGTGCCGCCCAGTCGGCGACCAGATCAACCGCCCGCAGCAATCGCCGAAACGTCGACGCATTGTCCACGATCGGGATTGTTACCCTGGACGGAGCCGGTCAGCCCCGACTTTGCGGGAAGGCTGCAACCGGCTCGTCCTGACACCTGGTTTGATCGGTGCCGTTGCCGGCGCAGACGGCGGACGGCCTAGGTAGAAGACCGGAGAGGCCACTCCCCGCTCATTTCGCATAGCGGCAAGGGGCTGGGTGAGAGCAACCGCGTTCAGCGGATCCCAGCCCAAAGAGACTTCAGGGTGTCCCCCATATACTCGAGGGTTACCGTCAAAATTCTCTGTAAAAGAGAAATAAAATTAACGGATGGGGAAATAACGATCTGGGTTCCAGGGAAGCTTCCTGGACACAAAAATGAACATTTGACATAAATTTCCGAACCAGGATTTTTGGCTGTCGGAAAATCGGAAGCGGTCGGATATTCTTTGTGTGAATCGCATGCGAAATTTCGGCATTTTTTAATTTTATGTTGCGACCGAAAATGTGCCGATTACCTAGTGATCTGTGTCAGTGGTGCTGTTTGGAGGCAAGCGTGGCGTTGGGTGTGGTCGTCCTGCGGAGATGACAAGCAAAAGGCTTTATCTCATCGACGATGAAGCGGTCGTGCGGGCATCGATTGTCAGCCTGTTGCAGGTGGACGGTGTTTGGGACCATGTCGAATTCGCCACCGCCGACGATTTTCTCGAGGCGCTGGCAGGCCTGTCGCCGGGCTGCGTGCTGGTAGACCTGCAACTGCCCGGTTCCAGCGGCAGCGTGGTGGTGGAGGCGCTGGCGACGGGGCCCCAGCGCTTTCCGTTCATTGTGGTGACCGGCTTCAGCGATTTTTCCACGGCCGTTCATATGTTCCGCCGTGGCGCTGTCGACTTTCTTCACAAACCTTTCGATCCCGTCGCGCTGATCGATGCGCTCGATCGTGCGCTTCATCGCCTGCAATATGGCGGCGAGCGGCGGGAGGTCGCCGAAGACGTGCGGCAACGCATCGCCGGGTTGTCGGAGGATGAACGCCGGTTGATGGCGTTGGTCTTCGAGGGGGCCTCGAACGCCGAGATAGCGATCGAACTTCACGCCGATCCGCGCGATGTGCAACGCGCCCGGGCGATGGTGCTCGCCAAGATCGGAGCGCCGTCGATCTTCGATGCGATGCGCGTCTTCGCCCTGGCCGGCGCACTTTGATCTCCGCGGCGGCGGGGCGGCGGGTAAAGGCCACCCGCCGCCGCCCGTCTGGGTGGGCTCAATAACGCAGTCTCGCGCCGGCCGTCGCCGCCCTGCCCGGCTGCCCATAGCCGGACGCGGTCTGGTAGCGTTCGTCGAACAGATTCTCGATCCGGCCGTAAAGCTCGATGCTCTCGTTCAGCGGGAAGCTCGCCCGGATGTCGACGAGGGCGTAGCCCTGCAGCCTTGTGCTGTTCGCGGCATTGTCGAAGCTGTTCGACACATGCGTGACGGTCGCCCCGACCGAACCCTTGCTCCAGGCATAGTCGGCGGTCACGCTGACCGCGTTGCGCGGGCGACGCGGGAGGGAGTTGCCGAAATTGGCACTGCTGCGCTCGCGGTTCTGCGCCTTGGTGTAGGTGTAGTTGGCGCGCACCTCGAAACCGGCCGTGGGATGCATCACCAGTTCGAGCTCGGCGCCTCGTGCCCGCGCACGGGCGATATTGGCATAGGTGTAGCTGTTGAGGTCGAAATCGATCTGGTTGGTCACACGACGCTCGAACCAGGTCGCGCGGACCTGCAGCAGGTCGCCGATGAGCGATTGTTCGATGCCGGCATCCCAGCTTTTCGCTTCCTCCGGCCGAAGCTTGTCGAAGCCGAAGTCGCCATATAACTGGTAGAGCGACGGCGCCTTGAAACCCTCGCTATAGGTCGCGCGCAGAACCGTGGCGCCGCGATTGGGTGTCCAGACAAGGCTGGCATTCGCACTGCTCTTGCCGCCGAACTGGCTATGGTCGTCGTGGCGCAAACCGGCCGCCGCCGTCAGCCCCGAAACGGGGCGCAGGGTCAGCAGCCCATAGACGCTGTCGATATTCGCCTTCCTGTGGTCGAGCGGCGAATAGATGCTCTCGGTCCGGTAACGCTGGCCTTCATGCTCCGCGCCGAAGGTGGCGTCGACCCAGTCGGCGAGTTGCGCCCCGCCCTGATATTCGAACCGCAGATTGCGCCCCACCGCGTCGAAGGTCAGGACCGGCGTGCCGGCCGGGTCGTAATTCTGCCGATCGATCCGGGTCCAGGCCACCGCCAGGCGGTTCTTGAGCCGGCCGTCGAACAGGCCGGCGTTCAGCCCGGCATAGCCGACGATCTGTTCCTGCCGCGCATATTCGTCGGTATCGCCGAGCGAGAAGTCGGGCGGGGGGAAGCCGTCGAGATCGACCTTGCTCTTGGTGTAGAAGCCGCGCAGGTCGAGCGACAGATCGTCCGCGAGCGTGACCTGTGCCTTCGCATGCGCACCGAACAGATGATAGCCGTCCGGTTCGCTCCCGCCGCCGCTGCGATCGGCGACCGATATGCCGTTGGTCGTCAGGTAGCCCGCGCCAGCGCTTAGCGCGACCGGACCAACGGTACCGGAGACGTTGGCGACCGCGCGACCGGCGTCGTAGCGGCCATATTCGCCGCTCGCCTTGATCTGCAGCGCTTGCGTGGGCGCGGACGTGATCAGATTGACCACCCCGCCGATCGCCTGGCTGCCCCACAGCACCGACTGTGCGCCACGCAGAACTTCGATGCGGTCGAGATTGTCGGTCAGCAGGTCGGCGAAGTTGAAGCCGCCGCCGGGTGCGGACGGGTCGTTGAGCTTGACCCCGTCGATCAGCGCCACGGTCTGGTCGCTTTCCGCGCCGCGGATGAAGACGCTGGTGGTGGAGCCCAGGCCGCCATTGCGGACGATGGTGACGCCCGGCAGCGTGCGCAACAGCTCCGCAACCGATGGCGTCTGCCGCAATTCCAGCGCCCTCGCATCCACGACGGAGATCGATTGGGCGACCTGGGAAAGCGGGGTGTCGGTCCGCGTCGCGGTGACGACGATGGTGTCGGCGTCCTCGCCCGCGGCGTCTGCATGGGCCGCCGTGGGTACGACCGCCGTCGCGAACAGCAGTGTGTGCAGGATTGATATTCTGGACATGGTCGAAACCTCCAATGACAAGTCATCAGGGTCCCGAGCGGAAGGATGAGCATCTCCCGCGCGCGACCCGTTACGATCGTCGTCACGCGAGGATTTCGCCTCGATCATGTGGTGCACCCCGCCCGCATGATGGAACGACCGCGACGGGCAGGTCTCCTGGCTCTCGGGTCATCGCGGTCGCCCAGCCTTCCCGGATGTCGGACATCCAGTGGCATGCGCGGACGATCGCTCGCCGATCACAGTTGCGGGGGCAGCTCCGGCTGACGGTTTCCCGTTTCCGAATTCCCTTTTAGTCCCGTCTCCGGGACCCGTCGCGAGCGGGCCTGTAGGTAAAGTGGCCTTAGGGCGCAAGCGCCAAGCGATGAGCCTTGTTTCGGAAACGTGACGACAAAGTCTGCCCCGCGACAGCGTGACGCTACGGCAGAAGGCTGTGCTGAAACGCACAAACTATTGATCGGGATTGAACTATTCCGATGACAAGCCCCCGGCGGGGGGATATTGAGACCGCTGGCGAAGGGGATCGCCGAACAGGGGAAATCGGGGGACGTCTTGCGCAGTCCGTTCAGGCCCGCTGCCATATTGGCAGCTTCTTTCGTTGCTTCGTCGATGAGTTCGGCGGTGCTGGCGCAGATCCAGACACCGACGGGCCAGCAGATCGCGCCTGGCCGTGACGAGCTCAATCGCACGACGCAGCAGCCCGCCCCCGGGCCCTCGCGCCTCACCATCGACGGCGATATCGAGCGGGCGCCCTGCGCGCTCGACGCGCCCGCCTACGCCAATATCAAGGTGACGATCACCGAGGCGCAGTTCGCCAATCTTCAGGGGCTATCGGCGGAGGAGCTGAAGGCCTCCTACGCCTCGCTGCTTGGGCCCGATCGCCCGATCGCCACGATCTGTACGATCCGTGACGCTGCCGCCACCGCGCTTCGCCGCAAGGGCTATCTCGCCGCCGTGCAGGTGCCGGTGCAGCGGATCGAGAATGGCGTCGTCAAGTTCCAGGTGCTGTTCGCCAAGATCGTCGCGGTTCGCGTCCGTGGTGATGCCGGCCCCGCCGAAAAGCTCCTCGCGGGCTATCTCTCGCACCTGACCGAGGACGCCGTCTTCAACCGCTATAATGCGGAGCGCTACCTGATCCTCGCGCGCGACGTACCCGGCTTCGACGTGCGCCTTGCGCTCAAGCCGGCCGGCGGCGCACCGGGCGAACTGATCGGCGAAGTCAGCGTGACGCGAACGCCGGTCGAGCTGAACTACAGCCTTCAGAATTTCTCCGCGCGCAGTTCGGGCCGGTGGAACGGCACGCTCCAGGGGCAGGCCTATGGCCTGCTCGGCGGCGACCGGCTGACCGCGTCGGTTTCCAGCACCGCCGACTTCAAGGAGCAGCGGCTCGTTCAGCTGGGCTACGACACGCGCCTGGGCTCCGAGGGGCTCACGCTCAGCGGCAATTTCACCTACGCCTGGTCGAAGCCCGATGTCGGCGGCGCGATTAGGCTGCGCGCGCGGACGCTGTTCGCGACCGGCGAGACGCGTTTTCCCTTCATTCGCACCCAGGCTTTCAGTCTCTCCGGTGCGGCCGGCCTCGACTATCTGAATCAGGTCGTTATCTTCAACGGACTTGACCTGACGCGCGATCGCTTGCGCGTTGGCTATCTACGCCTCGATTTCGATGCGGCGGACATCGCCGAGCGTCGCTTTCCGACATGGCGCGCCTCGGGTTCGGTCGAGTTCAGGCAAGGGCTCGATATCTTCGGCGCTTCACCGCGGGTGCCGGCTACGATCCCGACCGGCTATGTTCCGCCCGCGCGCCTCGACGGCGACAAGACGTCACGCCTCGTTCGCGCGTCCGCATCGCTCGAATATAGTCTTGGCAAAGGTTTCTGGATCGCTGCGACGCCGCGCGCGCAATATGCGTTCGATCCGCTGTTCAGCTTCGAGGAATTCTCGGGCGGCAACTTCTCGATCGGTCGCGGCTATGATCCCGGTACGATCATCGGCGACAGCGGTCTCGGCAGCGGTTTCGAGCTGCGCTTTCCGCGGATGCAGCCGCTGCCCAAGGTGAACCTCAACGTCCTGCCCTATGTGTTCACCGACGTCGCGCTGACCTGGAACAAGCAGTTGGGGCCGGACGATCTCGACGCGCTCTATTCGGTGGGCGGCGGCCTTCGCGCGATCCTCAACAACCGCTTCCGGATCGACGGTACGATTGCCGTGCCGCTCAGGAAGGCTGGGTTCCAGACGAAGAACAAGGATCCGCGCTTCCTCATATCCCTCACGACCAAGCTCTGGCCCTGGGAGCAGCGTTGATGCTCGCCGGAACCGCGCCTTGGTCGATGTCGGCGGCGCGGTTCGCGCCGATCGACCTTCATGTCAATTTCGCGTCGGGGGCCAGCGCTCCTGTGACGCTCCGGGAGGAAGTCCTTCATGCGTAACCGCCGCCCAGCGCTCGGCGCCGTGTTGATCGCCTCTTTGGCCCTGGCGCTTCCCTCGGCAGTGCCGGCTGCCACCAGCACGCCGCTTTCGCTGCGCAACAGCTTCCGGATCGGCACGACCGGCGTGCTGTGCACCGCGCAGAACCGCTCGATCGGACCGGTCCTCGCGACGATGTTCGACCGTGGCTATCGCGTCGTCTGTCGCGACGCGGCGTCGCCGGTGGGACGCCTTTTCGCGCTGCGGAAGAGCGGTGGCGGCGACCCCGTCCAGCGCGTCATCGCCAGTGCCGATGCGCCGCTGACCTGTCAGCGCCCGGAGGCGGTCGACATCGAGGGGCTCGGCAAGGTGCAGACGCGCGAATGCGTCGACGCCAACCAGCTGTCCTACAAGATCTATATCCACTCGGATGCGCGGACCGACTATGTCGCGGCGGGTCTCGGCGGCTATGACAGCGCTATGCAGCTGGGATTGCGGACGCTCGTCGCGGACCGCATCGTCAAGGGCGAGGTGCAGGTCGCAACGACCTCGGCCGGCGATCCTGCCGCCTTCGCTCGCGTGCAGGCGGGGGCGCTGGATAGCGAGAGCGCGCTCGCCGAAGCCTATGCGCGCAACAATGACGGCTCCTATGCCGAGGCAGCCGAATTCTTCGAGGCCCTGGTCGAGCGCGACGCCGGCTCGTCCAAGTCGGAATCGCGCCTGGCCGAGTATCTCGCCAACCAGGCGCTTCAGGAATCGAACCAGCGAAACTTCTCCTCGGCGGATGCGATCTTCGCGCGCGCGGCGACCCCGTCCGCGCTGGCCGACCCGGTCGTCGGGCGCATGCTGCGCAACTTCTACGCGATCCATTTTCTGAACCAGGGCAAGCTCGACCGGGCGCTCGAGGAACTCGCCAAGCCGGTCGCCGAGATCGAGGCGGTCAAGTCCGCCGACGCCCGGCTCGCATCGGGTGAAATCAGCGAGACCGTGGCCGATGACCTCAACCGCGAGGGTGGGGCACTCAACCAGGTGGCCGGCCTCGATGGGTCGATCCAGCCGTTCGAGCGGGCGCAGATACTCGATGCGCAGGCGCTGCTCCTGCGCGGCGTCGTGTTCCGTGCGCAGAAGAAATATGTCGAAGCCCGCACCAGTTTCGACGAGGCCGTCACGGCGATGCAGGGCGTGCGTGAGGGCAAGATCAACAGCACCGGCTGGCTTCGCTCCAGCGTGCAGAGCGAACTGGCGCTGACCGCCGAGGCCGAGGGCCGTATCGAGGAGGCCGAGCGGCTGTTTGCCGACTCGCTTCAGGTGGTCGAGATCCAATATCCGAACACCGCCGTCGCGCTCGGCGCCAAGGCGCGTTTCGCCGGCTTCCTCAGCCGCCATGGCCAGGGCGACCGCGCCATGACGCTGTACGGCGAGCTCATCACCGCATCGGAGAATGTCCCCGGCGCGATGTCGTCGATCCGGACGCTTCTGCGCCCCTATTTCCGGCTGCTCGCCGAACGCTCCGCCAGCGATCCCAAGGCGGTCGCGCAGATGTTCACCGCGAGCCAGCTGATGCTGCGCCCCGGTATCGCGCAGACCCAGGCTCTGCTGGCCCGCGAACTGTCCGGCGGCGACGACGAAGCGGCCGGGCTGTTCCGTCAGTCGGTCACGCTGTCGCGCTACATCGCGCGGGCGACCGGCGACGTCGCGCGCCTGGCCTCGCTCGCCGCGCCGACGCCGGCCGATCGCACGGCGCTGGAAGAAGCACGTGCGCGTCTCGCCCGCTACTCGCGCGACCAGACAGCCCTGCAGGCCAAGCTCGCGAAATTCCCGCGCTACCGCGTGTTGTCGCCTTCGACCATGGGTGTGGAGGAACTGCAAAAGGCTCTTCGCCCCGGCGACGGCTATTACAAGGTCACGCTGGTCGGCCAGGACGCTTATGCGATGTTCGTTGCGCCGGGCGTGGCGAAGGCCTGGCGGCTCGACGCGACCACCAAGGATCTGGAAGACACCGTCGCCAAGATCCGCGACTCGGTCGTGAAGGTCGAGAACGGCCAGGTCGCGACCTATCCGTTCGACGTGGTACTGGCGCGCAAACTGTACGTGACGCTGATGGGGCCGGTCGACGCCGAGCTTCACCAGGTGCGCAACTTCATTTTCGAGCCCGATGGTCCGCTGCTGCAGCTTCCGGCGAACCTGCTTCCGATCGAGCAGGCCGGTGTCGACGCCTATCTCGCCCGGCTCAAGAAGCCGAACGCAGATGATTTCGACTTCCGTGGCGTGGCCTGGCTTGGCCGCGAGCGCGACGTCTCGACCGTGGTCAGCCCGCGCTCCTTCGTCGACGGCCGAGACGTCGCCAGCTCGAAGGCTGCAATGGGCTATCTGGGCATGGGCGAGAACAGCCGTCCGGCGCTCAACCCCTTCTTCGTGCCGCCGCCGTCGCAGGCTGACGAATGCGCCTGGCCGCTGAGCAACTGGAACAACCCGATTTCCTCGTCCGAGCTCTATCTCGCCAGCGGGATCATCGGTCAGGACAAGTCGAAGCTCGTGGTCGGCCAGGATTTCTCGGACTCCACCATCATCGGCATGTCCGATCTGGCGCAGTATCGGATCATCCATTTCGCGACGCACGGCCTGGTCACTGCGCCGCGCCCGGAATGCCCGGCGCGTCCGGCGCTGCTGACCTCGTTCGGAGGCGGGACATCCGATGGCCTGTTGTCGTTCAAGGAGATTTTCGATCTCAAGCTCGACGCCGACGTGGTCGTGCTCTCGGCCTGCGACACCGCCGGCATGGCGACCGTGGGCGCGACGCGTGAGGCGGGCGTCACGACCGGCGGCAACTTTGCGCTCGATGGTCTCGTACGTGCTTTCGTGGGCGCAGGTGCACGGACCGTCGTCGCCAGCCACTGGCCGGTGCCGGACGATTTCAACGCCACGAAGCGGCTGATCACCGGCCTCTTCACGGCGCCTCCGGGGACGCCGATGGCCACGGCCATGCGGAACGCACAGGTGGGACTGATGGACGACCCGAATACGTCCCACCCTTATTACTGGTCGGCCTTCGCGATCGTGGGCGACGGCCAGCGGGCGCTGCTGCCGGCCACGGCGGCGGCAGGGTCTACATCGACGGCGCAGTAACGGGGCGCATTCATACGGACGGGGATTGGTTCGTTGGGGGACGGCATGACTAAGCGGGGCACGGGACGCGGTAACGGACAGCTCGGAAGCGGGCAGGCAGCGCTGCGACGAGGCGCGGTCGATCCGTTCGGGCGCGCGGCGCGCGGCGGCGGCAATACGCGGACGCTGACCTCAGCCCTCGCCATGGCGACGATCCTCGCCTTTCCCGCACGCGAGACGCTGGCTGCGAACGGAGCCTTCGCTGGCAGCGCGAGCGCGACCCCGGGCGTCGTCTTCTCGCAGAGCGAGAGCACCGACACGATCACCGTCAGCAATGCGACGTCGATCATCACCTGGACCCCTACCGACACCCAGTCCGGCGGCGGTGCGATCGATTTCCTCCCGTCGGGCACCACCGTCAATTACCGCAATGATCCCTCGCTCCAGGGCGGCTTCACCGTCCTCAACCGCATCCTGCCAAACGATCCCACCCGCGCGGTCGCGCTGAACGGTGCGATCAACAGCCGGCTTTACGACGGCAGCAACAACCTGCTCGGTACCGGCGGCAATGTCTGGTTCTACAGCCCGGGCGGCATTCTCGTCGGCAGCACCGCGGCGATCGACGTCGGCGGGATCATATTGTCGAGCATTCCGATCGACTTCGGCGGATCGGGGCCGAACCCCAATGTCGTCTCGCTGGGCTCCAGCGATGCCGGGCGGACGATCGAGATCCAGACCACCAACTTCCAGGCGTCCAACTATGTCGGTGTGCTGGCGCCGCGCATCGTCCAGTCAGGCAGCGTGGCTTCGCAGGGCAGCGTCGCCTATGTCGCGGCGGAACAGGCGGACCTGACCTTCTCCAACGGCCTGTTCGATATTTCCGTGCCGGTGGGCACCGGCTCTGCCGACGCCATCACGCACAGCGGGACCACTGTGGTGACGCCACAGGGATCGGGCACGTCGAGAGGGATCTACCTCGTGGCGGTTCCGAAGAACCAGGCGCTGACCATGCTGCTGAGCGGTGGGTCGCTGGAGTTCTCGGAGGCGGGCGGAGCCTCCGTCACCGACCAGGGCGTCGTCCTGTCCGCCGGCAACGATGTCGTGTCCGGGGGCTTCGGTCCGTCTGGTCCCCCTGCAGCCGCGGGCACCGGTACGGTCCGGGTCGAAGGCGGATCCTTTGGTGCTCGTGCTTATATCGGCGCATCGCGTGATCTCACCATCTCTGGCACTACGTTCACGGACGAGGTTACGATCGATGCCGCTAATGGCAGCGGCGCGGATATCGTTATCGATACGTCAGCCGGCAATGTCAGCGTGGCTGGGCTTCTCTCGATCGAGACCGGCGTAGTGGAGAGCAGCAGCTCGGTAACGGGCGGCAACGTCTCGCTGCTCGCGGGCATTGGCAACACCATTTCGGCGGGATCGGTCAGCATCGCGACCAGCGCGAATGGCGGCGATGGCGGAACGGGTACGGCCGGCAACGTTACGATTCAGGCCCTGGGCACCGGCGCAGCCGTAAATATCGGAGCGATCCTTTCCATCGAGGCCAATGGCGGCAGCGGTGCCGTGTCTGGCAGCACCAATGGCGGCAACGGTGTCGGCGGGCGTGTGCTCGTCAATGCGCTGACCGGTGGCGCGATCGAATTGGGTGCGCTCGATGTCAGCGCGTCCGGGTTCGGTGGCGGAGCCATGTCGGGCAATGGCGGCAACGCGCTGGCGGGTGAGATCCTGCTTACGGCGACCGACGGGCAGATCACGGTCACCGCGGGTGGTTCCGCTTCGCTCGTCGCGACGGGCCGCGGCGGTGGCAGCAGCGGCGGTGTCGGCGGCGATGCGCTCTCGGTATTTCCCGGAGAGGGTACGGAGCGCGGATATATCGGGATAACCGCGTCGGGCGCTAACGCCAGTATCGCTTTCGGCACCGCCCAGAACCCGATTAGCCTGTTGGTCGACACCTCCGCCGATGGCGGCGACTCGCTGGGTGGCAGTTCGTCCGGCAATGCGCGGGGCGGAGGACTCGACATCGTTGCGGCCAATGGGGCGACGGTCACCGTTGGAGACAATCTCGGCTTTTCCGGCAACGCGACGATCGCGAACGGGGAATCGAACGCCGGCGGCAGCGCCACCGGCGGTCGGTTCGGTCTGCGCTCGGACGGCGGCACGCTCTCGGTCGGCGGGTTAAGCGTCTCCATGAACGCTACCGGCGGCAACAACCTGTCGGGGGCTGGTGGCATAGGTGTGGGCGGCAACGCCAGCGTGGTGGTTGCAGCCAGCGGAACGATAGACTTCGGCGGCGCCGTGACCATGTCGGCAACGGGCATGGGCGGAGGCTCCCCCGCGACCGATGGCGGGTCCGGTGCCGGAGGCGAGCTGATCTTCGGCGGTGGCGCTGGCTCGATCACCGCTTCTTCGGGCGTCAGCCTGGTTGCCAATGGCTCTGGAGGCCAGGGCGAAACGAGCGGGGGAGAGGGGCAGGGCGGCACGGCCCATATCTCGGCAATGGGAGGCACCACCCTAGCGGTCGGCAGCGTGCTTCTGATCGCCGATGGTGTCGGTGGCGACGCCGTCACCGGGGGTATTGCCCTGACGAACTCGGTCGGCGGTTCGGGGACGGGTGGCTTCGCGGGCGTGAGCGCGCGCACAGGCGGCTCGGTCAGCATGAGCGGCGCGACGATTCAGGCCAATGGCCAGGGCGGCGCCGGCTATAGCGGCGGCACGGGCCAGGCCGGTTTCGACCTGATCAACGGCGGCGGCGGGGCTGCCATCACGGCAGCGGACGGCACGATCGACATCAACGGCGTGGCGGTAACGCTTAACGCGAACGGGCAGGGTGGCTCGAGCTTCCAGGACGCAGCGGGCACTGTCGGCGATGCCGGTGAAGGCCTTGGCGGCGATGCGAACATCGCCGGGCTGACCGGTGGCAGCACGATCGGCAGCGTGACCGCGAGCACCACCCAGTTCTTCCTCAACGCAAACGGGCAGGGTGGCTTTGGCGGGAACGCGGCCAGTGGTGCCGTCGGCGGAGCTGGTGGCGCCGGCACCGGTGGTACGGTCTTCGTCGGTGCGCAAGCCGGCCTTGGCCAGCTGAATCTAGGCGGTTCCGTTACGGCCAATTTGAACGGGTTCGGCGGAAGCGGTGGAAGCGGTGGACAGGTTCCTTCCGGTCCGACCCAGGGCGGCGCAGGCGGTGCTGGCGGCAGTGCGTCCGGCGGTTTCGCGCAGATCGGCCTCGTCAGCGGTCCCGAAACGGTCGACACGCAGGGCCGCGTGCAACTCGCCGGCGTGACCGTCAACGCCAATGCGGACGGCGGCGATGGCGGCGAGGGCGGGCCTTCGCTCCAATCCGTGCAGGGCGATGGCGGCGCAGGCGGTCTGGCAACGGGTGGCCAGCTCGCTCTGCTGTCGCGCGGCGCAACCATATCCGATCCGGGTCTGAGCGTGTCGGGACTGGTGAGCTTCTCCGCAATCGGCACCGGCGGGAATGGCGGAAGCAGCGAGACGCCGGGTGCTGGCGGCAGCGGTACCGGCGGTTCGCTGGGCATTGAATCGACGATCCGCTTTAATCAGCCGTCGGTTCGAGGCGAAATCCAGCTTTCGGGTGTCAACGCGATTCTGAGTGGCAGCTCCGGCTCCGGCAGTGAGCCGGGGACGTCGACGGTCGGCTCTTTCTCGATCATTGCCAATGGCGGCGATATAACGTCGACGAACACCGTCTTCATTACCGGAAGCGGTGTCGATGTCCCGCAAGGCGATCCGGACAATCTCATCAGCGCCACCGATGGCACGATTCTTTTCGACAATCCATCGGGAGGCGATCTCACGGTCGACATGCCTGACCGCGGCATCACATTCGCGGTCGCCGGGACCGGCGTCATCACGGCGGCCGAATATTCCCTGAGCACGGGCACGGTAACCGGCGAGTGCAACATCAACGCGACGTGCAATCCGCCGCCGCCGCCGCCTGGCCCGATCGGCTTCGACACGCCCAGCTCGCTCCCTGATGGCGAAACGGACACGAGCTATTCGCAGTTCATCGCTGCCGTCGGTGGCACCGGGCCCTATACGTTCGCAGTGACCGGCGGGACCGTTCCTCCGGGACTGACGGTCGATTCGGCCGGCAACATCACCGGCATCCCGACCCAGACCGGACCCTATACGTTTGAAGTGACGGCAACCGACGCCAACAACCAGACGGGGTCGATGATGTTCTCGATCACCGTCCAGCAGGGCGCGATCTCGCCTCCTCCTCCTCCGCCCCCGCCCCCGCCTCCGGGGGGCTTCGGCTTTGCCGGCACGCCGGGGCAGCTGTCGACGGCAGACTATGACATCGTCCGCAACCCCGACAGCGACACGATCACGATCAACGCGCCAACGGCGATCATCAACTGGACCCCGGATGATACGGGCGTCGGTGGCGGTGACATCGTCTTCCTGCCCTCGAGTTCGTCGGTTCTGTTCCGTAACTCGGTGACGAACACCGGCGGCTTCACCGTCCTCAACCGGATCCTTCCCAATGATCCGTCCCGCCGGATCGCGCTGAACGGCACAATCCAGAGTCGGTTGTACGATTCGAGCAACAATCTCACCGGCCCGGGCGGCAACGTCTGGTTCTACAGCCCTGGCGGCATATTGGTCGGGTCGACGGCGCTGATCGACGTGGGCGGCCTCGTGCTGTCGACCGTCGATATTGGCTTCTCGAGCCAGATCAGCTCCACTCCCGACCTGATTTCCTTCGGACCCAGCGACTCCGCTGCGTCGATCGGGATCACCTCCGACGATGTCAGCGCGACCGACTATGTGGTGGCGTTGGCGCCATCGATCAACCAGGGCGGAACGGTCAACGCTGGCGGCAATGTTTCCTACGTCGCGGCGGAACAGGCGAATATCGATCTCTCCGGCCCCACCGACATTACCGTCGTTGCCGGAACCTCCGCCATCAACGCGCTGACCCATGGCGGCACGACGACCGTCCTGGCGGACGGAGAAGTCGCTCGTCGGGTTGCGCTGGTCGTCGCGCCCAAGACCCAGACAGCCGTGCTCGACATGGGGGGCGGCAACATCGATTTCACCCTCGCCAACGGCGCGGCGGCCTTCGCACAGTCGATCCTGATCGGCGCTGGCGCCAATCTGGCGCCGGCTCGGCTCACCCAGTCGAGCGGTGGCCTTGCGGGTGGCAGTGTCGTCATCCGTGGGGGCGAGTTTAGTGGCTTGGGCCAGGTCGGCACGAGCATCTTCTCTGGGGCGCCCCTCTCGCTGACCGGTGGCAGCAGATTCGGCGGGGATTTGTCCATCGAGTCGGTCGGCGGTGGGGTGACCTTTGGGGTCACCGATGGTTCGAACTTCTTCGATGGCGATGTTTCGATCAGTTCGGCGGGTAACGTCGTTCTCGCTGCAAGTGGTGCGACGGGTTCGCTGAACTTCGCCGGCGACGTGTCGGTCAGCACATCGCGGTCGGAGTCCGGCGATGGCGCAGGGGCGACCGCCTCCTCCGTGACGATCGAGGCCAATGGGGCGGGTTCGTCGGTCGAGATTCTCGGCAACCTTACCGTCGATACATCGGCTTTCGGCGGTGTTTCGGCGAGCGGCGCGGGCGGCACCGGTACCGGTGGGGCGATTCTGATCTCGGCCATCAACGGAACGATCGGTCTGAACGGCGCCGATCTGACCGCTAGCGGCTTCGGCGGTTCGGGCGGTACGGTCGGCGGCGTCGGTATGGGTGGCGCCGTCACGATCAACGCAAGCGGCGGGGCAATCAGCTTTGCCGGACCGGTGCAGGTCAATGCAAGCGGTGCGGGTGGAGGCGCATCGGGCGGGGCTGGCGGAGCAGGCAATGGCGGCAGCTTCGCAGCTACGGCCGGTGCAGGGACGCTCAGCTTCGGAACCCTCAACGTCGCCGCCAACGGTGACGGTGGCATGTCGTTGGGCGGTGCCGGCGGCATCGGTACGGGCGGCAACGCGTTCGTGACTGCCGCCAACCAGAATGTCACGCTGGGCGTGACGACGATCGGCGCGACCGGTTTCGGCGGCATGGGGCGTGACGCTGGCGGCGAAGGCCGAGGGGGTGTCGTCGTCGTAGAGGCCAATGCGGGTACCACGATCAATGCGACCACGCTGGCCTTGTCGGCGCTTGGCGTGGGCGGCAACAGTGGCTTCAATTCCTTCTCCAACGCGCCCGAGGGGGCAGCCGGCGGTCAGGGACGTGGCGGTGCCGTGGCCATCCGAGCCAATCGCGCCACGATCACGGTGTCGAGCAGCGCTCAGGCCGATACGAGCGGCCAGGGTGGCAGCGGCGATAATGGCGGTGACGGTCTTGGCGGTATCGCGGCAGATTTCTCGCTCGGCTCCTATGTCGATACGACCTCAGGCACTCTGAACTTCAACGGCTCGGGCATCACGATCCTGTCGAACGGCACGGGCGGGCAGGCAAGGGCGAGCGCTAGCGGCGTCGTCGGAACGGCCGGTGCCGGACGCGGTGGCTATGCCGAACTGTTGTCGTTCCGCGACGCGGCCAATCCCTCGACCAGCACTATAAATGCCTCGACGGCTACCGTTTCGGCCAGCGGCTTCGGCGCCTCTGCGGGGGCCGCTGTCGCGGATGGTGCGACGGGTGGCGTCGGTGGCGAGGCGTCCGGCGGCACGGTCGTGATCGGCGGCTATGCCGGGTATTCCAACGTCACCATCGGCAGCACGTCGGCCCAGGCGATTGCGGTCGCCGGCGCTGGCGGTAACGGCGTTACCGGCGCCACTGGTGGTGCGGGCGGACGGGGCGGCGACGCCACCGGCGGTCGCGTCGACATCGGTATCTTCAGCGGCCCCACGACCGCCGTGACCCAGGGAACGGCCAGCTTCGGCAATACGCAGATAAACGTCTATGCTGAGGCGGGCGACGGAGGCACGGGCGCGCCAACGAGCGCTGCCGGGACCAATGGTATCGGCGGGGCGAGCGGCAATGCGGTCGGCGGCTCTGCTGCCCTTCTTGCGAGAGGCGTGCCGGTGACATTCGGTACAACGCTGATCAATGCCAGCGCGGACGGCGGAAGCGGGGGCACGGGAGCAGGAGGCCCGGGCGCCTCCGGTACCGCTCAGGGCGGCAGCTTCGCCGCCATTGCCTCCTATCGCTTCGACGGTGACAGCGGCAGCAACTTCCTGCCGCTGGTGGCCGGCGATCTGACGATCAGTTCGATCACGGCGGACGTGTCGGGCTATGGACCGCTCTCGGCCGCTGGCAGTTTCCTGATCAACACCGCGGGCGGCGACCTGGAAGTCCTCTCCAATGTTCAGGTGACTGCGAACGGCACCGCGACGTCTCAGGAGCCATCGGAGGTTTCGTCGGGCAATGGCACGCTTGCCATCAATACCTTCGAACTGAACGGCAACACGACGGTTGGCTTCTTGCTCGATCCCAATGGTAGCCTGACGATCCAGACCTGCACGGTGAACAGCCAGGCCTGTGCGGCACCCGTTCCGCGGAACCCGCCACCGCCGCCACCACCGCCGCCACCGCCACCGCCGCCGCCGGTGTCGCCGCCACCTCCGCCCGAGGTGCCGCCGCCGCCACCTCCGCCGGTGTCTCCGCCGCCGCCTCCCGAGGTGCCGCCGCCACCGCCTCCGCCGGTGTCGCCGCCACCGCCGCCCGAGGTGCCACCGCCACCGCCACCGCCGGTGTCGCCGCCGCCTCCGCCCGAGGTGCCGCCGCCACCCCCGCCGCCGCCCCCGCCGCCGCCGCCTCTGGCACAACCGGTGGTGATGCAGACGGTCACGCGCGAGACCACGATCATCACGACGAACATCCAGTCGTCGCTCACGGGGACGCGTGTCGCCGGCGGCAGCGTCGGGACCAGTAGCGGAAGCGGGACCGGACTCGGCGGTTTGTCGGGCAGCGGGTCTGGATCGACATCGGGATCGGACTCTTCCTCTTCCGGCTCATCGGGCGGCGGATCGTCTTCCTCGGAGTCGGCGAGCAGCGCCGCCGGCAGCAGCAATTCGTCCGAATCCGGTTCGGGCGACAGTGCCGTGGCCGACGAGGGCGGCGACGAGGACAGCAGCGAATCGACCAGCGCGACGAACTCCGGCAACAGCGTTTCCGGCCCCAACGTCCTGATCGATGTGAGCCGGATCGGAACGACCAATGTCGAGATCGACACGCCGATAACCTCGGGCGGCAACAGCAGCTTGTGGCCCGGCGCGGATGGTGTGGCGGACACCCCGGGCAGCTGATCCGCTGCCTTGGGGGAACTGGCTGTTGGCCGTGTATCGATCCCCCGGCCGCTCGACTCTTGAAGCGTCCAGTCTTCCCCCATGGGCAGGCTGGACGCCGGAGGGTGAAGAACATATAAAGAACGAATGGCCCAGCTGGACGTTCGTCAAAAACTCGAAATCCTCGCCGACGCGGCGAAATATGACGCGTCGTGCGCCTCGTCGGGAACGAGCAAGCGCGATTCACGGGGGGCGACCAAGGGCATAGGCTCGACCGAAGGCATGGGCATCTGCCACGCCTATGCGCCCGACGGCCGCTGTATCTCGCTGCTCAAGATATTGCTGACCAACAGCTGCATCTTCGACTGCCATTATTGCATCAACCGCAAGAGCTCGAACGTCCGGCGCGCCCGTTTCACGGCGCGGGAGGTCGTCGACCTCACTTTGGCCTTCTACCGCCGCAACTATATCGAAGGGCTGTTCCTCTCCTCCGGCATCATCCGGTCCTCGGACTATACGATGGAGCAGCTCGTCGAGGTTGCGCGCAGCCTGCGCGAGGATCATCACTTCCGAGGCTATATCCACCTCAAGACGATTCCCGACGCCGACCCGGGCCTGATCGAGGCTGCCGGCCGCCATGCCGATCGCATCTCCATCAACGTCGAACTGCCGACGGCGGCGGGCCTCGAGCGACTGGCCCCGGAAAAGTCCGCCTCGCGGATCCAGGGCGCCATGGCTGGCATGAAGACCGCGATCGAAGACGGCAAGGATGCGTCGCGCCGCTACCCATCGGCTCCGAAATTCGCGCCTGCGGGGCAGTCGACCCAGATGATCGTCGGCGCCGACGCGGCGAACGATCGCGACATCGTCCACACCGCCAGCGGCCTTTACGATCGCTTTGCGCTGCGCCGCGTCTATTATTCGGCTTTCAGCCCGATTCCCGATGCATCCGCTGTGCTTCCGCTGAAGCGTCCGCCGCTGCTGCGCGAGCATCGGCTCTACCAGTCGGACTGGCTGATGCGATTCTATGGCTATCGCCCGGGCGAGGTCGCGCAGGCGACCGACGAGCAGGGCATGTTGCCGCTCGACATCGATCCCAAGCTCGCCTGGGCGCTCAAGGCGCGCGAGCAGTTCCCGGTCGACGTCAATCGTGCGCCGCGCGAACTGCTGCTGCGCGTGCCGGGCCTCGGTGTGAAGGCGGTCGATGCGGTGATCGCCTCGCGCCGATGGCGCAAGCTGTCGCTTGCCGATATCGGGCGGCTGTCGCGATCGATCACCAAGTTGCGGCCGTTCATCGTCACCACCGACTGGCGGCCGACTGCGCTGATCGACCGGATAGACCTGCGCGCGCGGGTGACCGAGCAGCTGGAATTGTTCGGCGCGTGATCCCGCAACCCATGTATCGCATTCTTCTTCCCCGTCCCGACGATGTCGCTGCCTGGCGTGATGCCGCCCGGCAGGCTGCGCTGGCGAATATTGCTGCGAGCGACCTGCTGTGGGACGTCGAGGGGGCAGGGCAGGACCTGTTCGGCGCGTCATCGTCGCCCCTGCCACCCGCCAGTCCGGGGGCCTTCGCTATATCGCGGCATTTCCTGAGGCTTGTCGACGATGTCGTGCCGCACCGCGATCCCGAACGCTTTTCGCTGCTCTACAGAATGTTGCTGCGCTTGCTCGAACAGCCCGGGGCGCTGGCGGATGAGGCCGACCCGCTCCGGCGGCGCCTCGACCTGCTCGCCAAGGAGGTGCGCCGCGATATCCACAAGATGCGCGCCTTTGTCCGGTTCCGAGAACTCGGCGAGCGCTTTGTCGCCTGGTTCGAGCCCGACCATCACATCGTCCGCGTCAATGCGGGCTTCTTCGTTCGACGCTTCTCGACGATGCGCTGGTCGATCCTCACGCCGGATCTCTCTATCCATTGGGATGGCAGCAGTCTTGCCGAAGGGCCCGGCGCCATCCGCGCCGACGCGCCCGACGGCGACCCCGTCGAAGCGCTGTGGAAGGGCTATTATGCGTCGATCTTCAACCCCGCCCGGCTGAAGGTCGGAGCGATGCTCAAGGAGATGCCGCGAAAATACTGGGCGAATATGCCGGAGACCGCGTTGATCCCGGAGCTTATCGCGGGCGCCCGTGCGCGCGAAACCCGAATGGTCGAGCAGGTCACGCCGCGAGGCAATGCAGACGTTGCATGGCAGGCGCTGCGCGAGGAGGCTTCCCATTGCACGCGATGCGACCTGCATCGATGCGCGACGCAGACGGTGTTCGGTGAGGGGCCGGTCGATGCCGACATCATGGTGGTGGGCGAGCAGCCGGGTGATCAGGAGGATGTGGCGGGGCGCCCCTTTGTGGGGCCTGCCGGCCAGCTGTTCAATCGAGCTCTGGATGAGGCAGGAATCGATCGGTCGAGATTATACGTCACCAATGCGGTGAAACATTTCAAGTTCGAGCCGCGCGGGAAGCGCAGGATCCATGCCCGACCCAATGCCGGGGAGATCAAGGCCTGTCGCTGGTGGCTGGATCAGGAGCGCGCGATCGTCTCACCGCGCCGGATCATCCTGTTGGGAACGACGGCGATACACGCGGTGACCGGCAAGGCCAGTTCGCTCGCTTCGGTGCGGGAGAGCCCTATCGAGCTTGGCGGTGGCGTCGTAGCGCTGGCGACAATCCATCCGAGTTATTTGCTGCGGCTGCCCGACAAGGCGCAGGCGGAGCAGGACTATGCGCGCTTTGTCGACGACCTCAGATCGGCGACATCGCCCTGAACATAAGGGCGAAGGCCCTCGCGCTGCTGTGGACAGGCGAGGGCCCCCTAGCGTCAGATTCCGAGGCCGGACAGAAGGCCAAAGGCACGCAGCAGCCAGAGAATGACAATGATCACGACCACGACGTTCAGAATGCTTTTGATCTTGGCATCCATCGGGACGTAGTTGTTGATCAGCCACAACAGCACGCCGACAATGATCAAGACGACGATTACGTTGATTAGCATGGCGATCCAACCTCGATTTGTGTGATTCTATCGCTACGAACCCGGAATGGCGGTGAATGTTCCCCACGCGCTTGATAAGCAGGTTAACTTTCTACGGGGGATCGATGCATAGACGCCATTTTCTGGGCAGCAGTTTGGCGGCTATGGCCGGTGGCGCGCTGCCGGACCTCGGGCGGCTGGCCGCCCAGATGCCGTCTCCGATGTTCGATCCGATCGGCCCGATCACGCCGATCCGCGCCCTGGTCGATCGGATTTTTCGGATAACCGTCTGTCTGCGCCCCTTTCGGGCGCAAGGGCCGCGGCTGGATGTCGAAAAGGTGGGTCGGAAGCTGGTCGTCCACAATTACGGGCATGGCGGCAGCGGCTGGTCGCTCAGCTGGGGCTCGGCCGAAATCGCGGTCCGCAGGGCGATGGCCACGAGCCCGCGGGACATCGCTATCATGGGGGCCGGCGCGATCGGGCTCACCAGCGCCATCACCGCGCAGCGCGCCGGAGCGCGGGTTACCATCTATACCCGGGATCGTTTCCCCGATGTGCCTTCTGCACGTGCCACTGGCAGCTGGACCCCCGACTCCCGCGTGGCGATGGCCGACGCCGTGGGATCCGAGTTCGCGACCCTCTGGAGCGGCATGGCGCATTCCAGCTTCGCCCGGTGGCAGAGCTATGTCGGCCTTCCGGCGCATCCGGTCGCCTGGAGCGATCGCTATACCTTGTCCGATCTGGCGCCCGATGAGATGCGTGCCGAGCTGCGCGCGCACGACGTTGCTGGCTTTGCGCATTTCTCCGACCTGATCGGGGATATCAGCCCCCGATCGCAAGTCTTCGGACCGGGCACGCATCCCTTCGCCACGCGCTATGCGCTGCGCAACAGCCAGATGACCTTCAACATCGCCAGCCTCGCCCATTTGCTGATGCAGGATTTTCTCGCTGCCGGTGGCCGTATCGAGACGATGACCTTCGAACAGCCATCGGACATTGGTCGCCTGCGCGAGAAGGTGGTGATCAACTGCACCGGCTATGGCGCACGCGCGCTCTTCCGCGACGAGACGGTGCATCCTGTGCGTGGTCAGATCGCCTGGCTGTTGCCCCAGCCGGGGGTCGACTATGGCCTGTTCTACAGCAATGTCAGCGTAGTTGGTCGATCCGACGGCATCGTTATCCAGGACCTTGGCCCGGACGACCGTTTCGGCTTCGATGATGCTGACGAGCGCCCGGATCGTGCCGCAGCCGAGGCATCGGTGCGGCGTATCGCCGAGCTTTTCGACGGCACGCGGCGCTGAAGACTCAATTCTTCCAACCGATCCGGCCCAGTTCGAGCGCGACCAGTTTCGCGAGCAGGTCGAAGCTTAGCAGGGCATTGCTGTTGGATAGCCGCGCCGGCGCCACGTCGACGGCGAAGAGCGTGCCGAAGATTTCACCGTCGGCCAGTTGGATCGGCGCCGAGATATAGCTGCGGAAACCATAGAGGCGGGGTGTGGGATGATCGCGGTACAGGGGATCCGCTGCGACATCGTCGATGATGACCGCCTGGCCATGGCCGCGTACCTCGTCGCAAATGGTCGTCTTCAGGTCCAGTTCGTCGCCCGCATTCAGATCAATGCCGATCCTGTTCAGCAGAGCGCAGGCCATCCAGCGGTCGGGGGTTACCCGTGCTATGGCGACGAAGCGCATGCTGCTGCGGGTTAGGGCCAGTTCGAGTATCGATGGAACGGCCTCGATCGAGCGGATTGCGACGAGATCCTTTTGCAAGCTACTGGTCACGACGGGCCCTCCCTCGGCTGGCACCGAAGTTCGGGAATGTAGGCGCTGCCTTCCGTTACGGCAATCGAGCAGGCGCATGTTTTAGGAAGACGGTTCCCAAAATGGGATTGGCCGGAATATTCCACGAAAAAGGGGACGGAAATCAGCGATCTCCGTCCCCCAATTCTTTGTGTTCGATCGGGCTCAGAGCTTGCCGGTAAGCTCCGGCACGACCTTGAACAGATCGCCGACCAGGCCGACATCGGCCACCTGGAAGATCGGCGCTTCCTCGTCCTTGTTGATCGCGATGATCGTCTTCGAGTCCTTCATGCCGGCGAGATGCTGAATCGCACCCGAGATGCCGACCGCGATATAGACTTCCGGGGCGACGATCTTGCCGGTCTGGCCGACCTGATAGTCGTTCGGCACATAGCCGGCGTCGACCGCGGCGCGCGACGCGCCGACGGCAGCGCCGAGCTTGTCGGCCAGTGGCTCGATGATCGCGTGGAAGTTCTCACTGTTCTGCAGCGCGCGACCGCCGGATACGATGATCTTCGCCGAGGTGAGCTCGGGACGCTCGGACTTGCTGATCTCGGCGCCGACGAAGCTCGAGAGACCCGCGTCGCCTGCACCGGAAACGGCTTCGACCGCACCCGAACCACCCTCGCGGGCGGCCTTCTCGAACGAGGTCGCGCGGACCGTGATCACCTTCTTCGCGTCCGACGACTGCACGGTCGCGATCGCGTTGCCGGCATAGGTCGGGCGGGTGAAGGTGTCGGCGCTTTCCACCGACAGGATCTCGGAGATCTGCATCACGTCGAGCAGTGCTGCGACGCGCGGCGCGATATTCTTGCCGTTGGCGGTCGCGGGCGCGACGAAGGCATCATGATGCCCCATCAGCTCGACGACGAGCGGCGCGACATTCTCGGCCAGTGCATTGGCGTAGGCCGCGCCGTCGGCGACATGGACCTTGCCCACACCGGCGATCTTCGCGGCCGCTTCGGCCACCGTGCCGACGCCTTCGCCGGCGACGAGCAGGTGGACTTCACCGAGCTTCGAGGCGGCGGTCACCGCCGACAGGGTGGCGTCCTTGACGGCGCCGCCATCATGTTCGACCCAAACGAGCGTCTTCATGCCGCAACTCCCAGAGCCTTGAGCTTGGCCGCCAGTTCATCGACGTCGGCCACCTTGATGCCGGCCGAACGCTTCGGCGGCTCGGAAACCTTGAGCGTCTTGAGGCGCGGGGTAACGTCCACGCCGTAATCCGCCGGGGTCTTCTGTGCGAGCGGCTTGGACTTCGCCTTCATGATGTTCGGCAGCGAAGCATAGCGCGGCTCGTTGAGGCGCAGGTCGGTGGTCACGATCGCGGGGGTCTTCAGGCTGACCGTCTCGAGGCCGCCATCGACTTCGCGGGTAACCTTGACGCTGTCGCCCTCGACTTCGACCTTCGAAGCGAAGGTGCCCTGCGGCCGGCCGGTGAGCGCGGCGAGCATCTGACCCGTCTGGTTCGAATCGTCGTCGATCGCCTGCTTGCCGAGGATGACGAGGCCGGGGGCCTCTTCCTCGACGATCTTGGCGAGCAGCTTGGCGACGCCGAGCGGTTCGACCTCGGTCTCGCTGACGATCAGGATCGCACGATCGGCGCCCATCGCCAGCGCCGTGCGCAGCGTTTCCTGGGCCTTCGGTTCGCCGATCGACACGGCGACGATCTCCGTCGCAATGCCTTTTTCCTTCAGACGGATGGCTTCTTCGACGGCGATTTCGTCGAAGGGGTTCATCGACATCTTGACGTTGGCCAGGTCGACGCCGGTGCCGTCCATCTTGACGCGAGGCTTCACGTTGTAATCGATGACCCGCTTAACGGGCACGAGGACTTTCATAGCTTCACTCCTTGGCCTTGGCACTTGCCCTGGGGAGGCCGAATCCCTTGCTGTCGGCGGGCCGGATCCAGCGGATCCGGCGCCATAGCCGATCGCCATTGCGGTTCGGGGCAGTCAAATCAAATGTGAATTTGCAAAACTGCGAAATACCGTTTTGCAAATCGGATCGACTGCGCCCGGACCCGGCGGATCAGGCCGCCTTCTTCACTTCCGCGACGATCTTGCGAGCGGCGTCGCCCAGGTCGTCGGCCGCCACGATCGGCAGACCCGAACCGGCCAGCAGGTCCTTGCCCTGCTGAACGTTGGTGCCCTCGAGGCGGACGACCAGCGGAACCGAGAGGTTCACTTCCTTCGCCGCCGCGATGATGCCTTCTGCGATGATGTCGCAGCGCATGATCCCGCCGAAGATGTTGACGAGGATGCCCTTCACCGCCGGGTCGCTCAGGATGATCTTGAACGCTGCGGTGACCTTCTCCTTCGTGGCGCCGCCGCCGACGTCGAGGAAGTTGGCCGGGAACATCCCGTTCAGCTTGATGATGTCCATCGTTGCCATGGCCAGGCCTGCGCCGTTGACCATGCAGCCGATGTCGCCATCGAGCTTGATATAGGCGAGGTCGTACTTCGACGCCTCGATCTCGGCCGGATCCTCTTCGGTCTCGTCGCGCAGCGCGAGAACGTCGGGATGGCGATAGAGCGCGTTCGAGTCGAAGCTGACCTTGGCATCGAGGACGAGCAGCTTGCCGTCGGTGGTCTCGACCAGCGGATTGACCTCGAGCATCGACATGTCGGTCGCGATGAACGCGTTGTAGAGCTGCTCGGCCAGCTTGACGGCCTGCTTGTTCAGGTCGCCCTTCAGCTTCAGCGCGAAGGCCACGGCGCGTCCGTGGTGCGGCTGGAAGCCCTCGGCCGGATCGATCACGATGGTACGGATCTTCTCGGGCGTGTCATGAGCGACCTGCTCGATGTCCATGCCGCCTTCGGTCGACACGATCATCGCGATGCGGCCGGTCTTCCGGTCGACCAGCATCGACAGATAATATTCGGATTTGATGTCGGCGCCGTCGGTCACATAGAGGCGGTTGACCTGCTTGCCGGCTTCGCCCGTCTGGATGGTGACCAGGGTGTTGCCGAGCATCTCCTGCGCATTGGCGCGGACTTCCTCGATCGACTTGGACAGGCGCACGCCGCCCTTGGCATCGGCCGGCAATTCCTTGAACTTGCCCTTGCCGCGGCCACCGGCGTGGATCTGTGCCTTGACCACCCAGATCGGCCCGGGAAGCTTCTTGGCCGCCTCGACGGCTTCGTCGACGGTCAGTGCCGCATGGCCGGCGGGCACAGCCGCACCGAACTTCGCCAGCAGCTCCTTGGCCTGATATTCATGGATGTTCATGGGCGAGCCTGTCCTTCAGAGTCCAACGGATTTGCAGGCGCTAAAGCATGAAAGATGCGCCTTGAAAACCCCATCCGCACCAAATCAAACGATGCGGCGGGGATAGGCAAACTTTGTTCTGCGGGTAAGCTGTGCGGAAGGACAGTGTCCGATCGGGTCGTCGCGTCCGGCCGGTCGCCGCAGTGTCTCAGCTGGCGATCGAGCAGCCGATCCCGGCCTTGAGAACGACCGACACGATCTCCGGGTCCTGCAATGCGCGCAGGCGCCGCACCAGCTCATCCACGCTCATCTCGCGGACGTCGCGATTGCCGAGGCCGCCCAATGATTGCAAACGGCGCAGCTGCACCAGCGACAGCCGGTCGACCATGCGTTCTGCCATGCAGGAGGCGACCGGCGGGCGGATGCCCGCGTCTATCAGCTTGGTCCGGACCTTTGCTTCGGGCGAGACCGAGGCGCAGCCGGCGAGCATCATCGCGGCAAGGGCGGGGAGCAGGGCGAGACGGTTCATCGATCGTTTTCCGGATGGCGGCATCATGCCGAGCCATCTGCCAAAAGCCCGATTGATCCGCAATGAACGAGCGGAACGGTCAGCCTCGCCAGGGTGGGATCAGAATTTGATCCCGCATTTCTTGCCGTCGGCCTTGTCCTCGTCGCAGGCCTTGCGGGCCAGCTCGCGGAAACAGCCCGAGGCTCCGCCGACCCCGCTGGTCGAGCAGCTCTGCGTGCCGCTGCGCCCGACATATTCGAGGCTCGACGCACGATCGCCCCAATTGTCGTTCTTCGGTTCGGTCCGGCGTAGCTGCTCCGGGATGCGATAGCGCTCGGATTCGGGCATGCGCTGGCACACGACGATCTCGTCGCCATTGCTGGTCGGGCAGGGATCGGTTCCGAAGATCGTCAGCACGCGCTGCGCCCGCTGAGCCTGGACCGGGGCGACAGCGGGCAGTGCCGCCATTGCCGTGGCAAGGATTGCCAGCGCCGGGGTGAAGATGCGGTTCCTGATCATCGGCGCGGGTCCTGTTCTGTGGTCAAGTCTTTATATGTGCCGGGAAAGTCCGATGGCAATGCGACAGCCGAGCCGAATTGCGCCCGACAGCAGCGGATAGGCCGGAGCCTGTTCCGCGCCGGCCGCGAGGGCCGTATCGCGATGCTCGACCTCTTCTGCGCGAAAGTCGCGAATGGTCTCGGCGAGTTCGGGATCCTCGTCGCCCAACTGATCGAGCTGTTCGCCATAATGGCGATCGATCTCGGTTTCGATCGCGGCGGTACACGCCATCGCGGCCTTGGGGCCGATCAGTGCGGTTGCCGCGCCAAGCGCAAAACCGGCGATGTCCCATAGCGGCCGCAACGCAGTGGGACGGACCCCGCGTTCGGAAATCATTCTGTCGAAGATGACGCGATGGCGGGCTTCCTGGTGCGCCATGCGGGCGATGGCGCGCGCCTCTGGGCTGCGCTGGCCCATCACAGCCAGCTGGCCGGCATAGATGCGGGTGGCGCCGAACTCACCGGCCTGGTCGACGCGGAGCATTGCCGCACGGCGGCTGTCGCTGGTCATGGCTTGCGCTTCCACATCAGGAGGATTCCGATCGCGCCCAAAGTCGATATCAGCGCATTGTATCCGGCGAGCGAAATGCCGAACAGCGTCCATTGGGGCACGTCGCACTGAATCATCGGTGTGGCCATGATCTGCGCCATCAGGTCGTCGGGCGAGCCGCCGGCGATGGGGGCGGAGCAGCGGGTGATCCCTTCCCACCATTTATACTCGACGCCGGCGTGGAAGACCCCGATCAGGCCGCTGGCCAGAATCCCCAGGATCGCCAGCCACAAGGCGGCGCGACCGGCCGGCTTGTCGCCCAGCGGAAAGGCGAAAAGCGCGGCGGCAATGGCGATCTCGTGCGGCCAGCGCTGCCAGTGGCACATCTCGCACGGGAAAAGGCCGCCGATATATTGCGATCCCAGTGCGCCGGTCATCAGCGCGGAGGGCAGGAGGAGCGCGGCAAGCCGCGCCTGAGCGAAGCGTGTCATGAGGGCGGCCTTAGCACATATACCCGGCCGGACCAGCCCGGCCGAAGAGGCCGGGCGACGAGGAAGGCCCCGTCATGGCCCGGTTCAGCGAGCGCCGGTCTTCTTTGCGGCGCCCAGCGCGGTACGCAGCGGCGGCTGCGACATGCGGGCGATCGTCTTGACCGCATAATCGAGCTGGAAGTCTTCGACACCCTGCTTCTTCAGCTCGGCCGCAGTCAGCTGGAAGCGGGGGTCGGGCTTGCCGTCGTCCTCCAGCACCTTGTCGTCGACCTTGGCCTCGTTGATGAGGTGGCGACGCAGGTCGGACTCGCGAAGCCTCGGGCGATCCTTATAGTCTGCATCGCTGAGCTGCGGCACGCGGAGGTCGGGCTTGATGCCGCCCTCCTGCACCGAGCGGCCCGAAGGCGTGTAGTAGCGTGCGGTGGTGAGCTTGAGAGCGGTCTCGTCGGACAGGTCGATCACGGTCTGCACCGAGCCCTTGCCGAAGGTCTTCTCGCCCATCACCAGCGCCCGCTTCTGGTCCTGCAGCGCGCCGGCGACGATCTCCGCCGCCGAGGCCGAGCCGGCGTCGACCAGCACGATAATCGGCAGGCCATGGGCGAGGTCGGGGGGAGAGGCGGTGGCATAACGACGCTCGATGTCGTTCTTCTCCCGCCCGCGCTGCGACACGATCTCGCCCCGGTCGAGGAAGATGTCGGCGACGTCGATCGCCTGGTCGAGCAGGCCGCCCGGATTGGAGCGCAGGTCGATCACATAGCCCAGCGGGTCATGGCCCAGCGATTTCTGGATGCCGGCGATCGCCGCCCGCACCGAATCGCCGGTGTTGGCATTGACGAAGGTGTTGATGTTGATGACGCCGACCTGGTCCTTCACCTCCCATTTCACGGGCTTCATCTGGATGAGCTCGCGGGTGAGGCTGATATCGAAAGGCTTTTCGCGGCCGGGACGGACGATCGTCAGCAGGATCTTCGAGCCCGGCTTGCCGCGCATCTGATCGACCGCTTCGTCCAGCGTTCCGCCGTAAAGCAGCTTGCTGTCGATATGGGTGATGTAGTCGCCGGTCTTCAGGCCCGCGCGGCCGGCCGGCGTGTCTTCCTGCGCCGTCATGATCTTGACCGCGCCGTCCTCCATCGTGACCGAGAGGCCAAGGCCGCCGTAGGCGCCCTGCGTCTGCGTCCGCATATTCTGCCGGTCGCGCGCATCGAGATAGGAGCTGTGGGGATCGAGGCTTGCGAGCATGCCGTCGATCGCACCCTTGATCAGGGTGCGGTCATCGACCTTCTCGACATAGTCCGAGCGGACCCGCTCGAACACGCTCATGAACTGGTCGAGCTCCTTGTAGGTGCTTACGTCCACCGCCCCGATGGCAGGGGCAATGGTGGCAACGATCATGCCGGCGCCGAACAATCCAACCGAACGCAACAGGGTCTTCGTCATCTTTCAGCCCGCTCCCGGGAAACGTCGCACCGTACAGGCAATTTGCCTGTAGTTAAATGGCCAGCCCGCGAAGGTGGGGCCGTCGACATGGCCATGGCATGAACATGGTTGGCAAATGCTTATCGGTCAATGACCGGAGGGCTTCCCCTTCGTGCTTTGCTCCACCCCTCGACGATCTGCCGAATGGTGGAGGGGTAGGCGGGTCTCCGCGCCGGCGCCCATGGCCTGGGGCCGCGAATTCCCCTGTGCTGGCTATGCCGGTCACATCTCTACTCTGACGAGGAATGGCGGCGGTTGCACGGGAGGCGGGGCTTGCGGCCTGACCCCCGGACATGGTCTGGTGCCGGCATGCGCCTTATTCTTCCGCTGCTCGCCGCCCTCGCTTTTGCCCCGACCGCCGCTTTGGCTGCACCGCCGCCCGTGGCGAAAGCGGCAAGCGCCCGTCCGCCGGTGACCGCGATCATCTCCGCCTTCGCGCCCGAAATGGAACTGCTCGAGGGTCAGCTGTCCGACCGCCGCGAAAGCCGGATCGGCGGCGTTCGCTTCGTCGAGGGCCGGCTGGACGGACGCCCCGTGCTGTTGTTCCTGTCGGGTATGAGCATGGTCAACGCAGCGATGACGACGCAGCTCGCGCTCGATCATTTTCCGGTCCGGCGGATCGTCTTTTCGGGGATAGCGGGCGGGCTCGATCCCGCGCTCGACGTCGGCGACGTGGTCGTCCCCGACGCCTGGGCCAATTATCTGGAATCGGTGTTCGCACGCGCCGATGAACGGGGTGGCTATGCCCTGCCGACGGACATGGAGGGCCGGGTCCCCCTCGAAAATTGGCAGATGATTTTCCCGCGCGCCGCTCTGGTTCAGACGGCGGAGGGAGGCGCCATAGAGCCGAAGCTCTGGTTCGAGGTCGACCCGGCTCTTCTCGCCGCCGCCCGCAAGGCTGCCGGCAAGGTCCGTCTGGAGCGCTGCGTCGAGGCTCTATGTCTTACGGTCCAGCCCCGCATCCTCGTCGGCGGCAAGGGGGTCTCCGCGTCCGTGTTCATGGATAATGCCGAGTTTCGCGCCTATCTGCACCGCGTGTTCGGCGCGCAGGCGACCGACATGGAGAGCGCGGCGGTGGCACATGTCGCGCATGTGCACGGGATTGCCTTCATCGCCTTCCGCTCGCTGTCGGATCTGGCGGGGGCGGACCCGGAACATAATCAGGCGGGGACCTTCTTCCGGCTAGCCTCGGCCAATGCCGCGACCGTGGTCCGCGCCTTCATGTCCGAGCTCAAGGACTGAATCGAAACGGGCGACGTATCCCTCGATCCGCCGCCCGCTTCCTGGTGAGACCTTTTAGAACTTATAGCCGACCGTCAGCTGCCAGGTCCGCGGCATGTTGTAGAAGGCGAAGCCCGGCGGGAAGTTGCTGGCTACGAACAGGTTGTTGAAGCAGTTGGCGCATTCGATCGAGGCCTTCCAGGGGCCGTCCTGCGGCTTGAAGGTCAGGCTCGCGCCGACCAGCCATTCGCCATCGACATAGTCGAGCGGTACCCCGGCGGTGCCGACCGTGTTGCGCGACTGATAGGAGGCGTTGGCCGCCGGCGTCAGGAAGAAGTCGCCGATCGGCAGGTCATAGGCGCCACCGAAGGCGGTGGTGAACTTCGGCGTGCGCTGCGGCTGCGCCAGATTGCCGTTGGGGTCGACGATGCCCTGTCCGCAGCTGGCGGCGACGCCGGCGCGGCACGAAGCCTGCTGGGCGGTGATCGTGGGGTCGGGGTTCAGATATTTGGCGCGCTGCAGGCCGATATTGGCGAACAGCGACAGGCCCCTGACCGGTGCCCACACCAGTTCGGACTCGAGCCCGTAATTGCGGAAGTCCGACCCGTTCTGCGTGACGAAGTTGATCGCGCCGGTGCTGTCGACGAAGCCGAGCGGAACCTGGAAGCCCTTCACGTCGGTGTAGAAGACGGTGGTGTTGAAACGCAGCGTGCGGTCGAACAGCTCGGTGCGGAAACCGCCTTCATAGGACCAGACCTTCTCCGGCCCGAACTCCAGGAAATTCTCGGCCGAGAGCGAGCGGGCGTTCCAGCCGCCCGACCGGAAGCCGCGCGTCGCCGAGGCGAACAGCATCACGTCCTGCATCGGCCGGTATTCGACGGCGAAGCGCGGCGTGAACTCCTTCGTCCGGTTGCGCAGCGGGACCCCGGCAGCGGCGATATCGGCCGAACCATAGGGCACGCCCGCAAGCGCCGGATTGGCATTGGCGGTCACGCCCACCGTCTTCTTCTCGGTCGTGTAGCGCCCGCCGACGGTCAGGGTGAGGCTGTCGACCGGCTTCCAGTCGAACTGGAGATAGGCCGCCGGCGCCGAGGTCTTGTTCTTCAGCACGCGGTCGGCCAGCACCAGCGGCAGGCCGACGGTGCCGAGATCGAGCGTGAAGACGTCGGCGAAGTCGGTGCGGTTGTCCTCGTGAATGTAGAAGAGGCCGGCGGTGTACTGCAGACCTTCGGCGATCTTGCCGTTGATCTTCACTTCCTGCGAGAATTGCTTGAAGCGGCCGGCATTGGCGAGAGCGAAGCCGCCCGTCGAATATTTGCCGTCGAAGACGTCGGACAGATAATCCTGCTTCAGGTCGCGATAGCCGGTGATCAGCGCCAGCGTCGCGTCGCCCAGGTCGATCTGGACGTTCGACGCGAAGGACAGGCTCTTCGTCACATTCTTGAGGTGGAAGTTCGCCTTGCGGCCGGCGACGAGGCCGGCCAGCCCGGCGGTCTTGGTGCTGAGGCCGGTGTTGTTGAACAGGTCGCCGCCGACCTTGACCGACGGCAGGTTGAGTGTGTTGTCGCGCACATAGTCGGCCGACAGATCCCAGGTCACCGCATCGGTCGGCAGCAGGCGCACCGCGCCGCGCAGGCCGAAGCTCTTGGTGCCGTTGTTCTTCTCGCCCGTGGTCAGGTTCTTGACATAGCCGTCGGCCTCGGTCGCGAAGCCTGACAGCTTGGTTAGCACCTTTTCGCTGATCGGTGCGTCGACCGAACCGCGTATGATCCACTTGTCATAGGCGCCATAGCCCGCCTCGACATAGCCGCCGAAGCTGTCCGCCGGCTTCTTGAGGACGACGTTGATCGCGCCACCCGTGGTGTTGCGGCCGAACAGCGTGCCCTGCGGCCCACGCAGCACTTCGATCCGATCGACGTCGAAAAAGGCGAAGTTGTTGGCGTTCTGTCGGCTGACATAGATGTCGTCGACATAGGTGCCTACCGGCGGATCGAAGGTTGCGATGGACTCGGTATTGCCGAGGCCGCGAATGAAATAGCTGTTGGCCGAGCCGATACCCACATTGGTCGCGCCGACCATGTTGGGGACCATGCGGGGGATGTCGATCGTGGTGCGGATCTGCTTTGCCGCCAGTTCCTGGCCCGAGAAGGCCGAAACCGCGATCGGCACGTCCTGCAGGCTCTGCTGACGACGCTGGGCCGTGACGACGATCTCACCGAGCGTGCTGCCGTCGGCCGTATCATCGGCGGCGCCTGCCTGCTGGGCTATCGAGGGCGAGGCCGTCAGGGCCAGCGAGGCGACCGCGACGGATGCATGCAACCACATTCCCAAACGACGCATGAGCGTTTCCCATTGGATGGCGGCTCGTGCCGCTTTTGTGATTACAAGCTGTCAAAGTCTTTTACGGCAGTCCTACACTTTTTTGTTGTTTTGATTCTGATCAAGGGCGGCGTTCAGGGCCGCAACTCGATCCATTCGCCCGCACCACCGACAAATCGCTCCGCTCCGGCGGCGGCGGTGCCGTGAAAATGTGCGATCGCGATCCCGCTCGGCAGCCCGATCGAGGAAGCGGGGCGATCGATCGCGGTGGACGGAAAGGCATCGATCTCGATCAGGCTCGCCTCGTCGAACGCGACCGTTGCCAGCCGGTGCCGGTGCAGCGAATCGATCCCGTGGGCTTCGGACAGGACGTCGATCCGCGCCTCGAAAATCGGGCTGAGCGCCCGTCCCCGCTCGACATAGGGACGCGCCGCAGCCTCGATGTCGCGCGATCCCATCACCATGATGAAGGGCTGGCCAACGAAACTCTTCGCTTCGGGAAGGTCGAACCCCGGCACCGGTTCCGCCACCTCGGTCAGATAGAGGACCTCACCGCCCGGCCCCGCGACCTGCATCGCCTTGATCTTGTCGGTGAAGTCGAAATCCAGGACCGCTGGCGCGCCGATGATGGCGAAAGGCGAGCCCGGACGAGACAGCCTTGTCGCAAGCGCTTCCACGTCCTGCACGATGATCTCGACCGCATTCCAGCCCAAGGCTGCCATCGGCCGAAAGGCCGGGTCGGGACGTCCTTCGACAAGGCGCAGGAAACGCGCCTCGCCACTTTCGGGGTTGAGCGTGGACATCCGCGCGCCGGCGGCCGTCGGGGCTTTCCACGCATCCGCCTCGGCGGCATCGAAGGATCCGACCGGCGACGGCTGGTAGCCCAGCCAGTCGCGATAGGCGGCGATGGCGGCGTCGAGATCGGGCACGACGATGGTGGCACCGGCAAGCGACTTGATCATGGCAGAACCTCTTGGAGCGGCCGCTCTCGGCCGGGACGATCAGGGAAAGGCGGGGGTGCCGAGTTCGGCGGGGCTGCCATAGGCCCGCTCCGCCTCGAACGTGATTTCTTCTGTCAGCCGCGCGGCCGCGGGGCTCAGCTTCACGTCGCGGCGCGTGATCAGGCAGGCGTGGCGCAAGATCGTGGTCTCGGTCAAATCGAGCGTCACGAGCGCGCCGAACTCGATCAGCGTCCCCACCATGTCGGGCGAGACGGTGATGATATAGTCGTCGTCGATGCAGAGCCACGAGCCGATGGTGACGGCATCGCTGCGGATGATGCGCTTGGGCGGCGGCAATTTGGCGCGCATGTGCGCGACCTGGATGGCTTCGTAGATGTCGCCGCGAAAGGCCGGCATCATCCAGGTGAAATCCTGAAGATCGCGCAGCGCCAGTTCGCGGGCGCCGGCCAGCGGGTGATTCTTTCGGACCGCAAGCACGTCGCGGATCTCGAAGAGATGGCGAAAGTCGAGCAGATCGGCATGGGCCGGGTCATGGCTGGGGCCGCCACAGACGAAATCGACCTCGCCCAGCATGAGCTTCTCGATCATCATCTCGGTGTAGCCTTCAACAAGGCGGATTTGTACGTCCGGCTGCTGGCGATGATAGCGCCGAATCGCTGTCGCCACGTGGCGCCCGGTCATCGTCTCGCCGATGCCGATCGTCACCGATCCCCCGCGCGCGTCGCGCAGAAGCTCGATCTCGCTCGCCATGCGTTCGGCCAGCGCCAGCTGCGTGCGGGCCCTGGCCAGCAATAGCCGCCCGAAGACGGTGAGGCTCGGCCGTCCGCCGCGCTTGCGATCGAGGAAGCGAACCCCCGCCGATTCCTCCATGCGCGCGATCGAACTGCTCAGCGCCTGCTGCGTGACATTCAGCTTCTGCGCGGCATCGATGAACGTGCCTTCCTCGACCAGCGTGACGAAACGCCGCAACTGGATGAGCTCGATGTCATGCATCAGATATCCAACATATTTGTTATTTCGGGCAACTAGCCATTGTTAGTCTGTTTTTGATGTTTCCGGTCGGTCCGTCAAGCCTTCGACGCCGCCGCCCGCCTTCGAACCTTTGAGGGGAGAAATCGATGGTATTGCAACTCAAGCATGCGCTGCGCCCACAGCAGGCCGCCGAGGACGTGGCACGGGGCCGCTTCGTGTCGGGCCTGCGGTCCTTCATCCTGAACGACCTCGCCCAGGACATGCGCCAGGCCTATGACCAGCGTGTCGCTCCCGCTTTTGAGAAGGCGCATGGGCGTCCGCCCGAGAGCAGTGCGGAGGTCCACAAGGCGATGCGCGCCGACCCCGCCTTCAAGGTCTACAGCGCCTGCCGCGTTCGGGCCCAGTCGATGGTGTGGGATGCGGTGGCGCCGGTGGTCCAGCGCGAGCGCGCCAAGCTGGAGGCTGCCGCGAACGACAGCGGCGCCGCCGCTGCGGTCAAACTGGCGCCCGACATGGAACTGCCCCGCAACGTGACCGGCCTCGACGTCCATCTGATGCCGGGCGGCTATGCCGGTGACGCCGACTTTCCGATGGCGGCCGGCGCCGTCTACGATCAGGGCCTGGCTATCTTCTCCATGGGACTGATGGGCCAGAATCTCGACGATATCGGCCTGTCGATGTCGACCTATGTCCGCAACGCCTTTCCCGATTTCAAGCCGGCCCGCATTCTCGACGTCGGCTGCACCATCGGCCACAACAGCCTGCCCTGGAAACAGGCCTATCCCGACGCCGAGGTCCACGCCGTCGACGTCGCCGCGCCGGGTCTCCTCTATGGCGCCACGCGGGCGAAGCTGCAGGGCCTCGACGTCGCCTTCCACCAGATGAACGCCGAGGCGCTCGACTTCCCTGACGAGAGCTTCGACCTCGTCTTCTCGTCGATGTTCCTCCACGAATTGTCGGCCAAGACGCGGCGCGCCTTCTTCCGCGAGGCACGCCGCCTGCTGCGTCCGGGCGGGCTGCTGCTCAACATGGAATTGCCGCCGAACAGCCAGATGGGTGCCTTCGAGGGATTCTATCTCGACTGGGACTGCTATTATAATGAGGAGCCCTTCTACAAAGGCTTCCGCGACGAGGACCCGCGCGCGCTGTGCCGCGACGGCGGCTTCGCCGACGAGGATTATGTCCAGTTCGTCACCCCCAGCCTGGGCATCTACGGCGCTGATGCGATCGCTACGGCGGCGGCCACCGATCCGCTGGCGGTGAACAGCGAGACCACCGGCCGTCTGGCCGAGGGCGTCAACTGGTTCGGATTTGGAGCATGGAAGCGATAATGAGCGACGCCCTGCGCCCCGAAGACGCCCCCCCGTCGATCTACGGACCCGACGGCCGCCCGCAGTTCTTTGCCGATCCGGCGATGGACCGGTTCGTCCCCGTCGTCCTGAACCTTGCCTCCGAATTGTGGGTACAGGCGGAGACGATCGCCAATCTCCGTGCGTTGCTCGAGGAGAAGGGCATCGCGTCCGCCGAGCGGCTCGACGCGATCGCCGAGGCGAGCGCGTCCGATCCCGATCGCGAGGCGGCGCTGCGCGCTTTCATCGACCGCATCTTCACCCCCTTGCGCGAAGCCCCCGGCGTCGCGGCCTGATTTTCGGAAAGGAAGATCCATGCGCCTGATCGTGCTCGTCACGCTGAAGGATGGCGTCAGCCATGAGGAGTATCAGGCCTGGGCGAAGAGCACCGACCTGCCGACTGTCCGCGCCCTGCCGTCGATCGCCGGCTTCGATCTGTTCCGCGCCACAGGGGTGCTGGGCGGCGGCAAGGCGCCCTATGACTATGTCGAGATCATCGACATAGGCGATATGGACGCCTTCGGCAGCGACGTCGTCCGCCCGGAGATGCAGGCGATCGCCGCCCAGTTCGCGGCCTTCGCGGATACCGTCTTCATCACCACCGAGCCGGTCGCATGAGCAGGCCGCTGCAGGGGCGCACCGCCGTCGTCACCGGGGCGGGCCGCCTCGGCGGTCTCGGCGCGGCGATCGCCCGTCGGCTGGCCGCCGACGGCGCCGCGGTGGTCATCTCCGACCTTGGCCGTCCCGTCGACGCTGCGACACCCGGCGCGATGATCGGCGCGAGCGACGAAATGGAGGCGGTGGCCGAAGCGATTCGCGCCGACGGCGGCTCGGTGTCGACCTGCGTGTGCGACGTCCGGAGCTGGGACGACGTCTCCGCGCTGGCCGACCATGCCGTATCGACCCACGGGTCGCTCGACATCTGGGTCAATAATGCCGGCATTGGCTATATCATGAACCCGCTGCTCGACGTCTCGCCCGACGACTGGCAGGCGGTGATCGGGGTCAACCTGACCGGCAGCTTCTACGGCATCAAGGCGGCGGCGCAGAAGATGATCGAGGCCGGCCGCGGCGGACGAATCATCAACATCGCCAGCCAGGCGGCCAAGTCGGGCTTTCCCTTCGCGCAGGCCTATTGCTCGTCCAAACATGGGCTTGTCGGGCTCGTCCGCTCGGCCGCGATCGAACTGGGCAAGCACGGCATCACGGTCAACAATGTCTGCCCCAACCATGTGACGACCGGCCTCGGCGCCTGGCAGAACAGCTATTTCGCCGAGAAGTCAGGCCTGTCGGTCGAGGACTATCTGGCGCAGATGGCGGCCCGCATTCCGATGGGGCGCCCCGGCCTGCCCGAGGACACGGCCAATGCGGTCGCCTTCCTCGCCTCGGACCAGGCGCATTACATCACGGCTGAAAGCCTCAATGTCTCGGGCGGCGAAGAACCGCATTGATCGCCGCCCCGGCATCGGCCTCCCCGGCCAGCCGGTCGAACAGCGCCGCGAGATCGTCGTGAATCTGCTCCATCCCGGCAAAGGCGAGGCAGCCGCGCGCCTTGTCGAGATGCTGCTCCCGGCTCAGCGGCCAGCCGGGCGAGCCGAACTGCCGATCGACGCCAACCGTCAGAACGCGGCCGTCGCGGAGATATGCGGTCGCCGTGGCGGGGGCGAAGGCGGCGGGATCGGGATTGTCGTCGGTCTCGACCGAGATACGCCCCGCCAGCGACAGCAGCGCCGGATCGCCGAGACGTTCGGCGCCGAAATCCTCGAGCGCCACCGTACCGCGCTCGATCACGACCGCCCCGAGCCAGGCGAAGCAGAGCCGCGCATAGGCCGGGCTCATATCCTCGACCGGCGGCCGGCCGACCAGCCGGCCGATCAGCGGCGGTGCGCGATAGACGAGGCGGTCGAGCTGGTCGGCGGTCAGCCCCTGCTCGCGCATCAGCATCTGCGTGGCGACGATTGCGCCATGGGCGGCGCGACCGGTCGGGAAGGGCTTCCAGCTGACCTCGGTTATGCGATGCCCCTCGCTCAGCGCGCGGTGCAGGCGCGAGACGTCATGGCCCGCCTCGAACAGCGTCAGATAGCCGAACGGTCCCTCGATCGAATCGAGCGGTCCGGGCAAACCAGCCGAGGCCAGGTCGATCGCCATGATCGCGGAACGGGCAGCCTGGGCGATCTGCAGCGGCAGCGTCGGCTTGCCCTCGACATGCGCCTGCATCGTGCCGGCAGCGAAGGCGAGCGCATAGCCGATTGCGTTGCGCGCGGTCGCCTCATCTTCGCCACGCAGGCTGGCGAGTGCTGCGACCGAACCGAAGATGCCGGCGGTCGCGGGCCGGAAGAAGCGCAGCGGGGTCGTGGCGGCAAGGCCGAGGCCGGCGGCCACGTCGACCCCTGCGACCAGTGCGGTCAGCAGTTGCTCGCCGCTGCGCGCAGGTCCGCGGTCGAGTTCGGCCAGCAGAGCCGCGACCATGGTCGCCAGCGGATGGACCACAGCAGGCTCGTGGACGCAGTCATATTCCTGGCAATGGATCTGGAAGGCGTTCACGAAGGCCGCGTCCGCGGGGGGAAGCGCGTCGTCGCGCCCCAATATGCCGCACCGCCCCTGCGCGCCGCCATTGCCGGCCTTGACCGCAAGCAGCACGTTGTCGGCGAAGGGGGCCCGCACACCCGCCAGCCCGACACACAGCGTATCGTGCAGAAAAGTTGCCGCTGCGGCGCGCGCGGCGCTATCGATCCCCGACCAGCGGAGGTTCGTGGCGTGGCGGGCGATAAGCGACGATGCATCCATGAAAAGCCTCCTGGGTCGAACCGGAACTACCCGTTTCACCCCCACCGCGCCCAACAGATAAAAATTGCAAAGGACCTGCCCGCATGACGTTGCTCGCCGCCGCCCAGGCCGATTTCCCGCTCCACATGCCCGTGATCGTCGCGGGCGGCGGCGCCTGCGGGCTGGTCGCAGCACTCGCCGCGCATGATGCGGGGGCCGAGGTGGTGGTGATCGAGCGCGACCCGGTCCCGCGCGGCAGCACCAGCATGTCGCTCGGCGCCGTCTGCGCGTCGGGAACCGCAGACCAGCGGCGGCTGGGGGTCGACGATGATGCCGAGCGCTTCGCCGCCGACGTGATGGAAAAGACGCGCGGCACCGCCGATCTCGCGCTCGCCCGCACTGTGGGGCAGCTCTCGGGCGAGGCGGTCGACTGGCTGCGTGAGGCGCACGGCGTCGAACTGTCGCTCGATCCCAACTGGCCCCCCGCCTTCGGGCACAGCCGGATGCGGATGCACGTCTCTCCGGGTCGCAGCGGCACCGACCTGATGGACCGGCTGCTCGCGGCCTGCGACCGCGCCGGCATCCCGATCGTCACCAGCGCGACGCTCGAATCGCTGTTCGTCGAGGGCAAGCGCGTGACCGGCGTGCGCTATGCGCGGCCCGATGGCAGCCGCGAGGATATCGGCTGCGGCGCCCTGATCCTCGCCACCTGCGGTTTCGGCGGCAACCATGCGATGATCGCAAAGCACATCCCGGCGATGCGCGAGGCCCGCTATTTCGGCTGGGAAGGCAATCAGGGCGACGGCATCCTGCTGGGCGAAGCGATGGGCGCGGCGCTGGCCGACATGGATGCCTATCAGGGGCTGGGACTGCTCGCCGAACCCGCCGGAATCGACCTCAACCCCCGCTTCCTGATCGAAGGCGGGGTACAGGTGAACCGGCTCGGCCAGCGTTTCTCGAACGAGCTCGACGACGTATCGGGCCAGGGCGCGCGCGTGATCGCCCAGCCGGGCAGTATGGCGTGGGTAATCTATGACGAGCGCATCCACCGCTCCTGCTTCGACCTGCCCCAATATGTCGCGCTGCGCGAGGTGGGCGGGGTGCAGAGCGCCGACACGCTCGACGCGCTCGCGTCCCGCGCTGGCATCGATCCGGCCGGGCTGGCCGAAACGCTTGCCGCGATCCCGCACGGCGAGGCCGATGCCTGGGGCCGCCGCTTCGACACGCCGCCGCTCGCGCCGCCCTTCCACGCGGTCCGCGTCTCGGGCGCGCTGTTCCACACCCAGGGCGGCCTCGCCATCGACACCGGCGGCCGGGTGCTGGACGAGGAAGGAAACCCCTTCCCCAACCTCCTCGCCGGCGGCGGCGCGGCGCGGGGCATCAGCGGCCGGGGGCCTTCGGGGTATCTGCCCGGCGCCGGCCTGAGCAGCGCGATCGCCCTCGGCCTCGCCTGCGGCCGCACCGCCGCGACGCTCGCCTAATCCGATCGCCGCTTGCGACCGGCGGGCCTTCCGACTAAGGCGGGCCCCGTCGGGGAGTAGCGCAGCCTGGTAGCGCATCTGCTTTGGGAGCAGAGGGTCGCAGGTTCGAATCCTGTCTCCCCGACCATTTCAGTCTCTCACCCCCCCTACCGCCTGTGCGAACAGGCGGTCGGCGTTGGTCCAGTCGGTCGCGGCCATGAAGGCGTCGACATAGGCGGCGGCTTTCGCACCATAGTCGATCGCATAGGCATGTTCGTACATGTCCAGCGCCAGCAGCGGGGTGCCGCCCGCCAGCGTCATGCTGTGATCGGCCGCCCATTGGTTGACGAGGCGGCTGTCGCGGCTGCTCCAGGTCAGTAGCACCCAGCCCGATCCGCCGCTCAGCGCCTTTCCCATCGCGGCGAACTCGGCCGACCAGCGGGCGTGGCTGCCGAAGTCGCGCTCGATCGCGGCGGACAGCGCGACGCCGGGGCGGTTGCCTCGACCGAGCCCGGCGAAATAAAGTTCGTGCAGGATCATCGAGTTCCACGCGATCAGTTCCTCGCGCTTCAACCCGTTCAGCAGGAAGCCCGGCGCGGTCGCCATGTCGAGCGCGGCAAGATCCTGGCGGATCGCGCCGAGCCGCTTCACGGCGCCGACATAATTATTGTCGTGATGGCTGGTCAGCAGCTTGGCGGACAGGCCCGCGATGCCCGCCGGGCCGAAAGGCAGGGGCTGCGGGACGAAAGCGGGAGCCGGGGCCTCGGCGGCCAACGGCATCGTTGCGGCGGCACCGGCCATCAGCCCGGCGGCCATCAGGGTCCTGCGATCGATCGACATGGCATGTCTCCTCCAAGGGGAACGGGTGGAGGATAGCCGGAAAAGCGCGACGCACCAGCCGCACGATCGGTCGGCGAACATGGCGACGCCGGACGCCTCGCCGCCGCCGGAGGAACACTCCGGCGGCGGGTGGGAGAGGCTGTCGGCCTCAGTTGGTCAGCGCAGTCATCCGGTCGATCTCTGCCAGCAGGACCGGACGATCGGCTTCCATCGCGGCAGCAAGGTGCTGCTCATGCCGCTCGGCCAGCGCCGCGACCTCCCTGGCGATGGCGCGCTTGCCGGTCTGGCACGAGCCCGCACGGCTGCCCGAGGCCACCGGCTCGGTCGAGAAGCTGCGCGATGCCATCAGGCCGGACCCGTGCTGAGCCTGCCGGTCGACCGACAGGCTGGCGGTCCAGGCGCAGCGCAGCGTCGATGGCCGCCCGCCCGGGCCGGCCATGCCGACCTCCTTGTGGCGAACCTGGATCTGCCCGCGATAGTCGGCGGTGACGGGGCCAGCGGCGTGTTCGACAGTCTGGGTTGCGGCCTGGGCCGGGTTGGCGGTGGCGACGGCGAGCGAAAGGGCGAAAAGGGAAAACATGGGTCTGTTCCTCGATGCGTGTGAAGATCCGGTCCCGCCCCGCCTTTGTCGTGCGGTGACCGGGTATCGGTTTTGATTTATCGGCTTGGAAGGTGGGCCCTCTAGCGGGGCGGCCCAAAATAGAGCCGGTCTTTCACCCGCAACCGCGCGCGCTTAAGCCGCGCAAGCCGGTCACCATCGGGGAAGCGTCGCTTCGTTTCGCGAAGGATATGGTCGTCCAGAAGCTGGTGGTGCTGCTGAAGACGGTCGGACATCGTCATTGCCTCTCTCCAATCGAAGATTGAAAGATCGGGCTGCAGCGACGGTAGGAGGTTCAGAACCAGGCCTGCATCGAGACAACCCGATGCGGTCCGACATCACGCTTCCAGAGAAGCGCCAGAGGGGCCCGGCCCGCATGACCAACATAGGCCGCAGGCGAGGAGCGTCAAGGGGCCAAGGTGGATCGACACCGCGAGCGCTCTCTTCAGAACAGGGGCAGCTGTGCGTCCGGTTGCGCAAGCAGACACTTTACCTCGAGCGCCGCCTCGACCGCACGGCGATAGTGGATCGTGCCGAAGCGCTCGGCCTCCTCGAACCCGACGGGTGCAAGCTCGTCGGTCGGATAGACGGCGTCGTAAACGGCGCGGGCGGCGGCCCGCAGCCGGGAGTCGTGGTGCATATCGGCCTCCATCGAAATATCGGATGGCGACAGGATATGGAACAAAAAGGGAACATAATTCAAGCCGATTCGGAGCAATCTTCGCCCCGGCCGCCGGCTCAGACCGGATTGGCGATGCCCGGCGTTTCGACCTCCTCCGCCACCACATAGAAGCGCGTCGCCGAGCGGTCGAAGATCAGTTCCTCGTCCTCGGCGATCTCGCGGGCGACCGCGTCGCTGGTCAGCCAGGCCATCGCCGCCTCGCAGGCGGCCTTGTCGGCATACCAGACCTCCAACAGCACATGATGGTCGGCGGTCCCGCTTGCGTCGGGCGCGAACGGCTCGATATAGCGCCGCTCATAGCGGATTGCGCGGCCCTGCAGCACGCGCCGGCCGAGCAGCGCATGGCGTCCCTCATAGTCGCGCCGGAACTGCTCCAGGCTGAGATCGTCCCGCTTCCGCAGCAGGGTCACCATCTTATACGCCATCGACCGCCTCTCCCGTTCTTTTCTTGACGGGGCGATGATGGCGGGAAGCGGCGATGCCGCAACCCGGTTTTGCGCTAGGTCAGCGGATCGGCGGCAGCTCGGCGGTCGGCAGGGCGCCGCCCATCAGCTTTGCCAGCGTCGGTGCGATCGCGCGCATGTCAACCTCGCCGAGATCGCCCTTCCACGGCAGCGCCTTGCCCCACAGAATGAGCGTCGAGCGCATTTCGGGATAGGCGGGATCATAGCCGTGCATGCCCTTGGTGACCGAAGGCGCGGTCAGCGGCGCGGTCGGGTCGCGGCCGGTTTCGAATCCCGGACGGAAGCTGATCCAGAAATCGGCCTCCTGCGCACCGCCCCGGCGGGCGATGGTCGCGCGGTCGAGGATATCGGCGATGCCGGTGCGCGGATCGGCCTTCAGCCCCGCGAGGAGCTTCGCCACCTTGTCGCGCAATGCCGGATCGTCGCGGCGCGCTAGCACGACGCCGGCCCCACCTCCGGCAAGCCAGGGCATGGCTTGCCAGCTCTTCACCTTGCCGCCCTCGATCGTGATCAGTCCGGCCTGGAGAAAGGGCGCAAACAGGTTGACGTCGGTCGAGACGGGCAGGAAGCCGTGGTCGGAGACGAGCGCGACGACAGCGTCGGGATCGGCCGCGACCGCCGCGGCCGCCAGCTGCGCGATCATGCCGTCGATCCGTTCGAGCGCGGCACGCGCCTCGGCGCTGTCGGGACCATGTTCATGTTCGACATGGTCGAGGCCCGCCAGATAGACGGTCGTGAATCCCGGCTTGAGCCGAGCGATCAGCGTTGCGGCGGCCGCGCTGCGGGCCGCGTCGGCATCGACGCTTTCGTCGATCCCTTGCGGAAAAGCAGCGATCGCGCCGGCCGAGCCGTCGATCAGACCCGGCGTGGCAAGCGCACGCAGGAGCTTGCGGTCGTCGTCATGGCCGGTCCGCCAGATCTGCGGGATATTGGCGTCGACCGGCGCGCCGACGCTGACGGGCCAGTGGACGTTGAGCGTCTTCAGTCCTGCCTTGTGCGCGGCATCCCACAGGGTCGGCACGCGAATATCCTCGGCATACCAGTACCAGCCGGTCTGGTTGATGCCCTTGGGATCGAAGGTCAGATTGTTGGAGATGCCATGGCGCGCCGGGCTCGTCCCGGTGATCAGGGTCGTATGGCTGGGATAGGTCAGGCTCGGCAGGACCCCGACCACCCCGCTCGCCCGCGCGCCTTCGGCGGCGAGCTTGCGGAGCGCCGGGATCTTCAGCCCCCGCGCATCGGCCTCGGCGACGTCACCGGGCCGCAGTCCGTCGATCGAGATCAGGAGAAGCGGGGCGGCCCCTGCCCCGGCGGGCAGAACGGCCGCCGCGATCAGGCCCAGCCAGGGCAGGAACCGCCGCATGATCAGAACACCTTCTTGACGGTGAAGAAGAAGCTCTGCGGCGCGCCGGCCAGCAGCGTCTGGTTGTCACCGGCATCGGTGAAGCCATTCGAGCCGATCGTGGCGATATACTTCTTGTCGAGCAGGTTGGTCGCGCTGGCGCGTAGTTCGAGCCCGTCGAGGAAGCCGTCGCGGAAGGTGTAGCCGACCGAGGCGTCGAACAGCACCCGGCCGCCGACCGACTGGTCGTTGGTGTAGGTGAAGTAGCGGCGGCTCATGTAATCGGCGCCGATCCGGGCGGAGATGGCGCCGTCGTCATAGACGATCTCGCCCTTCGCCAGATGTTCGGGCGTATCGACCAGCGTCTTGCCCTTGATCGCCGACCGCACGGTGCCATTGGCGTTGAGGACGTTATCCTCATAGGTCGAGTGGTTGTAGCTGTAGGTCGCGAGCAGGCTGACGGCGCCCATCAGGCGATATTGCAGCGCGGTCTCGAAGCCGTAGGACTCGACCCCGCCGACATTCTGCAGCGTCGGCGGATTGCCGATGATGCCCGCGCCGTTCGAGAAGGACAGCAGGCGGTTGCGGAACTTGGCATAATAGCCGCCCGCCGTGCCCGACAGCGCACCATGGCGGAAGCGGACGCCCGCCTCATAGGTGTCCGACTTCTCGGGCTTGACGTCGAGCGAGTCGAAGCCGGCCTGGGTCGTCGCGAAGGGGCCCGAGGTCGAGGCGCCGGTGAAGGCGCGGGTCACCTGGCTGAAGCCGGCATAGAGCTCGGCCTCGCCGATCTTGTAGACCGCGCCCGCCGACGGCTGGAGCCAGTCGCGCGACACGATGCGTCCCTGCGCAAGCACGCCCGCCTTGACCGGGTTGGCGTCGATCGAGACGCGGAAACCCTTGGCGCCGGCGGTCAGCGTCAGATCGCCCAGCTCGACCCGGTCCTCGACGAAATATTGATAGGTGTGGGTGACGAAGCGGAAGTCCCAGTCGGTCCGGAACGGGCTGCTCGGGAACTTCAGATGGTCGGTCTGGTCAGCCTTGGCCGGGTTCACCGCATAATAGCGGCGCGCCTGATGGAAATGGTTGTTCTCCCACCAGCCGCCGACGGTCAGCGTGTTGGGGCCGCGCGTCCAGCTGAGCTTGCCGAACAGGCCGCCGCGACGGATGTCATATTCGGTCGTGCGCTGCGAGATCGGGCTGCCGCTGGGGCTCGCCACATAAGGCGTCCACCACAGGCCCATGCCGTGGTTGCTGTGGAAATAGGTCGACAGGCTGCCGTTGACCGACTCGCTGAACGGCGCGTCGACGGTCAGGCCGGCCAGATAATCCTGACGGAGGCCGGCCGCATCATAATAGACGTCGTCGACGGTCGAATAGGGCGCCGGATAGACCGTGCCGGCCGCCGCATTGGTCGGCGTTACGCCGGTGTCGCCGCGATTGGCGCCGACCTGCGCGATCTGCAGCGCCAGCGGGAAATTATTGCCGATATTGTCGTTGCGCAGGCCCAGACGGCGGATCATGTCGAGCGACAGATCCTGATAGTCGGTCTCGCGGCGGTCGGAGAAGCTGAAGGTGCCGGTGATCGTCGGGCCGCCCATGTCGGCGACGATCTTGGCGTTGACCATATGCTGGTTCTGCTCGCCGACGCCCTTCCACTTGTTGAGGCCCAGATAGCCATAGCTCAGATAGCCGCGCACCTTGTCGCCGCCGGTATCGAAGCGGACGAAGCCACGCTTGGTCTCGTCGCTGCCATAGGTGGCCTCTACGTCGACGGCGGTATTCTCCGATGGTGCGCGCGAGACGAACTCGATCGTGCCGCCGAGATTGTTGGTCGCGTTGGTGCCGAGCGAGCCGGCGCCCTGCGTCACGCGGGTCGATCCGATATTCTCGGGGCTGATTGCGCGGCTGATGTGGAGGCCGTTGACATTGCCATAGCTGAAGTCGCCGAGGGGGATGCCGTCGAGCGTGTAGCCGAGCTGGTTCTGGTTGAAGCCGCGGATCGAGATGCGCTGCGACCATTCATAATTGCCGAACGGGTCGGCCGACTGGAAATTGACGCTGGGCAGCTTCGAGATCGCCTTTAGCGGGCTGGAACCCGGTGCCTGGACACGCAGATCTTCCTGGCTGATCTCCTGCACCTGACGCGCCTGGCCACGGCCGAACACGACGATTTCGCCCGGCTCGGCATCGGCATCCGCGCCGGCTTCGGCGGGAACGACGTCGACGGGGGCGGACTCGGCCGCATAAGCGGTGCCGGAGAGAAGCGCGAAGGTCGCGCTGGCAAGCAGCAGCTGTGAACGAATCGTCATGTGAAACCCCTTTTGGCGATCGGCGCGCGGCACGCGTCCTGTGCGCCGGCCAATTAGGATCCGCGTGCGACAGCTTCGTGCTGGAGCGATGACGCTGACGTTGCAGAGGCGAAACGCTTTTGTTGCAATGCGAAACGGATATGCGCGATGCGCGGCCCACCTCTCCTTTGTGACGATTTCCCGCAGCGGCCGGGTCGGTCACAGTCGCCCGCGAACCGGCGTGCGACCGGTGATCGAGAGGAACCGGCATGGGCACCACTTTCCCGCTTTGCATGGCGTCGGGCATCATGCCCGAGGCGACCCCGCTCCAGCTGGTCGAGGCGGCGGCGCGCGCCGGCTTCGACTATGGCGGCATGTGGATGGAGCCGGCCGAGTGGACCGACCGCACCACCGCCGAGGTGAAGCGTGCGCTGGACGATAGCGGGTTGCGGCTGATCGATATCGAAGTGGTCTGGATCAAACCGGGGCCGCCCGATCCCGACCATCTCCGCATCGTGGAGGTGGGGGCCGAACTCGGGGCGCGGAACGTCCTGTGCGTCAGCAGCGATCCCGACCGTGGCGCCACGCGCGACAAACTGGCGCTGCTGGCCGAGGCGGGGGGGCGGCACGGCATCCGTATCAATCTGGAATTCGGCCTGTTCACCGAGGTGAAGACGATCCACGAGGCGAGCGCGATTCTGCGCGAGATCGACGACCCCGCCTGCGCTTTGCTGATCGACAGCCTCCATTGGCACCGCTCGGGCGGCACGCTGGACGAGATTGCGGCGCTGCCGCCCGCCTGGACCAGCTATGTCCAGCTGTGCGACGCGCCGGCCGTGGGGCCCGCCCGCGACGATGCCGAGGGAATATTGATCGAGGCGATCGACGGACGGATGGCGATGGGCACTGGAGGTCTGCCGCTGCGCGACATCGTGGCACTGCTGCCCGACGGGCTGCCGGTGGCGATCGAGGAACGGTCGAAGGCGCTGCGCGACGGTTGGCCCGATCTCAACCAGCGCGCTGCGCGCGTGTTCGAGACGACGCGCGCCTTCTTCGACGGGCTATCGCGCGGCTAAAGACAAAGCTCGGGACCGGATAAGGAATGGCCCTCGCTCCGGGGGCGGGGAGCGAGGGCCTACCTGGCGTTCGTCACGCAGGCGGGGCGCGATGGTCTGTCTCGAGCAACAGGGGGGAATCTCGAGAAGGTCGCGACCGCTGAAAGGGGTTCTAGGGCAACTTAGCTGTCGCCCAAATGAACGAACCAATTAATTGCGGGGGCCCTTCGGCCGTGGGTCGTTCCATTTGAACGTCTTGTCGGAAATGGGCACCCCATAGGCCTGATTCGCAAGCCTTACGGTCGAGCGCCCATTTTGCGCATCAACCACCGTCCAGCCCATCAGCTTGAGGCCCGCAGGCCCGTTACCGCGGGCGAAGGCGATGGTGATGGTGCCGAATTCGGGGTGTTTGGGATCGCGCGCCTCGACCAGCGTGGTGCCCGGCGCCGCCCCCTCGGCAAGCTTGGCGAAGCGGCTGATATCCTTGCTGGGGTCGATCAGCACCGACAGCGGCGAGTTGCCGACCGGCCAGCGCGACACCTGCCGCACCGAATAGTCGATCATCGTCAGCGCCTTGCCGTCGCCGACGATCAGCAGCGGCACGCCCTTCTGATATTCGAAGCGAACACGGCCCGGCTGCCGAAGGCTGAGCTTTCCGGACAGTGCCTTGCCGTTGCGGTCGGTCTGGACGAAGTCGGCGGTCATCGTGGTGATTCCGCGAAGATGCGCGGAAACCTCCGCCAGCGTATCGGACGGGGCGGCGACGGCGGGCGTCGCGGCGGCCAGCGCGATCGGAATCAGGGACAGGGCGGGGGACAGGAAAAGCGAACGCATGAATGTCCTTCTTGTCGTTTCGCGGTCGCTTATGAAGGAGCCGCGCTGAATTGGGAATGAAGCGGGGCAACGTCCCGAAACGCGATCGGGTTTCCTATATGGGGTTCATGACCGCCCGCGCCCTTACCCCTGAAGAATGCCGCCTCGTCGGGGAGGTGTTCGGTTCCGCTCTGGATCCCGACCCGGTGCGCATCCACCGTGCGCGTTGGTGGCCTTTCCAGCCACGCAATGTGCTGATGGCGCCCGACGGCCATCTCTGGTGCCATCCCCAGGGGCCGCTCTACCGCGACTGCTATGCTTCGGCGCCGATCGGGATGCAGGCTCTGTTCGTCCACGAGATGACGCATGTCTGGCAGGCCCAACGCGGCGGCCGCTGGTTTCTGCCGCTGATGCGACACCCCTTCTGCCGATATGTCTATACATTGAAGCCGGGCAAACCCTTCGCCCGCTATGGCATCGAGCAGCAGGCCGAGATCGTCGCCGACGCCTTCCTTCTCTCGCGCGGCATGGCACGCCCCGGCAAACCGCCGCTGGAGGCCTATCGGGCGATGCTGCCGTCGGCGTTCCGCCTATGCGCATCCGCAACACCCGGCCTTCGGCGCTAGAGCCCGACCGGTCTCCCCCTCCACCATCCTGCGGACGGTCCCCCTCCCCGTTCCGGGGAGGAACTTAGGAGCCGGTTCCAACGCACAATTCCTCCCCGGGACGGGGAGGGGGACCGGCGGAGCCGGTGGAGGGGAAGCCGCGACATCCGCGGGGGAACGGTGGGGCTATGGAAGCGCCTCCTCCACTGCACAGAATTTTCAAGCTCCCGACTCTGCTGGCGTGATTCGGGACTCGGCGCTAAACGCGCCCGATGATTCCCACCGGCCTGCTCGGCGGCAGCTTCAATCCTGCGCATTACAGCCACCGCCATATCAGCCTGTTCGCCTTGCGCGCGCTGGGGCTGCGCGAGATGTGGTGGCTGGTATCGCCGGGCAATCCGCTGAAGGCCGGCGCACGCGACATGGCGCCGCTCGCCGCCCGGCTGTCGTCGGCGGAACGACTGGCCCGGCGGGCGCGGATCCGGCCGACCGCGATCGAGGCCCGGCTGGGCACGCGCTACACCGCGGATACCCTCCGCGCGCTGGTCCGTCGCTATCCGAAACGGCGCTTCATCTGGGTCATGGGGGCGGACAATCTCGAGCAGTTCGACCGCTGGCGCGACTGGCGTGGCATCGCACGAAGCGTCGCCATTGCCGTAATCGCGCGCCCGGGTTATGATGGGGTTGCCCGCACCTCCAAGGCGATGGGCTGGCTACGGCGCTTCGTCCGGCCCGCGGCCAAGGCGAAAGACTGGACGAGATGGAGAACGCCGGCCCTCGTGCTGCTGCACTATTATCCTGATCGCGGTTCCGCTACGCGGCTCCGGGCCAAGGACCCAGGCTGGCATCTTTCCCATGACAAAAAAGGCTTGCGAGACCGCGTGACCCGCCGGCCGCTTCCCAAGGAGGTACATTGACCGCCCCAGACAGCATCGGGCCCGCCGGACAGGCCGGCGCCAAGGATGCCGACCCTTCGGACCGGCTGCATCAGCTGATCCTGAAGTCCCTCGACGACGATCAGGCGATCGAGACCGTCTCGATTCCGCTCGCCGGCAAGTCGTCGATCGCCGATCACATGGTGATCGCCTCCGGCCGGTCGACCCGCCAGGTCGCCTCGATGGCCATGAAGCTTGCCGACAAGGTCAAGAGCGAGACCGGCAAGGCCGTTCGCATCGAAGGCCTGCCGACGGCGGACTGGGTCTTGATCGACGCGGGGGATGTGATCGTCCACCTGTTCCGTCCCGAGGTCCGCAGCTTCTACAATCTCGAGCGGATGTGGAATTTCGGAGATGCGCCCGCGCCCGTCGCGGTCGAAGGCTGAGCGCGACGTAGCGCGCCCGGCGGGGGACGGGACATGCTGCTGCACATCGTCGCACGCGGCCGGATAGGTCGCGGCCCCGAGGCCGAACTCGTCGACCGCTATATGAAGCGCGTCGCCTGGCCGACGCGAATCACCGAGCTTCCCGACACGGGCGGTCGCGTGCCTCCGCGCGACCCCGGCACGATGCTGGTCCTGCTCGACGAGATGGGCCAGCAGATGGGATCGACCGCCTTCGCCGAAACGCTCGGCCGCTGGCGTGACGACGGTCGGCGCGAGGTGCGTTTCATGATCGGCGCGGCGGACGGCTTCGAGGAGGCCGAGCGTCGCGAGGCCGATCTTCTGATCGCCTTCGGCAAAGCGACCTGGCCCCACCTCCTCGCGCGCGCGATGCTCGCCGAGCAGTTGTGGCGGGCGACCAGCATCCTGGCAGGGCATCCTTATCATCGCGAGGGCAGCCGTGGCGCCTGAGCGGGCGCGGGGCATTCGCCTGATCCTCTGTGCCGCAGCGCTGCTCGGGATTGCAGCCCCTGGCGCGACTCCCGCGGCACCGGTCGATCCGGCCATCGTCGAACAGCAGCGCGCCATGGCCGCCGCCCGCAAGCAGGCGCGCGCCGCCGAACGGCGCGCCGTTCAGCTGGAGCGGCAGGCACGTGCCATGCGCCGGGCCGCCGACCGGTCACGCGCCGAACAGGCGGCGGCTGCTTCGGCGATCCAGGCCGCCGAAGCCCGCATCGCTGCCGCCCAGGCCCGCATCTTCATCATCGACCGGCTTCGCGCGCGACAGCGCGCGCGCCTGGCCGAGCGGCAAGGCCCGATCGTGCGACTGACAGCGGCGCTGCAGACGATGGCCCGCCGCCCCGCTGCGCTGGCGCTCGTCCAGCCGGGTTCGATCGACGACATGATCCATGTCCGCTCGCTGCTCGGCACCGCCCTGCCCGAGATAAGGCGCCGCACCGCGGGACTTCGCGCAGAAGTCGACCGCGCTGATGCGCTGCGCCGCCAGGCCGACCTCGCTGTGGCAGCCCTCCGCCACGAACAGGATCAGCTGCACATCGAACAACGCGCGCTCGCGCGGCTCGAAGCGGACCAGCGCCGGCAGTCGCAGGGCCTGGTCGACGATGCCATGACGCAACAGGACCGGATGATCGCGATGGGCGAGAAGGCGAAGGATATCGCCAGCCTGATCGAGCAGCTGGACGAGCAATCCGACATCAGAATGCGGCTCGCCAGCCTCGACGGGCCGCGGCTCCGCCCGGCGCTGCCCGGCCGCGCCAGCCTGCCCGCACCTTCGGCTGCGGCTGCGATGCTGCAGGGCGTGGCGAAGCCGCCGCGCTACCGGCTGCCGGTTCTCGGCCGGATCGTCAGCGGCATGGGCGAAGTCTCGGACTCGGGTGTCCGCGCGCGCGGCATCACCCTGGCCACCGCCCGCAACGCGCAGGTGGTCGCCCCGGCCGCCGGACGTGTCTCCTATGCCGGGCCGTTTCGTAGCTACGGCGGAATCGTGATCATCGACCACGAGGATGGATGGGCGACGCTCGTGACCGGGCTCGGCCGCCTCCATGTGCGGACGGGCGCCGAGCTGATCGAGGGCAGCCCGATCGGCACCGCCGGCGGCGGCAGCCCGCGCGTCACTGTCGAGCTGCGCCACCGCGGAGTGCCGGTAGACCTGCTGCCTATCGTCGGCGGGGGATAGGGCCCGGTCCATCGGACCGGAGAGCCCGACGGCTCCCTCCGCCATCTTGCGTAGTGTTCGGTGCCTGACCTTGTCCTGTCGACCTGCTTCGGCAGCGCCGACCGGCAAGGTCCGGCCCGAATATGCCCGATTGTACCACTTCGGTCCGATTCCGTTACACTACCGGATTGCAAATGCGTCGCGTCTTCGTACCAACGTCAGCTACAGGCTTGCGGTCTCGCTATGGGGCAGGGATCCGGGGCGGAGGTTTGCGGTGAAGCTGTTCGGCTATTTCAGGTCTTCCGCCGCCTATCGTGTGCGGATCGCGCTCAACCTCAAGGAAATTGGCGTCGATCAGTCCCCCGTAAATCTGCTCGCGGCCGAGGCGCTGCCGGCCTATCGCGCGCATGTGAACCCGCAGGGGTTGCTGCCCGCGCTCGAGACCGATGAGGACGGCATTCTCGTCCAGTCGCTCGCGATCATCGAATATCTGGAGGAGGTTCATCCGGAGCCGCCGCTTCTCCCCTTCGACCCGTCGGCACGCGCCTATGTCCGCGCGGCGGCGCAGATGATCGCCTGCGACATCCATCCGCTCGCGAACCTCCGCGTCCTCCGCCATCTCAAGGCGGAGCTGGGTCAGGATCAGGAGCAGATCGACCGCTGGTATCGCCATTGGGTGCGCGACGGGCTCGAACGGCTCGAAGCCTTTGTCCGCGCGAGCGGGCGGGCGGGGCGCTTCTTATGTGGCGACACGCCCGGTATGGCCGATTGCTGCCTCGTGCCGCAGCTGTTCAACGCCCGGCGCTTCAACTGCGCGCTCGACGGTCTCGACACGCTGCTCACGATCGACGCGCGTTGCGGCGCGATCGACGCCTTCCAACGAGCACATCCTTCGCTCCAGCCCGACGCCGTCTGAAGCGGCAAGGCTTTCCCCCGGGCTGCGGGGCAGGCATAGCGGCGATGGGCGGGCGACAGTTCCGCCGATTCATAAGATGAGGAGATGGAGAATGGCGGGCGTATTCGGCGCGACGACGACGACGGACGAGGTTCTCGACGGCGTCGACCTGACGGGGAAGCGCTATCTGGTTACCGGAGTGTCTGCCGGGCTCGGGGTGGAAACGGCGCGGGCGCTGGTCGCTCATGGCGCATCGGTGGTCGGCGCGGCGCGCGATCTGGCCAAGGCCGAAGCGGCGACGGGCGAGGTGCGTGCCGCGGCGGGGCCGGGCAGCTTCGATCTGATCGAACTCGACCTTGCCTCGCTCGCCAGCGTGCGCGCGGCAGCCGACCGGTTGCTCGCCGATGGGCGCCGGTTCGACGCCGTCATCGCCAATGCGGGGATCATGGCGACCCCCGAAGGCCGCACCGCCGACGGGTTCGAGCTCCAGTTCGGGACCAACCACCTCGGGCATTTCCTGTTCGTGAACCGGATCGCGCCGCTGATCGTCGACGGAGGCCGTTTCGTCAGCCTGTCCTCGGGCGCGCATCACTTCTCGGACATCGACCTCGATGACCCCAATTTCGAACATACGCCTTATGACCCATGGCAGGCCTATGGTGCGGCGAAGACGGCGAATGCGCTGTTCGCGGTCGAGTTCGACCGGCGCCATCGCGGGCGCGGCATCCGCGCGGCCTCGGTCCATCCGGGCGGCATCAACACCGAGCTCGGCCGCTATATGAGCGAGGAGGCGCAGGCGACGCTGAGCGCGGCGGTCGCGCAGATGCAGGCGAGCGGGCAGGGCTTCGCGTTCAAGTCGGTGCCCCAGGGTGCCGCGACCTCGGTCTGGGCCGCGACCGTCGCCGATCCTGCGGACATCGGCGGGCGCTATCTCGAGGATTGCGGCGTGGCGGCGACGGTGGAGACGCAAAGCGTCGGCTCCGGTGTCCGCCCCTACGCGCTCGACGCGGATCGCGCGAAGCTGCTGTGGGACAAGAGCGAGGCGCTGGTAGGGGAGAGCTTCTGAACGATGCGCGACAGGGCGGGCTCGGAAGAGCCTGCTTTCGTCACTTGGGGGAGCATTGTTCCAAGGTGCAAAAATGCCTCTTGGAGCGATCTCGTTTGATTGGATCAGTATTGGAGAAGGCGGCTGGTGCAGAGGCAGCAATGAACCCCAACGACATCGATACCAGCCGCGCGCAGCGCATCGGCTTCTTCTCGACGCATGAGGAGGGCAAAACCCACTGGACCGAGATCGCGGTCTATTTCCTGACCGATGAGCGGTGGCGTCGGCGGCCCTTCCTGTCCGAGCTGATCGGGAAGAGCACGGTTCCGGGGCAGGTCGACAAGGTGCAGCGAATCAGCGGCGGCTCTTTCGAGAAGGTTGTCCGCCTGTTCGCCGACACTTCGCCCGCGCGCGTTGCGATCGAGCAGGCGCGCGAATGGCTACGGGAGAACGGTCGGGACGAGGTGACTGGTCTGCCCCGGTCGTTCGCGCTGCCCAAGCTCGACGCTGACGCGCTGGCCTGGCTCTATCCCGACGCGGATCCGAAGACTTGGCCGCGCCTGTTGCAGGAGGATTTTGGGATCGGCGAGTCGACGACGCGCGCTGCGTTCAAGAACGGAACCCCGGTAAAGGTGCCGCTTGTGTCGATCCTGCGTTGGTTCGACCGCGACGGCTTCCAGCGCAACCGCGCCCGCCGGGGAGGGGAGCAGTGAACGCGCACCCGGCTCTCGCCCGTGGCGATCGCCTACAGGGCCTCTGCCAGCTCGTGACCGACTTCAACGGAAAGATCCCGGTCGGCGGCTGCATCGAGGAGCCGAAGATCGACGGCATCCGAATGCTGTGGATCGATGGCGAGCTCGTCACCCGCGAGGGCGTTCCCATCCTGGGCGCCGAGCACATCGCCGCCGAGATCCGGCGCTTGGAGCACGCTGCCTGCGTTCCGCTGTTCGTGGACGGGGAATGGCAGGTCGATGCCTCCTATGAAGCGACCAAGCGTCATTTCTCGGCGAAGGGTTCGCAGGGCAACGCCGGCATCTTTCACGCCTTCGACGTGATGACGATGCGACAGTGGCGAGGGCAGTCGGTCGGACATGCGCTGCTGGCGCGGAAGCGGGTGCTGGAGAAGCACTGCCAGCCGCTGGGCGAGCGTAGCCCGGTCCGTCCGATGCCGTGGGGTTGGGTGGACTCGGTGGAGGACGCGCGCCGCGTCGCTGCGGAGGTGATCGCTGCCGGAGGCGAGGGCGTCATCCTCAAGCACGCCAATTCGACCTATAAGGCGGGCCGCTCGACCAACTGGCAGCGGATCAAGCGGGCGGAGACCTATGACGGCCGCATCCGCGAGTTGATCAGCCGGCAGGACAACGGCGACATCATGGCGACGATGGTCGTCGAGATCGAGGGGCGGCTGGTCCCCATCTCGGCAGGGTTCACCGACCGCCAGCGTTTCAATTTCATGCTATCGTGCGATGCCATGATAGGCTTGGTGGCCGAGGTCGAGGCTACTGAGCGCACGCCGACAGGTCAAATACAGCAAGCCAGCTTCATACGTCTAAGGGGTGAGCGCCTTAGAGAAGCCTCAAATTAGGATTCTGAACCGCAGCGCGTCTGAGACGGCGCGCGACAGGGCGGGCCCCGAAGGGCTCGTCCTGTCATGCCATCGTCGATGAAATGAAGTGGTCGGGGAGAGAGGATTCGAACCTCCGGCCCCTGCCTCCCGAAGACAGTGCTCTACCAGGCTGAGCTACTCCCCGACGGAGATCCGGACGTTTTCAGGCCTCGGGAGCCGACCGGATTGAGCCAAGTGGGGCGCCTATAGGGGGCGCTCCGATTCCATGCAAGCGGGTAATCGCGACTTTTTCAGATTGTTACGACCTGGGTCGCGCCGGGCAGGGCGAACCGGCTTTTCTGGCGCCCGTCGCGCGCCTGTTCCACGAAAAAGGCCGGCCGGACCAGCGTCGGGAGGGGCGCTCCGCCCGTCTTCCCGACACCGGCCCGACCGGCCCTTCTATTCCTCGGCGCAGAGCCGAAGCCGTCAGGCGGCCTTGGCGTTCTTTGCGGCCTCGATCGCCTCGACCACGATGCGGCGCGCTTCGTCTGCGTCGCCCCAGGTGCCGATGCGCACCCACTTCTTGGCTTCGAGATCCTTGTAGTGGGTGAAGAAATGTTCGATCTGCTGCATCACGATCTCGGGCAGATCGTCCCGCTCGCCGACCTTCGAATAATAAGGGAAGGTGCCGTCGACCGGCACGGTCAGCAGCTTCTCGTCGCCGCCGGCTTCGTCTTCGAGCTTGAGCACGGCGATCGGGCGGACGCGGACGACGCAGCCCGGTACGAAGGGCGAGCGCGCGACGACGAGTGCGTCGAGCGGATCGCCGTCGGGCGACAGCGTGTGCGGCACGAAGCCGTAATTGGCGGGGTAACGCATCGGCGTGTGCAGGATGCGGTCCACGAAAAGCGCGCCCGACTTCTTGTCGAACTCATATTTCACGGGTTCGCCGCCCACCGGCACTTCGATGATGACGTTGAGGCTGTTGGGCGGATCGTCGCCCACGGGGATGAGGTCGATGTTCATGGCGCGCCTTTATGCTGCACCGCATCGGATTCCAAGCCGATTCACCGCTACGTCCCCTGTTTTCGGCACGTCGGGCCGGCTTTCTCGCACTTGGTCGCGCTCGCGTCGCGCCCGCGGGCCCGCGCAAAGCGCTTCCCCGCCGGGCGATGTGAGGATAAGGGCGCGGCATGAGCAGGATCGAAACACCGCGCCCGATCCGGGGCACGCAGGACATGCTGGGCGAACAGGCCCGCCGCTTCGGCCATGTGGTGGAGACCTTCGACCGCATCCGCCGCCTTTACGGTTTCGGGCGGGTCGAGGTGCCGGTGTTCGAGCCGACCGCCGTCTTCGCGCGGTCGCTGGGCGAAACGACCGATGTCGTGTCGAAGGAAATGTACAGCTTCGAGGACCGCGGCGGCGATTCGGTCACGCTGCGTCCCGAGTTTACGGCGGGCATCTGCCGCGCCTATCTGACCGAAGGCTGGCAGCAATATGCGCCGCTAAAGGTCGCGACCCACGGCCCGCTGTTCCGCTATGAACGGCCGCAGAAGGGGCGCTATCGCCAGTTCCACCAGCTCGATGCCGAGATCATCGGCGCGGGCGAGCCGCAGGCCGATGTCGAATTGCTCTGCCTCGCCGATCAGCTGCTGCGCGAGCTCGGCGTGGCGGACGGGGTCACGCTTACGCTCAACACGCTGGGCGACGGCGAGACGCGCGAGGCCTGGCGCAGCGCGCTCATCGCCCATTTCGAGAAGCATCGCGGCGAGTTGAGCGAGGACAGCCTCGACCGACTGGCGAAGAACCCGCTGCGCATCCTCGACAGCAAGGACCCGCGCGACCGGCCGATCGCCGATGCGGCGCCCGAGATCGACGCCTATCTGTCGGCCGAGGCGGGCAGCTTCTTCGAAGCGGTCACGCGCGGGCTCGAGGCGGCCGGTGTCGCCTGGACGCGCAATGCGCGGCTGGTGCGCGGCCTCGACTATTATCGTCACACCGCTTTCGAGTTCGTCACCGACCGTCTGGGCGCGCAGGGGACGGTGCTCGGCGGCGGGCGCTATGACGGTCTGATCGAGGCGCTCGGCGGTCCGCCGACCCCGGCGGTCGGCTGGGCGGCGGGTATCGAGCGGCTGGCGATGCTGATCGACGAGCCGGCGGCGGAGCGTATCGACGTCGCGGTGGTGCCGATGGGCGAGGCGGCGCAGGCGCTGGCTGGCCGCGTGTTGGCCGATCTGCGTCGGGCCGGGCTCTCCGCCGACATGGCCTATAAGGGCAATATGAAGCGGCGCATGCAGAAGGCCGATGCCGCAGGCGCCCGCTTTGCCGTGATCATCGGCGAGGACGAGGTCGCGCGCGGCGAGGTCTCGCTGAAAGACATGGTCGAGCAGAGCCAGCGGCCGGTCGCGGTCGATGCGCTGGTGGCGGCGCTGGAGGGCTGATCGCGCATGGCAGGAGCGATCAGTTCGGCGCGGATCGCGCAGATCGAGGCCCGGCGCGACGAGCTCCAGGCCTTGATGGCGCGCGGCGATCTGCCGTCGGACCAGTTCGTCCAGCTGTCCAAGGACTATGCCGAGATCGAGCCGGTCGCGGTGGCGGCGGGCGAGGTGCGGCGTCTTCGGGCCGAACTCGAAGTGCTGCGCGGCATGGCCGAGGACGAGAGCGGCGACGCCGAGCTCAAAGCCATGGCGGTCGAGGAGGTCGAGGAGCTTCGTGCGCGCCTGCCCGCAGCAGAGCGCGATCTCGCCCTCAAGCTGCTGCCCCGCGATGCCGCCGACGAACGATCGGCGATGCTCGAAATCCGTGCCGGGACCGGTGGCGACGAGGCGGCGCTGTTCGCGGGCGACCTGTTCCGCATGTATCAGCGCTATGCCGAGAGCCGGGGCTGGCGGGTCGAACTGATCTCGGCCAGCTCGGCGGATCTGGGCGGCTATAAGGAAGTCGTCGCCAGTGTGACCGGGGCGGGCGTGTTCGCCCGGCTGAAGTTCGAAAGCGGCGTCCACCGCGTCCAGCGCGTCCCCGTGACGGAATCGGGCGGGCGCATCCACACCTCCGCGGCGACCGTTGCGGTGTTGCCCGAGGCCGAAGATGTCGACGTGCAGATCGACGACAAGGATCTGCGGATCGACGTCTATCGGTCGTCGGGTCCCGGAGGCCAGTCGGTCAACACGACCGACAGTGCCGTGCGCATCACCCACCTGCCGACGGGCCTGGTGGTGATCCAGCAGGACGAGAAGTCGCAGCATAAGAACAAGGCCAAGGCGCTGAAGGTGCTGCGGACCCGGCTCTACGAGATGGAGCGCGAGCGCCTCGCCAGCGAACGGGCCGGTGCGCGCAAGTCTATGGTCGGGTCGGGCGACCGGTCCGAGCGGATCCGCACCTATAATTTCCCGCAGGGGCGCGTCACCGATCACCGCATCAACCTGACGCTGCACCGGCTCGACGAGATATTGGAGGGGCCGGGGCTCGACGAGCTCGTCTGCGCGCTGATCGCCGAGGACGAGGCCGAGCGTCTCGCCCAGCTCGATGGCTGAGACGGTCCGCGCGGCGCTGGCGCGCGCCGCCGGAGAGCTGGCGGGCTGGAGCGCGAGCGCGCGGCTCGATGCCGAGCTGCTGATGGCGGCGGCCCTGGGCGTGGAGCGCGATGCCCTGCTGCTCGGGCGGCTCGACGATCCGTCGCCGGCGGCGTTCGAAACCCTGCTCGATCGTCGCCGTCTCCACGAGCCGGTCGCCTATATACTCGGCGAGCGGGACTTCTGGTCGATCACGCTCGAAGTCGGTCCCGGTGTCCTCATCCCCCGGCCCGACAGCGAGACGCTGATTGAAGTGGCGGTGGACCATTTCGGTGCCGAGGGGCCCACCACGATACTCGATCTCGGTACGGGCTCGGGGGCGCTGTTGCTGGCGGCACTGGCGCAATGGCCCCGCGCGCGCGGCACCGGGATCGACCGGTCGGATGCCGCGCTGGCGATCGCGGCGCGCAACGTCGAAAGGCTCGGCATGGCGGACAGGGCGACGCTGCTGGAGGGCCACTGGGGCCGGGCGGTGGCCGGACCGTTCGACCTGATCCTGTGCAACCCGCCTTATATAGAGACGGGCGCGGATCTGGCTGCGGAGGTGCGTGCCTATGAGCCTGCCGGCGCGCTGTTCGCCGGGATCGAGGGGCTGGACGACTATCGGCGGCTGGCACCCGACATCGCGCGGTTGCTGGCGCCCCATGGTCTCGCCGTGGTCGAGATCGGGTGGACTCAGGCGGCTGCGGTTTCGGCGCTGCTGGCGGAGACGGGCCTGATCACCATGGTTCGGCAGGATCTGGGCGGACGCGATCGGGCTATCGTCGCCCGTCACTGACCTTTTGTCGTAGAGCGCACATTATCCGCTTGGAATCCGCTGCGCCTGCCCCTACATCGGAAGCCACGGTAAGGGCAGGGTCCGTTCGCGTGCACCCGCCCGATGCTACGACCCCCAATGGCAGGGACGCCCAACAGGCGACCATGACGTGCGGTGGATGCGGTGTCCAAAAGGCCCGCGCCGTAGGGCGGCGTGCATCATGCAGCTTGGGGACGATGGCCCCTGACGTAATCCGGGATGGTCCCGGTGTGGGAGTGGTGAACCTATACCACCAGTGACGAGGACATCGGTAAGTTGATAAACAATCGGCAGAACGGCCGCCGTCGCGGTCGTGGCGGTGGTTCGGGTGCACCCCGGCCGAACGGTGGCAATGGGGGCCAGGATCGCGGTAACCGCATCGACAATCGTGCGCGGGGCAATGCCGCCCAGCTGCTCGAAAAGTATAAGGCGCTCGCCCGCGACGCGCAGATGCAAGGCGACCGGGTCAACACCGAATATTATCTCCAGTTCGCCGACCATTATTTCCGGGTGCTGAGCGAAAGCCGCTCGCGCTTCGAGGATCAGCAGCCGCGCCCGCGGCGCGACGATTTCTCGATGCAGTCCGACGAGGAATATGGCGACGAGGGCGAGCGCATTGGCGACGACGTCCAGGCCTCGCGGAGCGAGGATCAGGGCGAGCCTCGCCGTCGCGATGGCGGCCAGCGTTACGAACAGAATCGCGCCGACCAGAATCGTTACGAGCAGCCCCGCTACGAGCAGGACGGTGAACGTCAGCAGCGCTCGGCGGACGAAGGCG